>CANRGP010000021.1 GCA_947630085.1 uncultured Lachnospiraceae bacterium
TAGTAAAACAACCATTAACAGCAACAGAAACATTATCAAAATATGATGTAATAGCAAAAGTAACAGGTGGAGGATTCCCAGTCTATCGCGGCGACGACATACGGCAATGTGATCGCGGTACGCGCCGGCGAGGAAAATGACCCGGCCATTCAGGCCCTGATCGAGGCTCTTGAGAGCGATGAGGTGAAAGCCTTTATGGAGGAAACCTACGAGGGAGCGGTGGTCCCGCTGTTCTGACGGAAACGGAAGAATCCGCTGTTTCAGGCTTTGAATCGTGCGGAATGAACCTCTTGTAATGATTCTTTTATTTACAAGAGGTTCATTCTGTGTTATAAATGAAAATAGGGAAGCAAACCTGAAAATACGGAAAGAGAAGGGAGATCAATATGAAAAATAACAGCAACGATATGGCGCTTGCTTCTATGGCTATCGGCATTCTCGCCATTGTCACCGCGTTCAGCGTTCTGGGAGGCATTATGCTGGGAAGCCTTGCGGTCATACTTGCATGGCTGTCCACCGGGAACGAGAAGATGACGGGGCGGGGAATAGCCGGAATGGTGACGGGCCTGATCGGCATGGTACTGGCGATGGTTCCCGTGTTTGTCCTGGCTGATGCAGTAAACTCCCTGTCACGCTTATACTAAAGGAGGTGCCATATGAAAACAAAACGATCTGAACTGAAAAGAAATGCCCGCCAGGCAATACGGGGCAATTACGGAGCCGTGATCGGCGGAATGCTGATTTCTCAGATCGCCGTTTATATTGCGGCGGTGATTTTATTGCTGGCGGCGGTGTCTTTTTCCGTGCTCCTTGCCATGATCGGATTTGATATGAGAGATTCGGCGCCGCTTGTGGTGATCGGGATATTGATCTGTGCGGTTGCGTTTTATCTTGTCAGCCTTATGCCCATGAGTCTCTACCGGATGTACCTGGATGTGGCGGCTGACGGAAAGACGAAGGCGACCAGGATCTTCTGGGTTTTTGTGAATAAGCCCTGGAAGTATCTGCTTCTGACGCTGCTCATCGGATTTCTGGTTGCGCTGGGATATCTGCCCCTGCCGATCCTCAGCATATTGACGATCCGGTCGGGAGAGGTTTTCGGCGTGATCCTGCTGATCTATCTCATTGTTTTTCTGGTGGTCACCATATGGCTGTCTCTGGCATGGAGCCAGGTCTATTACATACTTGCCGATGACACCTCCAAGGGGATCTTCGCCGCTCTGGGAGAGAGCGCACGCCTGATGAAGGGGAATAAATGGCGCTTCTTCGTGCTGAGCCTGAGCTTTTTCGGGATCCTTCTCCTCACCGTGCTGAGCTTTGGACTTGCGTTCCTGTGGGTGAATCCGTATATGTCATGTACGCAGGCAATGTTTTATCTGGATCTGAAGAAACAGGCAAAAGCAAGAGAAGAAGCGATAGCACAGCAGCAGGCATATGCGGCGCAGCAGGCTCAGTACAGTCAGCAGGCGTACGGAGCGCAGGGTCAGTACGGGCAGCAGGCGTACGGAGCGCAGGGCCAGTACGGGCAGCAGGCGTACGGGGCGCAGCAGGGCCAGTACGGGCAGCAGGCGTACGGAGCGCAGCAGGGCCAGTACAGCCAGCAGGCGTACGGAGCGCAGGGCCAGTACGGCCAGCAGCCTTACGGAGCGCAGCAGGGTCAGTACGGGCAGCAGCCTTATGGAGCGCAGGGTCAGTACGGCCAGCAGGCGTACGGAGCGCAGCAGCCGCAGTATAATGCGGCGCAGCAGGAAGCTCCGTCGTGGGAAGCTTCGGGGATGGTGCAGCAGGAGGCGCCGGCACAAGAGTTGGCTGAAGCGGCGCAGCAGGGTGCTTCGGCACAGGAACCGGCCGGAGCGGTACAGCAGACGGCCCCGGAAGCGGAACAGCAGAAGACTGACGGTACGGGCGCACCTTACACGGAATGATGCCGGGGGGCACACTGCTTTTGGCATCATAGAATAAGACAGGACTGAAAACGCATAGGATACACCGAGAGCAAAAAAGGTGGTCCTATGCGTTTTGAGGATATCGGAGCTGAAACAGAAGGAAGTTATCAATGTCGAGGACTGTAAGCGGCTTGGCTTTGTAGGAGACGTGGATTTTGATATATGCGACGGCAGGATGACGGCGATCATCGTACCGGGGCCGGGAAGCTTCTGCGGATTTCTCGGCCGGGACAAGGAATATGTGATTCCCTTCTGCGATATATGCCAGGTAGGGGACGATATTATTCTGGTCAGGGTATGCAGGAAAGAAGTGGAGGAGCCGCTTAAGTGCTGAAGGACTGAAAAAGGTGCTTGCGCGGATCGGGCTTCTGGGATACAATGAAAGCAAAGGAAGAATTGTTCAGGAGGTACTTTCCGTGAAATGCCCATATTGCAATGAAGACAATACGAAGGTGATCGACTCCAGACCGGCAGAAGAGAATTCGGCGATCCGCCGCCGCCGTCAGTGCGAATGCTGCGGCAAGCGTTTTACTACATACGAAAAGCTGGAAACCATGCCCCTTATGGTTATCAAGAAGGATGAGTCCAGGGAGGTTTATGACCGGAGCAAGCTGGAGGGAGGGCTTCTGCGGGCCTGTCATAAACGTCCGGTTTCTCCGCAGCAGATCGATGCCCTTATCGATCAGGTGGAGAACGCGGTATTCAATATGGAAGAAAAAGAAGTACGTACTTCCGTGATAGGGGAGCTGGTGATGAGCAAGCTCAAGGAACTGGACGAGGTGGCGTATGTCCGTTTCGCGTCTGTGTACCGGGAATTTAAAGATGTGAACACATTTATCGACGAGCTGGGAAAGCTTTTGAAGAAATAGGCGGATAAGATGATCAGACAGTTCTATCCGGACCGGTGGTTTGTATCCGCCGCGGCCGTACCGTACGAACAGCTGTATCAGGACGGCATCAGAGGGATAATCTTTGACATTGACAATACGCTGGTGCCCCATGGAGCTCCCGCAGATGAGAGGACCCTCTCACTGTTTGCGCGTCTTCATGCCCTGGGCTTTGGGACGTGCCTGGTGTCCAACAACAAAAAAGAACGTGTGGAGCCGTTTGCCAGGGCGGTGGGATCCGGATATCTGTACAAGGCGGGAAAGCCGGGAAGAAGCGCGTATATTCGGGCGATGGAGCAGATGGGGACCGACAGAAAGACGACGGTTTTTGTCGGAGACCAGATTTTTACGGATGTGTACGGGGCCAAACGGGCGGGAGTGACGGCTTTTCTTGTCATGCCGATTGACCCGAAGGAGGAGATCCAGATCGTCCTCAAGCGCGCCCTGGAGTCGGTGATCCTCTGGTTTTACAGAAGAGACGGAGGAAGACCGGAAGGATAATAAAAGGAGAGACGACATGATTACTGGAAACGCGGTGGTTTGCGGGCTGATAGCCAACCCGGTCGGCCATTCCCTTTCTCCGTTCATGCACCGGCTTTTTGCGGAGGCGGCGGGCGCGGATTATGCTTATGTCCCCTGCCTTGTTCAGGAGGACGGGCTGGAGGATGCGGTGAGGGGGGCTTATGCTCTGGGATTCCGGGGGCTGAACGTGACGATTCCGTACAAGCAGAAGGTGATCCGCTGCCTTTCGCGGCTGGACGGATCGGCCCTGCACATGGGGGCCGTGAATACTCTTCTGCGGACGGATGACGGTTTTGTGGGCTATAATACGGACGTAGAAGGGCTGTCACGGTCGATGAAGCGGCATGGGATGCGGATCAAGGGAAGCGACTGCCTTCTGATCGGAGCAGGCGGAGCCGCCCGCGCCGCGGCGTGCCTCTTTGCGGAGGAAGGAGCGGCTTCGGTGACTGTTTTGAACAGGAGCCGGGAGAGGGCGGAGGAGATCGCAGGAATGCTCCGGGGACTGTTTAGGGAAAGACAGGGTGACGGAGGACATTCCGAACCGGAGATCAGGGTGCTGTCCCTGAATGAGTGGGAGCGCCTGGAAGGAGATTCGTACCTTGCGGTCCAGACCACAAGCGTAGGAATGCACCCGAACGGGGATGCCGCTCCGATCGAGGACAAACGCTTCTATCGGAAGATCCGTTCGGCGGTGGATGTGATCTATACGCCGGTCAGGACCCGCTTTGCCCGTATGGTGGAGGAGGCGGGAGGAACGTGCGTTAACGGGCTGGATATGCTGCTCTACCAGGGAGCCGCGGCTTTTGAACTCTGGAATCCCGGATCGATTATTTCCGACGAAGCGCTTCTGGCCGTCCGGGACAGGATGGAGGAACGGCTGAATGGGTGAAAATGATATCAGAAATGACGGGCCCTGCGGCCACATTATCCTGATCGGTTTCATGGGCGCCGGGAAATCCACCGTGGGGCGGATCCTGTCGCGAAAGCTTTCGCTTCCTCTGCTGGATACAGACGCTATGATTGAAGAAAAAGCGCAGATGCCCATCAGCCGGATATTTGCCCGGAAAGGAGAAAACGCGTTCCGGGAGACGGAGAGCCAGGTGCTGAAGGATCTGCTGCAGAGAAGGGAACCTGCCGTGATTTCCACCGGGGGCGGGATGCCCATGCGGGAAGAGAACCGGCAGCTTCTCCGGAGCATGGGAACGGTAGTCTATCTGCGCGTGGAACCGCAGACGGTTATTAAGCGGCTTGCCTCGGATCGGTCGCGGCCCCTGCTCCAGGGCGGAGACAGGCAGGAAAAGATCACTGAGCTTTTAAAGCAGAGAGAACCGCTCTATGCGGATGCGGCACATATCAGTGTGGATACCGATTCCCGCAGGCCGGAGAAGGTAGCCGACGAGATACGGAAACGGATAAATCTGTGAGAAAGAGACGGCTGTGCCGGAGAACGCCGGCAAAAAAGGAGGAATTTGCATGAAGCTTCTGGTGATCAACGGTCCCAACCTGAATTTCCTGGGGATCCGGGAAAAAGGGATCTACGGGACGGAGGATTATGAGTATCTGTCAGCTCTTTTGCGGAATAAGGCTGCGGAAGAGGGACATGAGCTGGAAGTGTTCCAGAGCAACTATGAAGGGGCTATTATTGATAAGATCCAGGAAGCCTACCACACGAAGGTGGAGGGCATTATCATCAATCCGGGGGCATTTACTCATTACAGCTATGCGCTGAGAGACGCCCTGGCCTCTGTGGAGATCCCCAAAATCGAGGTGCATATTTCCAATATTCACAAGAGAGAGGAATTTCGCCATACGTCCGTGACGGCCCCGGCGTGTACCGGGCAGATCACGGGACTCGGATTAAAAGGATATGCGCTGGCGATGGACTGGCTGACGGGAAAGGTGTGATTTCCCGCCGGTCTGTGTTGTTCTAAGATCGGTACCGACAATGCCGAAACAGCGGTTTTGCCTGACTGTTTCGGTATTTTTATGTGAGTGAACGCGCCATATCGGCGAACGGCCCTGAGTATTTGCATTTTTTAAGCGTTTTTAATCGTTTAATGTTGTGTTTTTATGTAAAAAATGATATAATTAAACGCGGAAATGTAAGAAATGTTTTTGCAGAGGATACATATCTGTGAAAACGGCCGATATCCCGGGACAGATTCGGCAGTCATGACGATGAAAATCGGATAGGCCGGGGGGTCGATTCCTCTGACGGAAACGGTCAGCGGCAGACAGGAGAAAGAAAAGGAGGAAGCAGTATTTATGAAAAAAAGATTGACAGTGAGGTGGAAAACCGCTGCACGCCGCGGGGGGCGGCAGTTCTGATGGTTTCCATGGTATTCAGCCTGTGCTCTTTTTCGTCCCTGGCGACGGAAACGGCTCTGACGGAGCCGGCAGGCTTGGCGGCGGAATCGTCCGCTGCGGAGGAGAGCACGCCTGCAGATGAGACGGAATCCCTGGCGGAGAGTATGTCTGATGCGGCGGATGAGAGAGCGGCGCTGACCGAAGAAGCTGATGCCGGGATCACAGAGACAGCGGAAAGCCTCCCGGAAGAGACGGCAGAAAGCTCCCTGGAGGAGACGGAGAAGGCCGCTGCGGAGACCATGGAATCGGCTTCCAAAGAGACTGCCGAAACGGAAACCACGGAAGAAACCGCTGCTGACACAGGTTCCGCAGCGGGGACTGTTGCTGCAGAACAGGAGACAGTGATCAGAAATATCTTTGCTCAGGCGGCGCCTATATCGGAAAACTGGATGCTGATGGCAGAGACTGTATATACAGTACATTTTGACGCAAACGGCGGTGAAGACGCACCGGATTCCATAATAACGACAAAAAAGACAATAACGTTGCCGACGAAAACGCCGACGAGAAGCGGATACATATTTAAAGGGTGGGCTTATGAGAGCAGCGCTGAGAAAGCGACCCCCAATTTAACATCCCCTGGATGGAGCGCACCTATTAATTTTCCGCAGGGTTCTACAGAAGTAACGCTTTATGCCGTCTGGGAGAAATCATATAAGTATTCATACAGCGTTACTCTGTATGGAAATTATCCTGTCGGGAATTTTACGGCATATCAATGGGTAGTAAAGGGTGAACCTCAAATGATGTCTGTTTATTCGGACACCAGGAAATGTGATGAGGCGGGGGAGTATACGGTCGCGCTGCCCTCCATTACGCACAATGGTAATGAGTATACACTGAAGGGATGGGGAACCTCATCTGACTCTCAGGAGATTGTTTATTCGACCGGCGATTCGATTACGATTCCCCTGAATGATGAGACGCCGAATTATACTTTGAAATTATGGGGCATCTGGAAGGAAGAGGGTGCGGAGCCGACGCAGCCTGCCGAGGAAACATATACGCTCCATTTTGATACCAATACGGCTGAGGTACCGTCGCCGAGCGATATCACGAAAAAGGCTCCCGCCAATGAGAGCGCGTCCTTTGAACTTCCGTCCGTGGAGCGCGAAGGCTATGTATTTAAGGGCTGGTCGGAAAAAGCGTCGTGGTCGGAGGAAGACCCCATTTATAGGGCGGGTGAATCTTACACCTCAACCGAAAAGGAGGCTACGCTTTATGCCGTCTGGGAGCCGTTGAGCCCCGACCCCGATCCGGAACCCGAGGAAAAAGAGTTTACGTTGATATTCCATTCAAATGACGGAAATAACGGTCCGTCCCGCGCGACCGTGATCGGTATGCCGGGAGCCACAGTCAGAATCCGCCTGCCGGAGGAAAGCGAGAGCCCTACAATACATGGCAATACATTTTTGGGATGGGCGCTTAGCAGGGACGCCGGCGAGCTTTTGGGAAAAGCGGGAGAAGAGGTCGAGATCGCACTGCCGGACAGCGGGGAGATCTCTGTGACGCTTTATGCGGTATGGGAAAAAACATACACGTTCCGCGTTGTATTCGATCCGAACGGAGGAGCGTTCCATGATGGCTCTGCCGAACCCAGGAGCAGGGAGGTCACCAGCCACAGGCAGGCGCAGACCGCTGTATTTCAGGCCATTACAAATCTGAAACGCGACCATTACGTATGGAAAGGCTGGTCCAGAGATCCGGAAGCGTCGGAAAATGACCGCACATACAACAATTCTTTTACGGTAAATGATATACCGTTTGATGAGAGCGGCCTGGTAAAGGAGCTGGTTCTTTATGCCGTGTGGGAGGAGGCGCCGGATCCGGATCCGGCAGATCCGGAACCGCAGCCGGAACCGGAACCGGAAAAGAAGGGCGATACATATACCATTCACTTTGATGCGAATGCCGACGGCGTGACGGGTGTGCCTGAAGATATGGCTGTTACCGTAACGACAGGAAGCAAGGCTGTAGGATTTGTTGTTCCTGAAGAGAAACCTGCTCTGGAAGGAAAGGTATTTATGGGGTGGGCGACTTTTAAATTCAATCACAGCCCCGTAGTGATACCGGGTGAAAAGGTGATCCTTGTAACAACCGAATTTTTGAACAATGAACTGACCTATTATGCGATATGGGGGGACGAGGGCTCCGTCCCGCCCACGCTGCCGGAGAACGGCAACGGTACGCACGCATCCGTTTATACATATTATCTGTACTATGATGCCAACGGCGGAGAGAATCCCCCGGAGCGCGGCGGGTGGTTCAGTTCGGCAAGAGAGATTGAAGTCGAAGTTGACAAACATGAGCCGACCCGCGACGGATATATTTTTAAGGGATGGGCCAGGACCGCGGATGCAGCGGAAGCTTTATATCATGGCGGAGACACGATCGCCTTTCCTGCCGACCTTACCGCGGAATTCAATATAAAGTGGCTGTATGCGGTGTGGGAGAAAGCGCCGGACAAACCGGAGATTCCGACCGAACCGGACAAACCGGAGATTCCGACCGAACCGGATAAACCGGAGATTCCGACTGAGCCGGACAAACCGGAAACTCCGACCCGACCTACGTATCCCACGCCGGTAACTCCGTCGGGCGACAGCACCGCGCCGGGACCGGGAAATTCCCCGATCGAGGCGATCCCGGACAATCCGATGCCGCTGTCCGGCACACCGGAGGAGCCGGTCATGATCACAGACGAGGATACGCCGCTTGCCGCGGTGCCGCAGACCGGCGACGACAGGCCGGTGGGAGCGGCGGCCCTGTTTGGCCTGGCAGCGCTGGCCATGATGGGGACGTTCGGAGTTCTGGGCCAGAGAAAGAAGGAAACGGACCGGTAAAACCTATATTCGGAAAACAGCGGCCTGGGGGATCTGCGGATCCTCCAGGCCGAATTATGGGCCGATAAATCCATAATAAAGCCGCAAGCCTGCCGGGCGCCTTTTGATGCGGAGCATCGCGGCGCGGGCGTGAAAAAAATCAAGATTTGAAAAAAAATGGTTGAAAGAATAGAATATTTAGTATAGAATGAAAAGGACTAAACACCGCAAAGAATAGATATATCTGAAGGAGGAGCATCATTTATGATATCAGCAGGCGATTTTAGAAACGGCGTTACACTGGAGATTGACGGAAGCGTATATCAGATCCTTGAATTCCAGCACGTAAAGCCGGGCAAGGGAGCCGCGTTTGTCAGAACGAAGATCAAGAACGTGATGAGCGGCGGCGTGGTCGAGAAAACGTTCCGTCCGACGGAGAAATTCCCGGCTGCGAGGATTGACAGAGTGGATATGCAGTATCTGTATGCCGACGGCGATTTATATAATTTTATGGATACCAATACGTACGAGCAGATCGCGCTGAGCAGCGAGCTGATCGGAGATGCGCTGAAGTTCGTCAAGGAGAATGAGATGTGCAAGGTATGCTCCTACAACGGCAAGGTGTTTTCCGTGGAGCCTCCGCTGTTCGTGGAGTTGGAGATCACGGATACCGAACCCGGATTCAAGGGCGATACCGCTACGGGAGCGACGAAGCCGGCCGTTGTGGAGACTGGCGCCACCGTATTTGTTCCTCTTTTTGTCAGCACCGGCGACAGAATCAAGATCGATACCCGGACGGGAGAGTATCTTTCCAGAGCGTAATGTCTCTGCTTTTGGGGGATCGGACCCTTTGTTCGAGTTCCTCTATAGTGCAAAATAACGAAAAAAATGTCCGAAAGCCGAAAAGATTGGGTTTTCGGACATTTTTTTCGGGTTGCTTTTCCGGGGGGAATCTTGTATAATGGTTTCGCTGAAAGGATGATTTTGCAGAAAAGGAGACCGATTGTGGAGAAAATTCTTGACTGTATCGCGGGGCAGGTGCGTGCGGCGTTTTCTGCCTGCGGATACGAAGCGGATTACGGGAAGGTGACGCTGTCCAACCGTCCGGACCTGTGTGAATACCAGTGCAACGGAGCGATGGCCGCCGCCAAGGCGTACAAAAAGAAGCCCATCGACATCGCGCAGGACGTAGCGGATGCCCTCCGGCAAAGCAGCGCGGATCTGTTTTCACAGATCGACGCGGTGATGCCGGGCTTTATCAATCTGAGCATTCAGGAATCGTATCTTGCCGGTTATCTGAACCGGATGGCCTCGGAGGACAGGCTCGGGCTGGAGCCTATAGGCGGAGGCAGAACGGTGATCGTGGATTATGGAGGAGCCAATGTGGCGAAACCGCTCCATGTAGGACATCTGCGCTCGGCCATTATCGGAGAGACGATCAAGCGGATGGGGAGCTTTCTGGGCTACCATATGATCGGCGACGTGCATCTGGGAGACTGGGGGCTCCAGATGGGGCTGGTCATCGAGGAGCTTCGGGAGAGACAGCCGGAGCTGGTGTATTTTGATGAAAAATATAACGGGGATTATCCGGAACAGGCGCCGTTTACCATCGGCGAGCTGGAAGAGATGTATCCGGCTGCCAGCGCCAGATCGAAGACGGATGAAAAATTCAAAGCCAGGGCACAGGAGGCCACATTCCGGCTTCAGAACGGATACCCGCCGTACCGCGCCATCTGGAGGCATATCATGGATGTTTCCGTGGCGGATCTGAAGAAGAACTACGAAAGCCTCGGGGTGACCTTCGATCTGTGGAAGGGCGAAAGCGATGTTCAGGACTATATTCCGGGACTGATCGAAGACCTGCGGAAGCGCGGGCTCGCCTATGAGAGCGAGGGGGCGCTGGTCGTGGATATTGCGGAAGACGGCGATCCCAAGGAGCTTCCGCCCTGTATTATCCGCAAGTCCGACGGAGCCGCGCTCTACGCCACCTCCGATCTGGGGACGATCATAGAGAGAGAGAAGCTTTACGCTCCCTTTGAATATATTTATATTACGGATAAACGCCAGGAGCTTCATTTTATCCAGGTGTTCCGTGTGGCCAGAAAAGCCGGTTATGTGTCTCCTGACAGGAAGATGATCCACCTGATGATCGGAACCATGAACGGAAAGGACGGAAGACCGTTTAAGACCAGGGACGGAGGCGTCATGCGCCTGGAGAACCTGGTGAAGGAGATCGACGACGCGGTATACGCCCGGATCATGGAGAACCGGACCATGGATGAGGAGGAGGCAAGGACGGCCGCCCGTATCATTGGGCTTGCGGCCCTGAAATACGGGGACCTGTCCAATCAGGCTTCCAAGGACTATATTTTTGACATTGACCGTTTCACCTCGTTCGAGGGCAATACCGGTCCGTATATTCTTTATACTATTGTCCGGATCAAGTCGATTCTGGCCAGATATGAGCAGGAGACGCCCCGGGAGGAACGGGGGACGGCCGTTATACCGGAAGCGTCGTCCGCCCAGGAAAAGGCGCTTATGAGAAAGCTTGCCGCTTACAATGAAGTGATAGAGGCATCCTTTTCCGAGACGGCTCCCCACAAGCTCTGCCAGTATGTATATGAGCTTTCCGACGCGTTCAGCGGCTTTTATAATACCACCCCGATCCTCAAGGAGGAGGATCCGGGCAGGAAGGCCGGTTATATTGCGCTGATCACACTGGTAAAGCGGGTTCTGGAAACGTGCATCGATCTTTTGGGATTTGAAGCTCCGGAGAGGATGTAAGGAAAAGAGAAGGAGGGGACAATGTATTACCTGATAGGAATCGACGTGGGTACGTCGGCGACCAAGACGGTTCTTTTTGACGAGAAGGGGACGATTATGGCTTCCGCCTCCGCTTCTTATCCGCTGTATCAGCCGCAGAACGGCTGGGCGGAGCAGAATCCGGAGGACTGGAGGGACGCCGTGCTCAGGACGCTGAAGCAGGTGACGGTGCAGGCGGGAATACCGGCAGCCGATATTCAGGGGATCGGGATTTCCGGGCAGATGCACGGTCTGGTCATGCTGGACGAGAACGGAGAGGTGATCCGCCCGTCCATTATCTGGTGCGACCAGCGTACCGGAGCGGAGGTGGAGGATATGCTGATGCTCATGCCCCGGTATAAATGGATTGAGATCACCGCCAACCCTCCTCTGACCGGGTGGACGGCGGCCAAGATCCTCTGGGTCCGTAAAAACGAGCCGGAAAATTATGCCAGGTGCCGGCATATCCTGCTGCCGAAGGATTATATCCGCTATGTGCTGACCGGGGAATTCGCCACGGAGGTTTCCGATGCCAGCGGGACGCAGCTTTTTGATGTGGCGGAGAGATGCTGGTCGGACGAGGTGCTGGAAAAGATGGAGATCCCCCGGGAATGGCTCGGAAAAATGTATGAGTCCTGTGAAGTGACGGGAACCCTCCTTCCCGACATTGCCAGAGAGACGGGCCTGACTGCCGCCGTTAAAGTGGCGGGCGGCGCGGGGGACAATGCCGCTGCCGCCGTGGGGACGGGAGTAGTCAGAGACGGGACCGCCTTTACCACCATCGGAAGTTCCGGAGTGGTCTTCGCACATTCCAGCCAGGTGACCATCGATCCCAAAGGCCGTGTTCATACCTGCTGCAGCGCCGTCCCCGGCGCGTGGCACGTCATGGGTGTGACGCAGGGGGCGGGGCTCTCGCTCAAATGGTTTAAGGACAATTTCTGTCAGGATTATATCGCTGCCGCCGACGAGATGCGGGTGGATGTCTATGAGCTGATCGACCATGACATCCGTTCCGTCCCCGCGGGAAGCGACAGGCTGATCTATCTGCCGTATCTCATGGGAGAGAGGACGCCGCATCTGGATCCGGACTGCAGGGGAGTGTTCTTCGGCCTTTCGGCCATCCATACGAAGACCCATCTGCTGCGGGCGGTTATGGAGGGTGTTTCGTATTCCCTGGCGGACTGCAAGGATATCCTTCGGGAGATGGGTGTGGATGTGGACGAGATGATCGTATGCGGCGGAGGAGGAAAGAGCGCTGCCTGGCGGCAGATGCTCGCGGATGTCTATGACTGTCCGGTCAAGACGGTACAGCAGGCCGAGGGGCCGTCCCTGGGGGCCGCCATTCTGGCGGGAGTGGGATGCGGCATCTATGACAGCGTAGAATCCGCCTGCGACCGGCTGGTCCTGGCCGACCGGCAGAGCAGCCCTGACGAGGATACGGCGGCGGTCTATTCGGAGTACCACAAGCTGTATAAAAAGCTGTACGTCAATCTGAAGAACAGCTATAAAGAATTGGCGGCATTGTAGAGGGACGGGTACTACAACAACTAAAAGGAGATACTTTATGACGAACAAGACGGTACAGGAAACTGCGGTAAATGCCATTCGTGTGCTTTCCGCCGACGCGATACAGAAGGCCAATTCGGGTCATCCCGGACTGCCTCTGGGAGCGGCTCCGATGGCATATGAGCTTTGGGCCAATCATATGAGGCACAATCCGGCGGATCCCGACTGGCCGGACAGAGACAGATTCATCCTCTCCGGCGGGCACGGATCGATGCTTCTGTATTCTCTGCTGCATCTGTTCGGATACGGGCTGACCATGGAGGATCTGAAGCAGTTTAGGCAGCTGGGATCCGCGACGCCGGGGCATCCCGAATACGGCCATACAGCTGGTGTGGAGGCTACCACAGGCCCTCTTGGACAGGGAATGGCTATGGCGGTAGGAATGGCGATCGCGGAGAAGCACCTGGCAGGCGTTTTCAACCGGGAAAATTACCCTGTAGTGGATCACTACACCTTCGCTCTGGGCGGCGACGGCTGTATGATGGAAGGAATCTCCTCCGAGGCCTTTTCTCTGGCAGGGACGCTGGGACTTGGCAAGCTGATCATCCTCTACGATTCCAATCGGATCTCCATAGAAGGAAGCACGGACCTGGCTTTTACGGAAAATGTGCAGGAGCGTATGGATGCGTTCGGATTCCAGACCATTACCGTGGAGGACGGCAACAACCTGGAGGCCATCGGGGCAGCCATCGAGGCGGCCAAGGCCGATACGCGGAGGCCCTCCTTTATCACGGTCCGCACGGAGATCGGATACGGCTGCCCCGCCAAGCAGGGAAAGGCCAGCGCCCACGGCGAGCCTCTCGGCGGGGAGAATGTGAAGGAGCTGAAGCGTTTTCTGGGATGGCCGGAGGACAAGTCCTTCTATGTGCCGGAGGAGGTTTACGGGCATTTCCGCCGTCTTGCCGCTCAGAAGGAAGAGGAGGAGAACGCGTGGAAGGCTATGTTCGCCGCATACTGCGGAGAATATCCCGAAATGGAAGAGCTGTGGGAACGGTACCACGACGAAAACGCGGCGCAGGATCTGCTGAATGACAGCGAATTTTTCAAAAAGACGGAAGGACCGGACGCTACGAGGAATGTGTCCGGCAGAATCATAAATTATATCAAGGACCGGCTGCCGAATCTGATAGGAGGATCTGCGGATCTGGGCCCTTCAAACAAGACGGTCATGACCGGAGTATGCGATTTTTCCGCGGATACCCCTCAGGGACGCAACCTGCACTTCGGCGTGAGAGAGCAGGCGATGGCTTCCATCGGCAACGGGCTGGCTCTCCACGGAGGACTGAAGCCCTATGTGGCCACGTTCTTCGTGTTCAGCGATTATGTGAAACCGATGGCCAGGCTGTCGGCCATTATGGGAGTCCCTCTGATTTATGTGTTTTCCCACGACAGCATCGGAGTCGGGGAGGACGGGCCCACCCATGAGCCGGTGGAGCAGATGGCTATGCTCCGCTCCCTTCCCAATTTCCATGTATTCCGCCCCTGCGACGGAATGGAGACGGCGGCCGCGTGGTACAGCGCCCTGACGGAGAAGAAAACTCCCACGGCCCTTGTGCTGACCAGACAGAATGTTCCTCCCGTGGAGGGAACCGGAAAGGGAGCCCTGAGAGGCGGTTACATTCTTGACGACTGCGAGGGGACGCCGGATCTGATCCTTATTGCAAGCGGCTCCGAGGTCCCGCTTGTGGCGGCCGCCAAGAAGGAGCTTGCCGGCGAAGGCAGGAAGGTCCGCGTGGTTTCCATGCCCAGCATGGATGTGTTCGAGGAGCAGAGTCAGGAGTACCGCGAATCGGTTCTTCCCCGCTCGGTGCGCAGGCGTGTGGCCGTGGAAGCGCTTTCCGGTTTCGGCTGGGACAGATATGTGGGACTGGACGGCGTGTGCATTACCATGGACGGTTTCGGGACCAGCGGCCCGTATTCCACGCTGTTTGAGTATTTCGGCTTTACCGTCGCCCGCGTTGTGGACGCGGCCAGAGCCCTGTAAAGGCGCGGCGGGACAGCCTCAAAGAGATGCGGGAACGCTGCCCGCGGGACAAAAAGACGAATGAAAGAGAGGACAGGTATATGAGGTTTTTTATTGACACGGCAAATGTTGACGAGATCCGGGAGGCCAATGAGATGGGGATCATCTGCGGAGTCACGACCAATCCGTCCCTGATCGCCAGGGAGGGGAGGAACTTTGAGCAGGTGATCGCCGAGATCGCCTCCATCGTGGACGGACCCATAAGCGGCGAGGTGAAAGCGACGACCGTAGATGCGGCCGGTATGATCGAGGAGGGCAGGCAGATCGCAAAGATCCACCCCAATATGGTTGTGAAGATCCCGATGACCGGCGAAGGGCTCAAGGCGGTGAAGGTTCTTTCCGCCGAGGGAGTGAAGACCAATGTGACGCTGGTATTTTCCGCGGCACAGGCGCTTCTGGCAGCCCGCGCGGGGGCTTCCTACGTCTCCCCGTTCCTGGGGCGGCTGGATGATATTTCCATGCCGGGGATCGATCTGATCCAGGACATTGCCGATATTTTTATCACCCACGACATCGAGACGGAGATCATCGCGGCAAGTATCCGCAATCCCATCCATGTGATCGACTGCGCCCGCGCGGGAGCGGACATTGCTACGGTTCCCTACGGAGTCTTAAAGCAGATGCTGAATCATCCGCTGACCGACGCGGGGATCGAGAAGTTTAAAAAGGATTATGAAGCCGTGTTTGGAGCGTAAGGATCGCTTCGCAGGACGGACAAATACCCCGGAGGACGGCCGGACGGCCGCTCTCCGGGGTATTTGTCCTTACCGGGCGCGATAGATTCCGGAGAGAGCCGATATGTGAGGAACAGAGAAAAAAATGAAAAACGGGCGGATTTTTTTGGAAGAATTATCCTTGCTTTTCTGAAAACCCGATAGTATACTGTTTAACAGTTAAATGGCTAATTATTTAAAACATGATACAGGCCGGGAGGTGAAAAAAAGGTGGGCTGCCATATAAGAGCAGAAGAGGATACGCCGGAGCAGGCCATTCTGCGGCGGTATTTCCGGATTGCCAGGCTCCACAGGGCGCTTCTGGAGAAAAACCTGAATTTTGCGGGTATCTATCAGGGACAGCACCGGATCCTTATGTGCATATCGGATCATCCCAACATTTCCCAGAAGGATCTGGCGGGTATGCACGAAGTGACCACGGCGGCAATGGCTGTTTCGCTGCGCAAGCTCGAGGAGGAAGGGTATATCTTCAGGGCCGTGGATGAGAGAGACAAACGGTTCAATCAGATCCTGATCACCGAAAAGGGTGAGAATGTGGTCCGCAGGAGCCGCGGGATCTTTAAGGAGATCGAAAAGAAGATGTTCGAGGGCTTCTCCGACGATGAGTTCGCGGCGCTGAGCGGCCTTCTGGATAAGGTGCTGCGCAATTTGGATCCGATCACAATTTCAGAAAGCGAGGCGTTATAAAATTGAAGCGATATAAGAAGTACATTATGCCGTATCTTTCGGCATTCATCCTGGCCCCGGTGCTGATGCTGTCGGAGGTAGTCGGGGAGGTGGCGCTTCCGAGGATCATGTCCCTGATCATCAACAACGGCGTTGCAAACCGGGACATCAAATACATTACCGCCATGGGCGGACTCATGATCCTGATGGCCGCCGTCATGATCGTCGGAGGCGTGGGCGGAGCCTATTTTTCATCAAAGGCGTCCATCTGCTTTACCAGCGACCTGCGGAATGACCTGTTCGCCAAGGTGCAGGAGTTTTCCTTTGCCAATATCGACGATTTCAGCACCGGTTCCCTGGTGACCCGTCTGACCAACGATCTGCAGCAGATCCAGATGGTGGTGATGATGTGTCTGCGGATGGCCTTCCGCTCCCCCGGAATGTTCATAGGCGCCCTTATTATGGCGCTGACCATGAATACGCGTCTGGCCGTTGTGGTGCTGGTTGTCATTCCGCTCCTTTCGGCGGCGATCGCGTTCCTTATGGTGAAGGCATATCCGCTTTTCGGCGTGATGCAGCAGAAACTGGACCGGCTGAATTCCGGCATCCAGGAGGCGCTGACCAACGTCCGCGTAATAAAATCTTTTGTGAGAGAGGATTTTGAGGAAAAGCGCTTTTCCGATATGAACAGGGATCTGAAGGAGCAGAGCTTAAAGGCCATGAACATTGTCATTATCACGATGCCCGTGATGATGCTCTTTATGAATGTGACGACCCTGGTGGTGGTCTGGTACGGAGGCAACATCATTATCGCCCATGGAATGGCGGTAGGCGATCTGACCGCGTTTACCACATATATCGTCCAGATCCTCTCGTCCCTGATGATGCTTTCCATGATCTTCCTCAACGGCGCCAGGGCTATGGCCTCCGTAAAGCGTGTCAACGAGGTCATGGACGCCAGGATCGATCTGACGGACGAAAATGCTTCCCGCAAGGATCTTCCTGTTCAGAAGGGGAGAGTGGAGTTCCGGGACGTATCATTCAGCTACAGCCCGGATGCCGAGGAGATGGTACTGGAGCATATCAGCTTTACGGCGGAGCCGGGAGAGACCATAGGGATCATAGGGACCACCGGAAGCGGAAAAACAACGCTGGTTTCCCTGATCCCGAGGCTCTACGATGTCACGGAGGGAAGCGTCCTGGTGGACGGCGTGGATGTGCGGGAATATTCGCTTAAAAATCTCCGCAACGGCGTGGCGATGGTGCTTCAGAAGAATGAACTGTTTTCCGGAACCGTGGAGGAGAACCTGCGGTGGGGCGACGAAAACGCTTCCATGGAGGACATCAGAAAGATGGCGCAGAGCGCCCAGGCGGATGAATTCGTCATGGGCTTCTCCGACGGATACCAGACGGAGATCGAGCAGGGAGGCACCAATGTATCCGGAGGCCAGAAGCAGCGTCTGTGCATTGCAAGGGCATTGCTGAAGAGGCCGAAGATCCTGATCCTGGACGACAGCACCAGCGCGGTGGATACCGCTACGGAGGCCAAGATCCGCGAGGCGTTCGGGACGACTCTTAAGGATACCACAAAGATCATCATTGCGCAGAGGATCGGCTCCGTCGAGGAGGCCGACCGCATCCTGGTCATGGATAACGGGCGGATCGTGGGAAGCGGTACGCACGACGAGCTGATCGCTTCCTGCGAAGAATACCAGGAGATCTATTATTCCCAGAGGGATCAGGAAAGGAAGGTGAGTGCGTGATGGATCGTGAACAGAGAGCCGAAAGCCTGAAACGCAGATACGCGGGAAGCGCACCGGCCGCCGCGTCCGGGATGAGAGGACCGGGAGGAGGAAGACAGCGCGCAATGCAGGCCGATCCCGGCAAGGCAAAGCTGAAAAACAGCAGGGCTACGATCCGGCGCATCTTCAGCTATCTTGACAGGGATAAGAAGAAGATGTTCCTGGCGTTCTTCTGTGTCCTGGTGAGCACAGTTTCCACGCTTGCCGCTTCCTATATGCTCAGACCGATCATCAACACCTACATTTTCCCGGGGGACGGAAGGCCGGGCGATCCGGCGGGGCTTCTGCGCGCCCTGGCCGTTATGGCAGCGGTTTATCTGGCGGGCGTCGTATCCAACTATGTGCAGTCAAGAACCATGCTCACCATTGCGCAGAACGCTCTCCAGAGAGTGAGGGACGATCTGTTTGACAAGATGCAGCAGCTGCCGGTACGCTTCTATGACAATAACAGCAACGGGGACCTGATGAGCCGCTTTACCAACGACGTGGATGTTCTGGGGCAGATGCTGTCCAGTACCCTGGTGCAGCTGTTCTCGGGGGCTCTGAGCATTATCGGTACGCTTGTCCTGATGATCTATACCAATATCTGGCTGACACTGGTGACGCTGGTGATGATCCCCGTCATGCTCCGGGCAGGAGGCGCGGTAGCTTCCAGGAGCCGGAAATATTTTTCGGCCCAGCAGGCGTCCCTCGGAGCCGTGAACGGATACGTGGAGGAGACGGTCAGCGGGCAGAAGGTGGTGAAGGTATTCTGCCATGAGGACGTGGCGAAGGAGGAGTTCCAGATACTGAACGACGACCTTCGCAGGAATCAGATCCGCGCGCAGTTCTTCGGCGGGATCATGGGACCGGTCATGAACTGCCTGAGCCAGATCAATTATTCGCTTACGGCCTGCGTAGGCGGTATCCTCTGTGTGCTGCAGGGCTTTGACGTGGGAGGACTTACGGTGTTTCTGACATTCTCCCGGCAGTTTTCCCGTCCGGTCAACGAGATATCCATGCAGGTCAGCCAGGTCTTCTCGGCGCTTGCCGGGGCGGAGCGCGTTTTTGCGGTGATGGATGAGGATCCGGAGCCGGAGGACGACGCCGACGCGGTTGCCCTGGAGCCCATGCAGGGCCATGTGATCCTGGATCACGTATATTTCGGATACGATCCCGACAAGATCATTTTGAAGGATATCAGCCTCTATGCCAAGCCGGGACAGAAGATCGCGTTTGTAGGCTCTACCGGCGCGGGAAAGACGACGATCACCAACCTGATCAACCGCTTTTATGATATTCAGTCCGGAAGCATTACCATTGACGGCGTGGATGTGAAGCATCTGAAAATGGATAATCTGAGACAGAACATTGCCATGGTCCTTCAGGACACCCATCTGTTTACGGGGACTGTCCGTGAAAATATCCGCTACGGGCGTCTGGACGCCACCGACGAGGAAGTGGTGCAGGCGGCGAAGACGGCGTCGGCCCATTCCTTCATTATGCGTCTGCCCAAGGGATACGATACGGAGCTGACCGGGGACGGAGCCAATCTGAGCCAGGGACAGAGGCAGCTTTTAAATATTGCCAGGGCGGCCGTTTCCAAGGCCCCCATCCTGATTCTGGACGAGGCCACAAGCTCCGTAGATACCAGGACGGAGAGGCACATCGAGCACGGAATGGACCGGCTGATGAAGGACAGGACGACATTTGTCATTGCCCACCGGCTTTCTACCGTGCGCAACGCCAACGCCATTATGGTCCTGGAAAAGGGAGAGATCATCGAGAGAGGAGATCACGACGATCTGCTCAAGATGAAGGGAAGATATTATGAGCTTTATACCGGAATGTCCGAACTTGACTAAAAAAGAAAAGGAGAAGATGTGAAGGAAAACAGTATGACGATCACCTGGCTGGGGCATTCCTGCTTTAAGGTGGAATCTGCGGGATACAGCGTGGTCCTGGATCCCTACGGGGACGGATCGGTTCCGGGACTTCCTCCCCTGTCCGAAAAAGCGGACCGTGTGCTTGTCAGCCACGGACACGGAGATCACAGCGCGGCGGAAAAGATACGGATATGCAGAGGGGACGGCGAGCCCTTTGCGGTGACGGTGATCGATACCTGGCACGACGACGCGGACGGGGCCGAAAGAGGCCCGAACAAGATCCATATACTGGAGAAGGGCGGGATGCGCGTGGCCCATATGGGAGATCTGGGCTGCGGCCTCACTGATGCCCAGGCGGAGATCCTGTACGGACTTGACGCCGTAATGATCCCCGTCGGAGGCTTTTACACCATCGACGCCCGGCAGGCGCAGCAGGTCGTGGAAAGCATCCGCCCGCGGGTCGTCATTCCCATGCACTACCGGGGAGAGGATTTCGGGTTCGGCGTACTTTCGCCGCTTTCCGCCTTCCTTTCTCTGCGGGGGGACGCCGTGTATTACGATACCGGCCGCCTGGAGCTGACCCGGGAGACGGAGCCCCAGACGGCGGTCCTGAAAATTGTGAAGAATTCTTCTGCCGGATGAAAATGTGTTCATCCGGCAGAAGACCGGGCAGATGCGGAAGCGGCCTCCTGCAGAAGCCTCTGCATCTGCCGGATCCCGCGCTGCTGTGACACGATGATGGCGTTCAGGATGGGGACCAGATCCGAACAGATATCGTAGCGGAGGGCATTTTCCGACAGGGAGACGGCGCCTTCGTGATGAGGGATCATTTCACGCATGAAGGTCACGTCGATGCTGCCGGCCGCGGGGGCATAGCTCATCCTCTGAAACATATTTTCCATGATCCGGTTCGCCAGGGCCTGATAGAGGCACAGCTCTCCCGGCTGATTGGTAAGATCGCTGCAGGCGGGAAGGATCCGCTGCATATTGGCGATGCTTTCTGTCTGTTCCGTGATGATGGAGGAAGCGATCGCCCGCAGGGCCGTGTTCTTGCTGAAGCGGAGAAGATTTTCCGACATTTCAATGGCGGCCTGGTGATGGGGGATCATCTGAACCATAAAATTATGTGAGATGCTCTCGTTCAGCTGGGCTTTCGTCATGTTCAGGATCATATCCCGGAGAATGAGACGAAATGCGCTTAAGTACTGATTCAGGTCCGATAAATAGGCTTCCTTTTCTGCCAGGTCCTGTGGGACGGGGCAGGGATAGCCGGAACCGGTTTCGCATGAAAACAGGGTCATGATACTTCCTTTCGGGGTGTCGCGGCCTTTTTTGTTGTTAGTATATGCGTGTAAAATGACGGTGTGAATGACCGGGAAACAAAATAAAAAAAATGAATTTACGTCTTGCAATATACCCGTAGGGGGTATATAATCAGGAATGAAATGAGGGCGCCCCAGGACGCCCCTTCACCGAGGAGGAGGATCATGAAAGAGAATGAATGCTGCTGCCATAAGACCAAGGAGAGGCCGGAAAAGGAATACCGGGATCTGATAAACCGCCTCAACCGGATCGAGGGACAGATACGGGGGATACGCGGCATGGTGGAAAGGGACGTATACTGCACGGATATCCTGGTCCAGGTGGCCGCGGTCAACGCGGCGCTGAACAGTTTCAACAAAGTGCTCCTGGAAAATCATATCCGGAGCTGTGTCGTGAGGGATATCCGGGAGGGGAACGAGGAAACCCTGGATGAGCTTGTTGCCGTTCTGCACAAGCTTATGAAATAGTGCCGTCAAAGAATGGAGGGAGAGCGAATGGGAGATATTATCATCATACTGGCCGTGGCGGCCGGACTTGTCTTCGCGGTCCTGGGAACCGTGAAGCGGAGCAGGAACGGATGCTGCGGCGGGTCCGTTCCGAAGGCCGCGCCCAAGAAGCCGGACGGAGAGATCATCGGGAAAAAGGAGATCCTTATCGAGGGAATGCACTGTGAGAACTGCCGGAACCGGGTGGAGAGCCAGATCAACCGGATCGACGGGGCAGTGGCGAAGGTCAGCCTGAAACGGAAGACCGCCGTCGTGTCCATGACCAGACCGGTGACCGACGAGGAGCTGATCCGGGCCGTGGAGAGGGCGGATTTTAAAGTGGTACGCATTACGGAATGCGGGAAAGGCGGCAAAAAGAGATGAAACAGTATATCGTAACCGGCATGAGCTGCGCGGCGTGCAGCGCGCGCGTGGAAAAAGCCGTTTCAAAAGTGGAGGGTGTTACCTCCTGCTCCGTGAACCTTCTGACCAATTCCATGGGGGTGGAAGGGACCGCGTCTGACGAAGCGGTCATAAGCGCGGTGAAGGCGGCCGGATACGGCGCCTCCGTAAAGGGAAGGGTGGAAGGAAATGGCGCCCGGACCGTCTCTTCCGGCGAGGAGGAGATGCTTAAAGACCGCGAGACACCTGCTCTTTTCAGACGTCTGGTCGCGTCCCTCGTTTTTCTGGCGGCGCTGATGTATATTTCCATGGGGCATATGATGTGGGGCTGGCCGCTCCCGGCTTTCTTTTCCGAGAACCATGTGGCAGCGGGGCTTCTGCAGCTTCTGCTGACGGCTGCCGTCATGGTCATCAACCAGAAGTTTTTTATAAGCGGGTATAAGGGGCTTCTCAGGAGGTCCCCCAATATGGATACCCTGGTGGCCCTCGGCTCCACGGCCGCTTTCGCTTACAGCACATATGCCCTGTTTGCCATGACTGACGCGCAGATGAAGATGGATATGGACAGGACGATGAGCTATATGCATGAGCTCTATTTTGAGTCGGCTGCCACGATCCTGACCCTGATCACGGTTGGCAAGATGCTGGAAGCACATTCAAAAGGCAAGACAACAGACGCTCTGAAAAGCCTGCTCAAGCTGGCCCCCAAGACCGCTACGATAGAGCGGGACGGAGTCGAAACAGAGGTTCCCATCGGGCAGGTGCAGGCGGGAGACATATTTGTCGTCCGTCCCGGCGAGAATATACCGGTGGATGGAGTGGTGATTGAGGGAAGCAGCGCCGTAGACGAATCGGCCCTTACGGGGGAGAGCATCCCGGCGGATAAGGAGATCGATGATACGGTGTCCGCGGCTACCGTGAACCGGTCGGGATTTCTCCGCTGCCGGGCCACCAGAGTCGGAGAGGATACTACCTTTTCCCAGATCATACGGATGGTCAGCGACGCGGCCGCTACGAAAGCCCCTATTGCCAAGATCGCCGACCGGGTTTCAGGAGTTTTTGTCCCCGTAGTGATTGCCATTGCGGCGGTTACTGCCGTTGTCTGGCTGGCTCTGGGGAAGGGCGTCGGATTCGCGCTTTCTATGGGGATTTCCGTTTTGGTCATCAGCTGTCCCTGCGCTCTGGGACTGGCCACTCCCGTGGCGATCATGGTCGGAAGCGGAGTCGGGGCGAAGCACGGCATCCTGTTCAAGACGGCGGCCTCCCTGGAAGCGGCGGGAAAAGTGAAGATTGCGGCCCTCGACAAGACCGGGACCATCACGGCGGGAGAACCGAAGGTGACCGATCTGCTTCCGGAGGAGGGCGTCAGCCGGGAGGAGCTGCTGAGCCTGGCATATTCTCTGGAAAAAAAGAGCGAGCATCCGCTTGCGGAAGCCGTCCGGAGAAAGGCGGCGGAAATGGGCATCGCCGGGGAGGAGACCTCCGATTTTCAGGTAATGCCCGGGAACGGCCTTACCGGTGTCCTCAACGGGCAGATTTTATGCGGGGGAAACCTGGCTTTCGTCAGAGACCGGGCAGGAGCGGAAGCGGTCTCTTCGTCTGCTGAAAGGCAGGCGGAGCAGCTTGCCGAGGAGGGAAAGACGCCGCTGTTCTTCAGCAGGGACGGGCGCCTCCTGGGCGTGATCGCAGTGGCGGATGTCGTGAGGGAGGACAGCCCGCAGGCCATCCGGCGCCTTCAGGAGATGGGGATCCGCGTAGTGATGCTGACGGGAGACAATGAACGGACCGCCAGGGCTGTCGGGAAGCAGGCCGGGGTAGACGAGGTGATCGCCGGGGTGCTCCCGGAGGGCAAGGAGAATGTGATCCGGGCCCTTAAGGAGAGAGGCCGTACCGCCATGGTGGGAGACGGGATCAATGATGCCCCGGCTCTGATGCGGGCGGACGTAGGGATCGCCATTGGAGCAGGGACGGATATTGCCATCGATGCCGCGGATGTGGTTCTCATGAAGAGCCGCCTGAGCGACGTCCCCACCGCCATCCGCCTGAGCCGGTCGGTCCTTAAAAATATCCGGGAGAATCTGTTCTGGGCGTTTTTCTACAACGTGATCGGGATTCCCCTGGCGGCGGGTCTGTGGTATCCGCTTTTTGGGCTTAAACTGAACCCGATGTTCGGCGCTGCCGCCATGAGCCTTTCCAGCTTCTGCGTGGTGACGAACGCGCTCCGGCTGAACTGGTTTCGCGCGGAGGACGGAACAAAAGGGACAGACAGCAAATATCATAACAAAACCATCAAGGAGGGAACAAAAATGACAAAGACGATGACGATCGAAGGAATGATGTGCGGGCACTGCGAGGCGAGGGTAAAAAAGGCGCTCGAAGCGCTGAGCGGAGTAAGCGAGGCGGCCGTCAGCCATGAAAAAGGGACTGCCGTGGTCACGCTGAACAAGGCCGTGGATGATCAGGAGCTGAAAAAGGCCGTAGAAGATCAGGACTATAAGGTGACAGGGATCTGCTGATAAGAAGCGCTCATCCCGTCAGGAGGATCTTCGGACAAGATAACGGGTCGGAGCACGGGCGGAAAGCCCGGGCTCCGGCCTGTTATGTTCTTGGGGAAACAAGAGAGAAAAGCGTGTATTTTGTCGAGGGTTTTTCGGTTTGCGATTGACAGTGAAAACCCTGGAACGTATAATGGAGAAAGATAAAAACCGGTGAGGAGAGTGCCGCGATGGGAGTAAAGGAAGGAGTTTCCCGGCAGATCGAGAGGCTTGGCAGGAGGACTTCTGCGTTTCTTGAAGAAAAAAAACTGTATGGCCGTATCCGTTCCCTGGAAAAGGAGATCCACGATCTGTATGCCGCCATTGGTATGTCGGTGTTTTCCATGTGGAAGAGGGAGCACGCGGATGTGGACGCCTCCAGGCTGGTGAAGCATATTGAAGCGATACAGAGAAAGCTGGATGAGATCCAGGAAAAAAAGGAAAAGATCAGTCAGATAAGGGAACAGGCAGCCTGCCCGGACCGAGGGGAAGAAGCCCGTACCGGAGGCGGGGAGGCCCCGCTGAAAAGCCCTGCCCTTCTGGAGTCTTTTGAGAGGGCGCAGGAGAACGGGCAGACGCCGGTCCGTATGGGACAGTCATCCGGCAAAGACGAGGTTTTCTTTGAGGAGGAGGGGCAGGAAGGCGGCACATCCGGGCCGTCTGCTTCCCGGGATGGGATCCGGTGCGCCGGATGCGGGGCTCTCTGTCCTTCCGGAGCGCACTATTGCAGAAAATGCGGACGAAGGCTGGATGAGACGGAGACCCTGTAGAAAAGGGGGAAGAGGCAAACGATATGAAATGTTCAAACTGTGGGGCAGAGGTTGCGGAAGGCAGTATCTATTGCGGGATGTGCGGCAGTCGGGTACGTCCCCAGATCATCTGGGAGGCGCAGGCCGTATGGAGCCCGGCATCGGCAGAGACCGCCTGCCCGGAATGCGGCTGCCGCGTGGAAAAGGACGATGTGTTCTGCGGAAACTGCGGAGCGCGCATAATCCCGGAGAGCGAGGCCGCAGAGCCAGTTAACGCCCCGGAGAGCGAGGCCGCAGAGCCGGTTAACGCCCCGGAGAACGGGGCCGCAGAGCCGGCTGATGCCCCGGAGAGCGAGGCTGCAGAGCCAGTTAACGCCCCGGAGAGCGAAGCTGCAGAGCCGGCCGATGCCCCGGAGAGCGAGGCTGCAGAGCCGGTTAACGTCCCGGAGAGCGAAGCCGCAGAGCCGGCGGGTGCCCCGGAGAGCGAAGCCGCAGAGCCGGTTAATGCCCCGGAGAGCGGGGCCGCAGAGCCGGCCGATGCCCCGAAGAGCAAGGAAGCGGCAGCGGGCCGGATTCATGAGCCTGCCGCGTCGTTTTATGACAGGGAAGAGGATGAAAAAAGCGGAGGCCGCATCCGCATGATCGTCGTATCTGCGATTTTTGTTCTGCTGGCGGTACTGATCGGAGTCTGTGCGGCGCTGATCCTGAGAAAGCCGGGGAAAGCAAAGCAGACCGGGGTGCTGTATTTTCAGGAGGAATCCCTGTATCTGGCCGATATACGGGACAGGAACGATCCGGTGAAGATCACGGGCCGCTGCGTGGACGGCGGGATTTTTCCCAATGAGGGCCTGGTAACCGGGGACGCGGTCAGTATGGACGGCACCTTCCTGTTTTACCGCGAGGAATATAACGGAAACGATTATGATCTGTACCGGATGCCTGTGGACAGGCCGGAGGAGAGAGAAAAGATCGCGGTCAATGTGACCTCCTTCCAGCCGCTTACGGACAACAGCGCCGTATATATGAAGTACGACTCTCTCTACTATTTTGACGGCGCCCGATCCGACCGGATCGGGAAAAACGCGGCATGGTACCAGGTAGATGAAAATGAAGAAGTCATTTTATGGGAGGAAACCGACAGCCGGGGCGGAAGCCGCTTCTGCCTCCGTGACCTTGCGGGGAAGAAAGACCCGGTAGAACTGGAGAGGGACGCGGATGTGTTCCTCTGCAATGACGGCCTGACCAGGTTCCTTTCCCTGAAGGGAGAGGTCCTGTACCTTATTGACCGAAAGGGTGAGAAGGAGCGTGTCGCTCAGGATGTGGAGAAGGTGCTGAGCTGCGATCTGGATCATGACCGGATCTACTATCTCACAAAAAATCCGGTCCGTCTGGATTATACGGATGTGGCGGGAGATGCGGCCGCGTCCGATGCCGACAGGGCGAGAGTGAGCAGGCTGGGGCAGATGGAGATCCCGTATATGCACCTTTGCTACCACACGGAGCGGGGAGACGCGGTCATATCCGAACGGTGCTGGTACTCCGACCGCTGCGGCGGGGGCCTTCTGTCTGAGGGGGGAGCGTTCTGCCTGTATGAGGAAGGGCCGAGGCTGGAGCAGATCAAAGCGGATTGGGAATGGTTTGCGGGTGAGACTCCGGACGAAGGATTCGGAGGCCGTCTTCTGGACCATCTGGCCGAAACGGGTGAATTTTCCGGAATGCAGCTCGCCGTTGCCGAGCGGACGGAAGCGGAATTTGACGACATCGACGGATTCTCCGCCTCCTGCAGCGTCTATTACGACGGAGGGGACGTTCTGTATCTGCACGTCCCGGGAAACGCGCAGAGTGCGGGAAGCCTTTCCAGGATCCGTCTGTCGGGAAGGGATGCCGGAAGCCGGACCGTTCTGGACGACGATGTGGACCAGATCGAAAACTGTGTTCTTCTCCCGGAAGGGATCTATTATATCAAAGATATGAGAGCAAGCGGCGGCGACCTGTATGGCGACGGCGAGGAGATCGCGTATGACGTACATCAGATCTGGAAAGCCGGAGAATGTGTGGTTTACACGGTGGACTATGACGAGGGCACGGACGGGAATGCGGATTTTACGCTGGCGATTCTGGCCAAAGGGAAAAAGACCGATGTATGCGGCGACGTGGTGTGCGCCGACTGCGCCGGCGACGGTACGGCGGTCATCCTGGCGGATTATGATCCGGAAAAGGGCTGCGCCGATCTCTTCTACTTTGACGGCAGGGATACCCGGCTTCTTGCCGAGCAGGTTTCCGGCTTTGTGGCGCGCAACGAAAGCATTTCTGTCCGGTAGAGATCCCGGAGATTCGGAAGGAGCATATACAAAATGGAGACGATAACGGTAAAGTATTTTACGGATCAGATCGATAAACTGGCCTATATCGGAGGAAAGTCGGACTGGGTCGATCTGCGGGCGGCCGAAGATGCAGAGATGAAAGCGGGGGAGTTCCGGCTGATCCCTCTCGGCGTGGCCATCCGGCTTCCGGAGGGATATGAGGCGCTGGTGCTGCCGCGCAGCTCCACCTTCCGCAATTACGGGATCATTCAGAGCAACCACATGGGAGTGATCGACGAATCCTACTGCGGAGACGGGGATCAGTGGTATTTTCCCGCTTACGCGACCCGTGACTGCGTCATACACCGGAACGACAGGATCTGTCAGTTCCGCATTGTGCGCCATCAGCCGCCGCTCCGCTTTGTGGAGACCGATCACCTGGAGGGTGAGAACAGGGGCGGATTCGGGAGCACCGGAGTCTGCTGAGAAGGGAGCTTCCACGCTGGCACAGAAGGGAGGAGCATGATATGAACGGATTGATTTACAGAACGGCGGCCCCGGTTTTGGCTGCGGCCCTGCTGCTTGCCGGCTGCGGATCCGGAGAGAAATACGAACTGCGGGAGGACGCGATAGCCCAGATGGAACGCGGGGACTATGCAATGGCGGCGGCTACCTTCGACAAGGCTCTTCAGAGCTCCGACGGATTTGTGGGAGAGTTTGAGCTGGATGTGCTGAAATACCGGGCCGAGGCGGAATACCTTTCCGGAGATTATGAGGCGGCGGCCGAAACGTACGGTATCCTCTGCCAGGTGGATGAGAAGGATGCGGACCGGTACCGCGGGCTTCGCGGAACGATGTATATCCTGAACGGACAGCCGGATGAGGCGGCCTCGGAGTACGAAGCTCTCCGGGAGAAGGATCCGGACGGAGAAGATACACAGACGCTCCTTCTGGCTCTGGGAAAAGCCCTTGAGGAAGCCGGAAGGCATGAGGAAGCGGCGGAGCTGTTTGAAGAAGCCATGAATAGCGGGATGAAAAACGGAGAACTCTATCACCGGGCGGCTCTCACAGCTATGGACGCGGGAGATGCGGACAAGGCCATGGAATATATAAACGAGGGCCTTGATCTGGGAGACGAATCGGGAGCGCAGCTCCTGATCGATAAGGCGGCGGTCCTGGAACAGGAACAGGACTTTTCCGGGGCACTGTCGGCTCTGGAGGATTACGAGCGCCGGTATGGCCGGACGGAGGAGACGGAGAAGGAGATCGCGTTCCTCAAGACGCGGTGACAGGAAATCGGAACAACAGGAGAACGGTGAATTGGCGGAACTTTATGAGAACAAAGAGGAGAAGGAAAGGGTGATCCTTCTCGCGGTAGATACCGGGGATGCCCGGGAGACGACGGCCGGACTGGACGAGCTTTCCGATCTGGTGGACACGGCCGGAGGCATTGCGGTGGACCGGATCATACAGAACCGGGAGAGCATCCACCCCGTCACCTATTTCGGAAAAGGAAAGCTCGACGAGGTGAAGGAACGGCTCCGGGAGACGGATGCGGAGGGAGTGGTCTGCGACGACGAGCTTTCTCCCGTGCAGATGCGTTCTCTGGAGGAAGCCCTTGAGTGCAAGGTTATGGACCGGACGATGGTGATACTCGATATCTTTGCCGCGAGGGCCCATACCCGGGAAGGAAAGCTCCAGGTGGAGCTGGCCCAGCTGAAGTACAGGGCGGCACGGCTGGTGGGGATGCGCGCCTCGCTTTCGAGACTGGGAGGCGGGATCGGCACCCGGGGACCGGGTGAATCCAAGCTGGAGATGGACAGGAGGAGGATCCATGACCGGATCGGCGTCCTGAAGGAGGAGCTGAGAGATGTGGAGCGCCACCGCGGCGTGCAGCGGCAGCAGAGGGAGCGGGCAGGGATCGCCAGAGCGGCTATCGTGGGGTATACCAATGCGGGAAAGTCCACCCTGCTCAATTACCTGACAGGAGCGGGGATCCTCGCCGAAGACAAGCTGTTTGCCACGCTCGATCCCACTACCCGCAATCTGAGGCTTCCGGACGGCCAGCAGATTCTTCTGACCGATACGGTCGGATTCATCCGCAAGCTGCCCCATCACCTGATCGAG
>CANRGP010000022.1 GCA_947630085.1 uncultured Lachnospiraceae bacterium
AACGGCAAAGAACGCCAGGGAGGAGCAGAAGGGAGAGTTCCTGGCGGTCGTCAAGGGGACGCTCCGCAGGCTGGCGGATGACGGGCTGGACAGGAAGAGCCTGGCCGCGGCCATCAATTCCTATGAATTCCAATACCGCGAGGCGGATTTCGGCAGGGCGCCCAAGGGACTGATCTACGGGCTGCGCTGCCTGGACAGCTGGCTGTACGGCGGGGATCCGCTGCTTCATCTCCGGTACGAGGATACCTTCGCTTTCCTGAAAAAGGCTGTGGACGAGGGATATTTTGAAGACCTGATCCGCAGATATCTTCTGGAGAATCCTTTTGAGGCCGTGGTAGTGGTGAAGCCGGAGAAGAACCTGACGGCACGCCGGGATGCGGAGACGGCGCGGCAGCTCGCCGTCTACAAGGAGTCTCTTTCCGATGAGCAGATCCGGGGGCTGATCCGGCAGACCCGGGAGCTGAAGCAGTATCAGGAGACGCCGTCGTCCAGGGAGGATCTCGAGAAGATCCCGCTCCTTGCCAGGGAGGACATTTCTCCGGATCCGGAGCCTCTGAACTGGATCAAGAGCCGGATCCATGGGATCGACGTGATCAATACCCCGTGCTTCTCCTCGGGGATCAGTTATATCCGGCTCCTGTTCAACATGAACCGGGTGCCCGACGAAGAGCTGCAGTACGCGGCGTTTCTCAAGGCGGTGCTCGGAGACGTGGATACGGAAAACTACGGGTACAGGGATCTGGCAAGCGAGATCCTTCTGAATACGGGAGGGATCAGCGCATCCACCACGTCCTATGTGGATGTAAACAGCCGGGAGAACTTTATCGGAGTGCTGGCGGTAGACATGAAGGTGCTCCACGATAAGCTTTCCGACGGATTTGTCCTTCTTGCCGAGATCCTCGCGGGATCGAAGCTGGACGACGCGAAGCGGATCGGGGAGATCCTGAAGGAGACCCGCTCCCGGGCCAGGATGCTCCTGGAGAACGCGGGCCATCAGGCGGCCGTGGGCCGGGCGGGCTCTTATTTCTCAGCGGCGGCGGCCTTCAATGACAGGACGGGAGGCGTCGGCTATTACAAATTCCTTGAAGAGGAATCCAGAAAATTCGACGAAGATCCCGGCGAACTGATCGGAAAGCTGAAATCGGCGGCCTCACGGCTTCTGACCCGTGACAATCTGATTATCAGCTGCGCCGGGGACGAGGAGGGCTTTACCGGTCTGGAGCCCGCCATGACAAAGCTCTGCGAGGCTCTTCCCTCCGGGGACGGGACGGTCTTTGAGACTGCCTTTGTCCCGGACAATAAGAACGAAGGCTTTAAGACATCCTCGCAGGTCAACTATGTGGCCCGCTGCGGAAACTTCCGGAAAGAAGGATATGAATATACGGGTGCGCTCCGGATCCTGGATCCGATCCTGGAGTTTGATTATCTCTGGATCCGCCTGAGGGTCAAGGGCGGCGCATACGGATGTATGAGCGGCTTTGGCCGGTCGGGAGACGGATATTTTGTTTCCTATCGGGATCCCCATCTGCGCGCGACCAACAAGGTCTACGAGGATGTCGTCGGGTATCTGGAGAATTTTGACGCCGATGAACGGGACATGACAAAGTACGTTATCGGGGCCGTCAGCGAGATGGATATGCCCCTCACGCCGTCCGCCAGGGGCGCGCGGTGCCTGAACGCCTGCCTGTGCGGTATAACCAATGAAATGCTCAGACAGGAGAGACACCAGGTTTTGAGCGCCGAACCTGAGGACATACGGGCCCTGGCAGGGCACGTCCGTGCCGTGCTCGATACGGGAAGCCTGTGCGTCATTGGCGGCGAAGAGAAGATCGAAGCGGAGCGTGACCTGTTCGGAGAGGTAAAAGCGCTGTTCCGCGGATAGCGCGTAAGGCAGGACAGCCGCAATAACAGAGTAGGAGAACAGCGACAAAGAATGAACGGGGATTACAGATCCGGCTTTGTGGCGCTGATCGGGCGTCCGAATGTGGGAAAGTCCACATTGATGAACCACCTGGTCGGGCAGAAGATTGCCATCACGTCGGAAAAGCCGCAGACGACAAGAAACAGGATACAGGCCGTATATACGGATGAGAGGGGACAGATCATTTTTCTGGATACCCCCGGGATCCACAGGGCAAAAAACAGGCTTGGCGAATATATGGTGAATGTGGCGGTGGGGACACTGTCGGAGGTGGACGTGGTGCTGTGGCTGGTGGAGCCCTCCACATTCATCGGGGCCGGGGAGCGGCGGATCGCGGAGCTCCTGCAAAAGGTGAAAACGCCTGTGATCCTCCTGATCAACAAGATCGATACGCTGAAGGACCAGGCGGATATCCCGCGCTTTGTGGATGCCTACCGGGAGCTTCACGAGTTCGCGCAGATCCTGCCGGTATCGGCTCTCAAGAACCGGAATACGGACCGGGTAACGGAGCTTCTGTTCCGCTATCTGCCCCGCGGGCCGCAGTATTATGACGAGGACACGGTCACCGATCAGCCCATGCGCCAGATCGCCGCGGAGCTGGTAAGGGAGAAGGCCCTGCGCCTGCTCTCGGATGAGATCCCCCACGGGATCGCCGTGGTGGTAGAGAAAATGAGCGAGCGGAAGAACGGGATGTTTGATATCGAGGCGACCGTTATCTGCGAGAGGGAGAGCCACAAGGGGATCATTATCGGCAAGGGCGGGGAAATGCTTCGCCGGATCGGAACGGCCGCCCGGCACGAGATCGAGAACCTGACGGGAACGCGGGTGAACCTGCAGCTGTGGGTGAAGGTCCGGAAGGAATGGCGGGACAACGAACTGTATATGAAGAATTACGGGTACTATGAAACCCGGTGACATCACAGGAGGAGTTTATGCGTGACCTTCTCAGCCTGACCGGCATGGTGATCCGATCGACGCCGGTGGGAGAATACGACAAGCGGCTGGTGCTTCTGACCCGCGAGCGCGGCAAGATCACCGCGTTCGCCAGAGGCGCCAGGCGGCCGGGCAGCAGACTGATGGGGCCCAGCCGCCTGTTTGCGTTCGGCACGTATAGACTGTATGAAGGAAGGGAAGCCTATAACCTGCAGGATGCGGAGATAAAAAAGTATTTTGAGGAGCTTTCCTCGGACATGGAGGCGGCCTGCTACGGCCAGTATTTTCTTGAGCTGAGCGACTGGTTTTCCGGAGAAAATATGGACGCGGGCCCGCAGCTCCTTCTTTTGTACCAGTCCCTCCGGGCCCTGCTCTCGCCCGCGATCCCCGACTGTCTGGTAAGGCGCATTTTTGAGCTGAAGACCATGGTCGTCGGCGGTGAATATACGGAGCGCCCGCCCGGAAAAGCGGGCGATGCCGCGGCGTATGCCTGGGAGTATGTAGTGACCGCCCCGCTGGGAAAGCTCTATACCTTCCGGCTGTCGGACGAGGCGTTTTCTGAGTTTTCGGAAAATGTGCAGGCGGGCCTTTCGCGGTGCACGGACCGGGAATTCCGTTCCCTTAAACTGCTGGAGGTCCTGGCGGACCGGCCGCCCGATCCGGGATTTTGAAATTCAGTATTGAAAAGCAGACGTTTTCAGGGTATACTGACAACGTATATTTGTCTGCAGGATCAAATTCGGATGTTTCAGGAGGAACTATGATACGAACGAAAGCGGTGCGCCGGATCACGGCGGCGCTTTTTCTGGCGGGCCTTTTGACCTCCGGGTGCGGGAGACAGGCGAGCCCTTTCCCGCCCGAGCAGAACGCCATTTATGCGGACGGCGGGGGCCGTCTGTATACGGCGCTTCTGAGGGAGTATGACGAGTCCGCGGGATATTACAGTCAGGATGAGCTTCTGGAAAGGGTTCAGGAGGAGGTGGACGGTTACAACGCCGGGACGGGCGTTCAGGGAGAGGTTCCCGTCACGGTGGAGGAGGTTTCTCTGTCGGAAGGCAGGGCCCGTGTGGTCCTCAGCTACAGCGACGCCTCTCATCTCCTGGCGTTTACGCAGGCTTCGCAGGATACGGTCAACCATCCCCTGGCGCTGGATGTCGCAACGGTGAAGGAGGGGCTTGCCGGAGACGGGGCCGCGGACGCAGGCTGGTATGACGCCGGGAAGAAGGAGCAGATCTCGCCGGAGGAGGTGCTCCGCCGGCCGTCACTGAATTTCATAAGCGTCACGGGGGACGTTACCGTCCAGACGGAATCGCCCATTCTCTATTACAGCGGAGATGTCGCCCTCGCCGACGAATATACGGCCAGAGTGGCAGGCGGGAGCGCCTGTATCGTGTACCGGTAGATCTGCCGGCAATATGCGGGGAAACGCCGGCGCGGCGGGGCGCCGCAGCAAGGCCGGAAGAAAAGCAGCAGATTATAGAAAAGGCAGGGTAAATATTTATGGAAAAGACAATGGACAAAATCGTAGCGCTGGCAAAAAACAGGGGCTTTGTCTATCCGGGCTCCGAGATTTACGGCGGTCTGGCCAACACCTGGGATTACGGCAACCTGGGTGTGGAGCTGAAGAACAATGTGAAAAAAGCCTGGTGGCAGAAATTCGTCCAGGAGAGCCCCTACAATGTAGGCGTGGACTGCGCGATCCTGATGAATTCCCAGACCTGGGTGGCTTCCGGACATCTGGGCGGCTTCTCCGACCCGCTGATGGACTGCAAGGCGTGTAAGGAGCGTTTCCGGGCGGATCAGCTGATCGAGAACTACATGAAGGAGAAGGGCATCGTCCCGGAGGAGGCCGTGGACGGCTGGACGCAGGCGCAGATGAAGCAGTATATCGACGATAACAACATCTGCTGTCCCAGCTGCGGAAAGCATGATTTCACCGACATCCGCCAGTTCAACCTGATGTTCAAGACATTCCAGGGCGTGACCGAGGACGCGAAGAATACGGTCTATCTGCGCCCGGAGACGGCCCAGGGCATTTTTGTGAATTTCAAGAACGTCCAGAGGACCTCCCGCAAAAAGATCCCGTTCGGGATCGCGCAGATCGGAAAATCCTTCCGCAATGAGATCACGCCGGGCAATTTCACCTTCCGCACCAGGGAGTTCGAGCAGATGGAGCTGGAGTTCTTCTGCGAGCCGGATACGGATCTGGAATGGTTCGCCTACTGGAAGAACTTCTGCATCGACTGGCTGCAGACCCTGGGCATCCGGCCCGAGGAGATGCGGGTGCGCGACCACGATCCGGCGGAGCTGGCATTTTACAGCAAGGCGACGTCCGACATTGAGTTCCTCTTCCCCTTCGGCTGGGGCGAGCTCTGGGGCATTGCGGACCGCACGAATTACGATCTGACCCGTCATCAGGAGACGTCAGGCCAGGATCTGACTTATTTTGACGACGTGAAGAATGAGAAATACATTCCCTATGTTATCGAGCCGTCTCTGGGCGCCGACCGCGTGACGCTGGCATTCCTCTGCGCCGCCTACGACGAGGAGGAGATCGGCGAGGGCGACGTGCGCACGGTGCTCCATTTCCATCCGGCCATTGCCCCGGTGAAGGTGGGCGTGCTGCCGCTTTCCAAGAAGCTGAACGAGGGCGCGGAGAAGATCTATACCGATCTTTGCAGATATTTCAACTGCGAGTTCGACGACCGCGGCAACATCGGCAAGCGCTACCGCCGCCAGGACGAGATCGGCACGCCGTTCTGCGTGACCTACGATTTCGAGTCGGAGAACGACCAGGCTGTGACGGTACGCGACCGCGATACGATGGAGCAGGTAAGGGTGCCGATCGGGGAGCTGAAGGATTATCTGGAGGCAAGGATTCGCTTTTAAATGAACAGAGAAGGCAGGGACGCGGCGGCGGAATCGGAAGATGTGATCCGTCTGCGTCCTTTTTAACGGGGGGGAGATTTATGGATACGAGTGAATTGTACCAGCACATCGTTGCCGGCGACCGATATGAAGAGAAGCTGGTGCTGGAGAACCCGCACCCGGAATTTACAACGTATCTGGCGGAGCTGATGGAGCGGCGCGGCGTCAGCCGCGCCCGGATGATCCGCGTACTCAACGTGGACCGCGTTTACGGCTACCAGCTGCTCAACGGCATCCGGAGGATGAAGAGAGATCAGATGCTCCTGTGCGGGCTGTATCTTGACCTGGATCTGACGGAGATGGAGAGGCTTTTGCGGCTGGGAGGGCGGGAAAGGCTGTATGTGAAGGATCCGCGCGATGCCCGTATGGTTTTTGCGCTCAGCAGAAAGATGGATTTTGAAAAGGCGAGAAGCTTTGTCTGGGGGGAAGAAGAATCCGATGGGCGAAAGAACGGAGTTTAAAGAATATTACGAGGAGCTGGTAAAGGACTGGGAGCTGCCCGGACAGCTGCTTGCCCGCTACCGGATCCTGAAGTGCATCCGGCAGGGCGAGGGAAAAGAACTGTATCTGGTGGAAGACAAGGAGGACTTCCGCAGATGCGTGATCAAGCTGGCCTACGGAAGGCAGAGGCAGTTCCTGCGCAGGGAAGCGGAGAGCCTGACCGAGCTGGAGAAGACGCTGATCGGGCCGGATGCCGGTGAGCGGACGGCGCGGTCTTTCGGGATCGTCAGGATTTACGGAGTCCTGGAGGGAGACGGCTATACGGCGCTTGTGCGCGAATACTGTGAGGGAACGACGCTTCTTCGGATCACGGACTCCAGAGGGGGCCTGACCGGGCCGGAGATCGCCGGATATGGAATCCTCCTCTGTGAGATCCTGCAGCACCTCCATTCGATGGATCCCCCGATGATCCATCGTGATGTGAAGCCGGAAAACGTACTTGTGACGGAGGAAAACCGGCTGGTATTGCTGGATTTTGATACGGTCAGGCGCTATGAACCGGAAAAGGAGCGCGATACCGTATTCCTGGGCTCCAAGGATACCGCCGCTCCGGAGCAGTTCGGCTGCGGACAGACGGATGTGCGGAGCGACGTTTACGGCGCGGGCCGAACGCTTCTCTACCTGGCCTGCGGGTGCTACGACAAGAAGGAGCTTGACGGTGCGGACTGTTCCGAAAAACTGAAGAAGGTGATCCGCAGGGCAATCGAATTTGAGCCGGCAAGGCGCTACCAGAAGATCGGCGAACTGCGGGAGGAGCTTCTCAGATGCCGTGATACAAAAGAGGGTTCGCGGATCCCGCGCAGGGAGCTGCGCCGGAGGCTGACGGCCGCCGGATTTGTCGGCGCGGCCGCGGGAGCCGCCGTGACGGCCCTCGTATGCGGTACGGTGTGGAAGAGCATTGTGAATGGGGACGGAGAACGACTGTCCGCCGAGGCCGGCGGGATAGGCCCTGTATGGACAATGGGAGAGGATGTCTTTGCGGCCGAGGGGACGAAAGCGCCCGGAACCGGCGGGACGAAAGCGGGAGCGGAGGCCGGCGAGTCGGAAACTGGAGAGACGGAAGCGAAAGACGGAACCGGCGGGTTTTCCCTGGCGGCGCAGATGGGGATCACGGAGGAATCGCTGTTTTATGCCGGCAATTACCGGGAGCTGCTGGACCAGATATTCTCCGATTATGCCGCGGGAGACTGGGGCAGCCTCGGCGAGGACAGCGAAACGCTGGTTGCCCGGCTGTACGCCGACCCGGCCCTGGTGCTGCAGAGAGAAACGGATTTTGCGATGTTTGAAAAAGAAAATATTACGCCGAAGGAGATAGACAGACTTTCCTGGCCGGACAAAATACAGTTCTGGTTCTGGTACCGGGACGGGCTTCTGGAGAGCAGCAAGGAGCTTCTGGGCGAAAGCGGCAGACGGATCGCCGTTGAACTGGATAATGCGCTGGCGGACGACTCCCCTTCCGGTCAGACGGCGCTTTACCGGTACATATTTTCAGACGATCCCTCCCGGACAGTCGATACGTGGGAGCTTCTTCGGGAATATCTGTCCACGCTGCTTGAAGTCGCCAAAATAACGACGGAGAATAATTATAAATGATGCAGTTTTGCTGACCTTTTGAATTCCCGGATATGCTATTCTTGAGATACAGGAGGATCGATAATGCGCGGATTTTCCGCGCATTATCTGTTTCTGCAGGATATCTTAAGAATAAGGAGGGACAGTATGAGTGAATTCAAAAGGAACCTGAGTGTGATCATAGCTGTCGCTGTGCTTCTGACTCTGTGCCCCGGCGTCGGGACGAGGGCGGAAGGCGCGGCAGGGCCGATCGGCGTGGAGAACTGGACGGGCGACGAGTTTTACCGGGGAACCGAAAATGTTATCGCTTTCAAGGCCGAATTTGAGACCGCCTCGGCCGCGGACGCATACCGCGAAAAGACAAATGCGGATCCGGAGAAGGTGATCGACGTGGAGATCGTCGGCGACCCCGCCGGGCTGAGCGCGGTTTTCTTTGGGGAAAATACGGCCGGCGACCCGTATGATGAACTTGCGGAAAACGAACTCCTCATTTGGTACGGAATCGCTGCCGGAGATGATGCTCCGGATTCCGCGGTGATCCGCACCAGGCTTCTGGATCAGCCGGATGACGATCCGTATGAATCGGAGGTGCAGATCCTGGACATTCCGGGCGCGGAGAAGATCCAGGTCGCCGCTTCGCGGAAGGTAGAGGTGGGAAAGGTCATCAAAATTCCCGTTACGGTAGACAATGAAGAAGCGATGCCGTTCCTGCGGTGTGAGTGGAGCGATGAGGATGCGGATCCGGCCGAAAGAAAGACGGATTGTAATCTGTGGCAGGCGGGGAAAAACAAAGCCTATCTGGAGGTTTACGGGGTTAATCCGGGAACTTCAACCTTCCGCTTTATGGTTGAGGGATCAGATGTCGAGGCTGTGACGACGGTAACTGTCGAGCCGCGCACGATGACGCTGGGCGAGTCCGAAGCGGAGATCGACGTAAACAATCAGGATTATGAGATATGGATCGGCGATATCGGCACGGAAGATATCTACCACAACGGTATGGCGGAGTGGGAGACGAGCGAATATCGGGACGGCCGGATAGAATGGTATCAAAACGGGGAAAAACCGGTCTGGAGCATCAGCGACCCGGAGATCGCCGATCTTGAGCCGTGCGGGCCGGAGGTATCCATGGGCGGTTTCCCAGAGATGAATGTGAAGGTTATCCCGAAAAAGGCCGGAACCGCGACGGTCACAGTCGAGTGGCTGGGAGCGAAGGCGGAGATGAAGCTGACCGTGAGCGGGATCCCCCTTGAGGATGAGATCAACAGAATGATCGACAGCTTCTGGGAGAACAATCCGGAAGCAGAGATGATCCCGTCCGGCGAACTGACGAAAATGATCGACGGCGTGTCGAAGCTGCTTGCGGGTGCGACGCTGAACGACCGCATCTGGAATGCCATGAGCAGATTCAGCGACGAATGCTGGGCTTATGTGGAGGCATATGATTATGAGCTGAATGAGAGCGAGACCACGGCGGGACTCCTGGAGAATATCAGCTATTTTGCGCCCAATATGGAGCTGCCGGAACAGCGGCCGGGGGAAGAGGAACCCTGGAAACGCTTCTGGGTGACTCTGGGCGATGCGGACGCGGCTGATGTAGGCGCTGTCGCAGGCACGGGAAAGACGGGATTTACCATCAGCTTTGCGGAGGGAACCGATGAAGAGAATCTGACGCCCATCAGCAGCCTGAAGGTACCGGTCCGTGTGACGCTTGCAATCCCGGAGGGGCTGTCGGCCGCGGCCAATCCGGCTGTATACTATGTAAGCGGCGGCAAGGCCGTGAAGCTCGCGGAAGGCGCCGTCGTGAAAAAGGGAGGAAGCCTCCTGGTGCAGATCGATCAGCCAGGAACCTATGTGATGGCAGAGCCCTGCAAAGCTCCCTCCGGCGGAACGTCAGGGAGTTCCTCGGGCGGCACATCATCCACATCGTCCTCGGCGCCTGCGGTTTCGGAAGGATGGGTGGAAGATGCGGTCGGCTGGTGGTACAGATATGCCGACGGCACATGGCCCGTGAATGCATGGGCGGAGCTGTCCTACAACGGACGTACCGACTGGTACCATTTCGGCGCGGACGGCTATATGCAGACCGGGTGGTTTACGGATACGGATGGGAACATCTATTATCTGAATCCGGTGTCTGACGGCTGGATGGGTTCGATGTTTGTCGGAAGCCATATCATCGACGGAAAGACATATTATTTCAATGAGACATCGGACAGCCCCAAAGGCGCTCTGGTGAAGTAAAAGAAAAGCCGCGATCCGGACAGAAGTCCCTTATAGAACGGCAAAGATCCCCCATTCCTCCGCGGACGGCGGAATGGGGGATCTGTTATCTTCCGAAACGGACGGACAGGAGAATCTGCCGTTGGAATACGAGCTGGCAGGGGGAAGTGCGCTGGAGCGGACAGAAAATATATTTTCGCAGCGCAATGGAGCTGGTGCGCTCGGCCTTGGACACCGTGCGCACCGACTGAAATAAGAAAAAACAGAAGCCGATAAGAAAAGGGGGCCGGGCCCGCCGCGCTTTGAGCGTCCGAAATCGATGTTTTATCCTACCGTTCGTGTATGTAGAAATGTGTTTCACGCATAAGGATTGATTTTCTGCGGGAAAAAGTGGTATGTTTTCATTGCAGAGGAATTATATCCTGGTGTAAGAAAATGTGTTCTTTTCCGAACGCCGGGAGGGAAAACACGGGTGGAATCAACCTGGGGATTTGCCGAGCATATTTTATGTCAGGAGGGTAATAAAACCAGGAGATTCCGGATTGTTAGGAGGAGATTTTATGGAAAAGAAAAGACATTTCAAAAAACGGATGAGAGCCCTGGCTTCCGTTCTTTCGGCAGCGCTGGTGATTTCCAGTGTCGGCGCCGGGATTCTGGAGCCGTATGCCGAAGAACGAAACATGGGTTCGGAAGAGACCCGGGGGGGCAGTGAGGAGACGGCACCGGAGGTCATAGAGGTAACGACTGCCGCCGCGGAGCCGGAGAAGGCCACGCCGCCGTCCGCCCTGGAGGAGGAAACATCGGAAGCAGAGGCCCAAATGCTTATGCGGACTTATATATCAATAGATGGGAAGAGGGTTACGGTAAAATTTGACCCCAATGGCGGCACGGGGCATATGGACGACATAATTGTTACTCTTGCTCCGGAAAATAATCAGAACAATCCCAAGGTAATAAAGCCGGTAAACGGATTTACGCCTCCCGAGGGAAAGAAATTCGGGGGATGGGCTTATCGTCCAAATGATGAAGAGAAGTATTGGCAGCAGGAGTTTTCTTTCCGATATGATGTTCTTAGTCAAATGGAATTTACAACTACTCTTTATCCACAGTGGGTAGATGTGGATCAAAAAAGCATTACATTACAATTTGATCCCAACGGCGGCACGGGGAGTATGGATGACATAACAATCGTGCTTACTGAGAACGACCGTGAAAAGAGTGTAACGCCGGTGAACGAATTTACGGCTCCCGCGGGAAAGAAATTTGCGGGATGGGCTTATAGTCCGGATGAAAAAACATATTGGATGTCAGAAATTTCCTTTGATTATAATGTGATTTTGCTGACCTGGCCTTCTGGCGTAAATGCCCGCACTTATCCGGTTTATGCCATATGGGTGGATCTGGACAAAAAGGCCGTCACTGTCAACTATGACCCCGGCGAGGGAAGCGGCGAAATGTCTCCGTCTTCGGGAGAGGTGATGGAGGGCGGCTCTGTGGAGATCCCGCTTGAGCCCTGCGTCTTTACGCCTCCGGCCGGAAAGAAATTCAGCCATTGGGCGCTTCAGGACGGATCGGTGGGAAAGATAGATACGGATGTTTTATCCGTCAGCTACGATGAGGCTGTCGCCAGGACAGAGGCAGAGGCTACCGTGAAAGCTGTTTATGTGGAGAAGAGCCAGGCACCTGTGGAGATCCAATATGAAGCAGGAGAGCACGGAAGCGGTTCCATGGAAGCTGAGTCGCTGAATGTGATGGAAGAAAGCACTGTCAATCACACTCTGGCTGAAAACCAGTTTACGGCGCAGGAAGGCTACGTATTTGACGGCTGGAAGATAAAAGAGGGCGGCAGCGGCGTGACTCTGACCGGAGAGACGCTGGAGATCCCTTACGCGGCCGTGCAGCCGTCCGGGCAGATCGTAGTTGAGGCCCAATGGAGAGAACTGGGAAAGAGAACGATTACGGTTACGACCGATCCTGTCAGAGGAGGAAGCTCCTCATCTGAAACTCTGACGGTCTACGAAGACGGAACGGTCACGGTGGAGTGGCCGTCGGCTCTGGCTGATGTGAAGGACGGCGAGGATACGTATCAATTTACCGGCTGGACGGCGACGGTGTCAGGCGAGGCATATGCGGAAGGACAGCCGATCACCATAGAGTATGGAGACGGGACTCCGGTGGAGGTTGTATTCACCGCTGCATGGGAGAAGATCGCACCGCAGCCGTCTGAGACGGAGACGCAGCCGTCAGAGAGCGAGACGAATCCGTCTGAGACGGAGACGCAGCCGTCAGAGAGCGAGACGAATCCGTCTGAAACGGAGACGCAGCCGTCAGAGAGCGAAACGAACCCGTCTGAGACGGAGACGCAGCCGTCAGAGAGCGAAACGAATCCGTCTGAAACGGAGACACAGCCGTCAGAGAGCGAGACGAACCCGTCCGGTTCTGAGACGCAGCCGTCAGGCACACCGGGCGGAACGACTGGTGGAACAACTGGTGGTACGACTGGCGGAACGACTGGCGGAACAACCGGTGGAACGACCGGCGGAACGACCGTGAATCCGCAGGATTCCATGACCGGCCCGGGAACCGTGTCCACAGAGAATATACCGGATAATCCGACTCCGCTTGCGCCGGTGGATAACGGCTCGGTGGTGACCATTCTGGATGAAGCGGTTCCGCTTTCTTCCGCACCTGGGGGAAGCTCTCTGGTTCAGATATCCGACAGCGGCGTGCCGTTAGCGGATGTGCCGAAGACCGGAGACGAAAACCGCATCGGCCTGTTCGGTCTGCTGGCTATGTTCTCTTTGATCGGAGCGTTCCTGACAGGGAAAAAAATATCGGCCGGATCTGACAGGAAGGATTGACCGGCCGGAAGCTTCCGCGGCGAAACATCCTGTCTGAAGAATAAAAAAGGCGTCTGTTCTGCTCTTCGGAGCGGGACGGACGCTTTTCTGATACGTCCTGCGGCGCCGGAGTATCCTCTGCCTTTACAAAGGCGGCCCTCTCTATTATAATGGAAGGTACAGAAGGCCGGAAAAGGAGGACGGATCCGGATGAGAAATTCGGCGTTTCGGAAGAAAAAAACATGGAGGAGATTTCCGAGGGCAGAACGTCCTGACAGCATCGTCAGGAAGTGCTGTCTGGCGGCGCTGCTGCTGGAGGCGGCAGTTCTTGCGGAGCGCGGCGGGCTTCCCCCTGCGCTGTCCATACGTGTAGAGGACAGCCGGGTACTGACGTCCCCGGAGGTCGGGCCGCCGGAGAACGTTTTCGGGATCCGGGTGCGCATTCGGGACGGCGCGATTGAATTTTACAGGACGGAGGATTCCGTCCGGGAGATATCCGGAGCCGGGGAATGAAAGCCTGAAATCGAAATCGAATTTTCTGGCGGAAGGACTTGCCAGAACCGGCCTGATACGATATAATGCTTCCATCAACATCATTGCCGCCGCGTCCCGATTCGAGAGACCAGCGGTGCACGAGAAGGACAGGTGAATACGTATGGAAAAGAAAGAGCTGCTTTATGAAGGCAAGGCGAAAAAGGTATATACAACGGAGGATCCGGATCTGCTGATCGTCTCATACAAAGATGACGCGACCGCTTTTGACGGACAGAAAAAGGGAACCATTGTAGGCAAAGGCGCTATCAATAACCGTATGACGAACCATATTTTCCGTCTTCTGGAAAAGGAGGGAGTCCCGACTCATCTTGTGGAAGAACTGAACGACCGCGAAACGGTGGTGAAGAAGGTGGAGATCGTTCCCTTGGAGGTCATTATCCGCAATTTTTCTGCCGGGAGCTTTGCCAAGAAGCTGGGAATGGAGGAGGGCATCCTCTTAAAGACCCCTACTTTGGAATTCAGCTACAAGAATGACGACCTTCACGATCCCTTCATCAATTCCTACTATGCGCTGGCGCTGGATCTGGCCACCCAGGAGGAGATCGATGCCATTACAAAATATGCGTTTACCGTCAACAAAGTGATGCGTGAGTATTTCGCGGGACTGGGGATCGAGCTGATCGATTTTAAGATCGAGTTCGGACGTTATCACGGGCAGATCATTCTTGCGGACGAGGTTTCTCCCGATACGTGCCGCCTCTGGGACAAGGAGACGCATGAGAAGCTGGATAAGGACCGGTTCCGCCGGGATCTTGGGGGAGTGGAGGACGCTTATCAGGAAGTGTTCCGCCGCCTGGGGATCCGCTGAATGCGGGGAGGCTGCCGTATGGATCTGGAGAGCCGCCGGGATACGGATGATAAACTCCGGGAAGAATGCGGAGTATTGGGAATGTATGATCTGGATGGTGGGGAAGTGGCTTCCACCATCTATTACGGTTTATTTGCCCTGCAGCACAGGGGACAGGAGAGCTGCGGCATCGCGGTAAGCGATACGACCGGCCCGAAGGGACAGGTCAGCACCTATAAGGGGATGGGGCTGTGCAACGAAGTCTTCACCCCGGAGACGCTGAGCGGCCTTCACGGCAATATCGGCGTCGGACACGTCCGCTATTCCACAGCGGGCAGCAGCACCCGGGAAAATGCTCAGCCCCTGGTACTCAATTATATCAAGGGGACGCTGTCCCTGGCGCATAACGGCAATCTGGTCAATGCGCCCGAGCTGCGCAGGGAGCTGGCGTATACCGGGGCCATTTTCCAGACGACGATCGATTCCGAACTGATCGCCTATCTGATCGCAAGAGAAAGGATCCGGGCGGGGAGCGTCCAGGAGGCGGTGGCCAGGGCGATGAAGAGGCTGGCCGGGGCCTATTCGCTGGTGATCATGAGCCCCCGCAAGCTGATCGGAGCCAGGGACCCCTTTGGGTTCAGGCCCCTCTGCATCGGCAGGAAGGACAACGCCTATATTCTCGCCTCGGAGACGTGTGCGCTTGCCACCGTCGGCGCGGAGTTCATCCGCGATGTAGAGCCCGGCGAGGTGGTGACCATCACCAGGGACGGGATCTCGTCTGACCGGAGTATGTGCTTTGCGGACCGAAACAGGCAGGCGCGGTGCGTATTTGAATATATCTATTTCGCGAGGCCGGACACGGTATTTGACGGGGTGAGCGTTTATCACGCGAGGATCCAGGCCGGACGCTTTCTCGCCATGGATTCGCCGGTGGAGGCGGATCTGGTGGTGGGGGTTCCGGAATCCGGCAACGCGGCGGCGCTCGGATATGCCCTGGAGTCGGGGATCCCTTACGGCACGGCTTTCGTGAAGAATACGTATGTGGGAAGGACATTTATCAGACCCAAGCAGAGCGACCGTGTTTCCGCTGTGCGCGTGAAGCTGAACGTGCTCAAGGAGGCCGTGTGCGGCAAGCGCGTGATCATGATCGACGATTCCATCGTGAGAGGAACGACCAGTCATCAGATCGTGCGGATGCTGCGGGAGGCCGGAGCGCGGGAGGTCCATGTGAGAGTGAGCGCCCCGCCGTTTCTTCATCCCTGCTATTTCGGAACCGACATTCCGTCGGAGGATCAGCTGATCGCCCATGGGAGAGAGACGGATGAGATCCGGCAGCTGATCGGCGCGGATTCTCTTTCCTACCTCCGGGTAGAGAGACTGAAAGAGATGGCCGGCGGTCTTCCGATCTGTACGGCCTGCTTTAACGGCGACTATCCGACCCCGCCTCCCACGGAGGATATCCGGGGAGAGTATGCGCATTAGGCGCGGCTGCTGCGGAGCCGGAGGATACCTTACACAATTCATACAGGGAGGTCTTCATGAACGATAGATACCAAAGCCCGCTCTCCGAGCGGTATGCGAGCCGGGAAATGCAGTACATTTTCTCCCCAGACAAGAAGTTCCGCACCTGGCGCAGACTGTGGATCGCTCTGGCCGAGACGGAGAGGGAACTCGGGCTTCCCATCTCACAGGAACAGATCGACGAGCTGAAGGCCCACGCGGATGATATCAATTACGATGTGGCAAAGGAGCGCGAGAAGCTGGTGCGCCACGATGTGATGTCCCATGTCTATGCATACGGGCAGCAGTGCCCCGGAGCGAAGGGAATCATCCACCTGGGCGCCACCTCCTGCTACGTGGGGGACAATACCGATATTATCCTTATGACGGAGGCGCTGAGACTGGTCAGGAAAAAGCTTCTCAATGTGATGGCGGAGCTTGCCGGTTTTGCGGATCGCTACAAGGAGCTTCCCACCCTGGCATTCACGCATTTCCAGCCGGCTCAGCCTACCACGGTAGGAAAACGGGCGACCTTATGGCTCCAGGATCTCTGCCTTGATCTGGAGGATCTGGACCATGTGCTGGGAAGCATGAAGCTTCTGGGCTCCAAGGGGACTACGGGGACGCAGGCCAGCTTCCTTGAGCTGTTCGACGGGGACCACGAGAAGTGCCGCGCCGCGGATCGTATGATCGCGGAGAAGATGGGGTTTGCGGAATGTTACCCGGTTTCGGGACAGACCTATTCCCGCAAGGTGGATACGAGGGTTCTCAATGTTCTGGCGGGGATCGCCCAGAGTGCCCACAAATTTTCCAACGATATCCGGCTGCTCCAGCATCTGAAGGAGGTGGAGGAGCCGTTCGAGAAGAACCAGATCGGTTCGTCGGCAATGGCCTACAAGAGAAATCCGATGCGCAGCGAGAGGATCGCCTCCCTGGCCGATTATGTGATCAGCGACGTGATCAATCCTATGATCGTAGCGTCTACGCAGTGGTTCGAGAGGACGCTGGACGACTCCGCCAACAAGCGCCTGAGCATACCCGAGGGCTTTCTGGCTGTGGACGGCATCCTGGATCTTTACCTGAATGTGGTGGATGGGCTTGTGGTTTACCCGAAGGTGATCGAGAAGCATTTTATGGCGGAGCTTCCGTTTATGGCCACGGAGAATATTATGATGGACGCGGTGAAGGCAGGAGGAGACAGGCAGGAGCTTCATGAGCGGATCCGGCAGCTTTCCATGGAGGCGGGCCGGAACGTGAAGGAGCTGGGGCTGGATAACAATCTTCTGGATCTGATCGCGGCGGATCCTGCGTTTGGACTTTCCATGGAGGAGCTTCAGAAGACGATGGAGCCGTCCAGATACGTGGGGCGCGCTCCCGAGCAGACAGACGAGTTTCTCCGGGAAGTGGTCGGGCCTGTTCTTGCGGCCAATTCGGATATTCTGGGGATGAAAGCGGAGATTTACGTCTGACCGGAGCGGAGGAAGAATATGGAGAGACAGGCGCAGGACGACGGATTTAACGAGCGGGAGAGAAGACGGAATGATCTGCGGAAGAAGTCGCTTGACGCTTTCCATGAGGCATTGCGTGAGGAGCTTTCCCGGAACGGGCAGAGCTTTTGCGGGCAGGAGCCCGGGGAGAGGAAAAAACCGGATCAGCTCCGGAAGCTGCTGTGGAACGTCCTGCTCCTGCACCAGGGCCTGAATTTTGAAACGGCCAAAAAGCTTACGTTTACATACAGCATCCGCGGCTACGAGATGTTCGTCAGCCGTAAGGATAAGTCCATCACACGCTCTACGGTGGAGCTGGCGTTCCATAAGGCGCTGGAACTGATGAAGGAAGATATCCCCATCACGGGACCGAAAAAGCTCGGGACTTTCGGCGCCAGCTACCTGTATCCCATATTTATAAAGATCGGCGTGATCCCGGAAGAAAAGACCAGAAAAAAGACGGTGTGAAGATAAAAGACAGTCCCTCTATTCTTATATGTTAAACCAAAATTTCCCATTTGCCGTAGCGTTTTCCGTCTACTCTACGGACATATTGTTTCTTTTTCAGAGAGTTTATAATGCGTTTTATGCTTCTGACTGACTTTCCTGTTTGTTCTGCAAGTTCAGTTTGCTTAACAGACGGGTTCTTTTTTATTAAATCTAACACAGCAATTTCTTCTAAAGTACAGTCCAAAGTGTCAATTTGGCACTTTGGCGTTTTGCTCTTGGCACTTTGAAAAGCAATTTCATCCACAAAATTAACGTGCATATAGCGATTCTTTAATTCATAATTTGTATCGAGCAGAAGGTTTGAGAAAAACAATTCCAAAAACTTTGTGGTGGAATGAATACCTTTTTGCAAATCATTATAGTTTGCACGAACCAGCGCATTACGGAAATACCAGGAATTTTCACGGAACGCATCGTTTTTGACACGGAATCCAAAGGTTTTCAAATACTTGATCATAAACACGGCGGTGGCTCTTGTGTTACCCTCGCCAAAGGGATGAATCTGCCAAATGTCCGATGCGAATTTTGCAAGGTGTTTCACTGACGCTTCAACCGACAGTCCCTCATAAGAAAACTGTTTTTCTGCGGCAAAATCATAATCCAGAGTGTCTTTTATGCTGTTAAAATCAGCGTAGATAACCGATTCGCCGTTCAGTATCCATTCTTTTTTGGAAATGTTATACTGACGGATTTTTCCGGCGTGGTCGAATACGCCTTCAAACAATCTGCGGTGAATGGTGATCCATTCGGCAGGAGAAAACTGAAACGCTTTTTCGCCCAAAAGCTTGGTTATTCTTGCAGATACAATATCTGCTTCTTTGGTGCTGTCCTCAAGTTCGGTGCGTGTGGTTCTCTGCTCATAATAGCTGTAAATACGCTTCTGAACCTCATCGATGGTTATTTTACCCTCGATGTGTTCCTTTGCAGTATCCAGCAAATAATCAGAAGTTTTTAGTCCGTCAACCGCCTGTAAGCCGATAGCTGTTTGCCATGCCCCGCTTTTTTCAGCTCTTTCAGGTTCGCCCTGTCTGATATATTCTTCAAGTTCAAATTGCCAATTCTTATCGGGCATATTTGCACCTCATTTCGTTATCATAATTTTTCCGTCTTAAAGGTTGTATATTCACCATCATCAAGAACAAAATCTTTCTGCGGGCAGAATAAATTAGTGGGAACTCTATAGATTTCATCCACCACGCTTTGCAGAGATTTGTCAATATTCCCCTTTAAAGAATCAGCTTCGCTGACATCTATACTGAATTTGAATTTATACCGCTGAGTTTTCATATTGTTGTATGTAATCGTAAGTTCAATTACGTAGTCATCCGCTCTCCAATAGAAGTTTTCAGCCTTGTCCTTTTTACGAACAACTTTGACTGTCCATTGCCCCTTTTCCCTATAATTCAATAATTATATTATACTCGAAAACACGAATGAAATCAAGGAACCCTGGCGGATTTCTATAAGGGTGTGGGAGTATCACACGAACAAAAACGACCGTTCTCTCATTCGTTACCGTCCGTATCGAATCCGGCAGGACGACATACCGCTTCAATGGCAGCTATGACGGTTCAAAAAGTCTTCCCGAAAAACTGCTCGGTCATATGGCAAAAGAATCTGAAAAAGAATCGGAAAAGAGGTGAACCCGAAGGTGGAGTATGGTATAATGGACCCGCACGAACCTGCAGATAAGAGCAACAGCATAACCAATCAAAAGGCACAGTTGACCCGATACGCACAGGACCAGGGCTTCAGGAATACCGAAACGGTGAAGAAGTACCTCTACCTGGCGGAGCTGACGCCCGCGATCCTGAACGATCTGGTCAAGGCGGTCTATGTTCACGCGCCGGACAAGTCCAGCGGACATCGGGTGCAGGATGTGGACATCAGCTACAACTACATTGGGATACTCCCTGCCTCGCTTTTGAACGACCTCATAAACGGAACTGCGGCATGACCGAGATCATGCCGCACTCCGAAAACATTGTGAACTTGTTTTATTGGACGCCGCTCTCGCGGGACTCTTTTTTTTCCCCGGAGGGGATCCGTTCTATTACAAAATAAGAAATAATTGCGAAATATTTTGAGTAAGTATCGCAAAGTACGGATTTATGTGTTATACTAAATTGATAAAATGAATGATAATGCGATATGAGGTGGAGGCCATGCTGAATGAGGAAAAACTGAAGCTGATGACCGGGCTCGCGCTGTTTGAGAAGGCGGAGGGAAAGCGCCTTTCCATTGCGAACCGGTACTACCGGGGCGATTACATCAGCCGCAGCCTCCTGCGGTCGTTTCTCGGGTACACGCTCTGCTGGATCGTGGGGATCGCCGCGGGAGTCATATGCCGGATCGAGAGTATCCTTGCCATGGTGGACTTCACGGAGACGCTGGGATATGTGCTGGGGCTGGCCGGATGGTATGCCGCCGGACTTGCCGTATATCTTATCATTACCGCGGTGGTTGCATACCGGAGATACCGGTACGCGTCGCGCGGGATGAAAGTCTATACTTCAAAACTAAAGCGCCTGGAGAGCCGCTACACATTTCCGGACCGGGCAGGCGCGCGTAAGGAGGTAAAGAGGCCGTGATTTCACTTTGGGTATTACGAGAGAAGATAAGAGGATATTATGCCAGATACGATGCCTTTATTATACCGGCCGTCCGTTTTGTCCTGGGATTCCTTACCTTCCATCTGCTGAACGCCAATCTGGGCTTTATGCAGAGGCTGGACGGGACGCTGGTGGAGCTTGTGCTCTCCCTGATCTGCTGTCTTCTGCCTTATGGGGTGATGGCAACGGTCGCGGGGCTTCTTCTGCTGGCTCACTTCAGCAGCGTCTCTCTTGAGATGATGCTGATCCTCCTGATCTTCCTGATCTTTGTGCTGGTCCTGTACTACGGATTTCAGCCGGGAGACAGCTATCTCCTCATCCTGACGCCCCTGTTTTTCTATTTTCGTATGCCGTATGCGATTCCGATCCTGGTGGGACTTTCCGGGAGCCTGGCTTCGGCGGTTCCGGTCTGCTGCGGCGCGGCGCTGTTTTATATCCTGCAGTATGTGAAGCAGAACGTGGGAACGCTGAGCGGGGAGGCGTCTCTTGGGCTGGTGGAGCGTTTCTCACAGGTGCTCCGGACGCTTCTGGGGAACCGTCTTATGCTGGTCATGGTCATTACCTGCGCGGTCGGAGTGCTGGTCGTCTATCTGATCCGGAGGCTGCCTGTGGATTATTCCTGGATCATCGCCATCGTGGCGGGAGCCCTGGCGCAGCTGGCTTCGGTGTTTGTGGGAGACTTTGTATTTGACGTTACGATCCAGGTGGGAGAGCTGCTTGCGGGGATGATCCTCTCCGTGGTGCTTGCCCTGGTGTTTCATTTCTTTGTGTTTGCCGTGGATTATTCGCGGACGGAATATGTGCAGTTTGAGGACGACGACTATTATTATTATGTGAGGGCCGTGCCCAAGATATCCGTATCCGCTACGGACATCAAGATACAGAAGATCGGAACGAGGCGGAGCAGGACGGAAAATACGGAGGACTGACGGCCGCCGGAGCGAGGCGTAGAATACGGAGGACTGACGGCCCGGAGCGGGACGGAAAATAAAAGGAAAGGATGTCAGGGGACATGGGACAGATCATCGACACAATATATGAGTGGCTTTCATTTCTTCCTCAGATCACGAAAACCAATGTCCTTGAGATTGCCATTATTGCCTTTCTGATCTATGAGATCCTGGTCTGGATCAAAAATACCAGAGCATGGACCCTTCTGCGGGGGATCCTGGTGATCCTGCTGTTTGCGCTGTTTGCGTGGGCACTCAAGCTGTATACGATCCTCTGGATCATGGAGAACGTGGCTTTTGTAGCGGCCACCGCGGTGATCATCATTTTCCAGCCGGAGCTGCGCAGGGCGCTGGAGCAGCTGGGAAGCAAGAATCTTCTGACCGGTCTTCTTCCCTTTGAGACAGGCAGGGAATCGGACAACCGTTTTTCCGAGAAGACCATTACCGAGCTGGTTCGCGCCTGTGTGGAGCTGGGAAAGGCCAGAACCGGGGCTCTTATCGTGATCGAAAGAGGGACTTCTCTTAAAGATATTGAGAGGACCGGGATAGAAGTGGACGGCGTGGTGACCAGTCAGCTTCTGATCAATATTTTTGAACATAACACACCGCTTCACGACGGGGCGGTGATCATACGGGGGAACCGGGTGACCGCGGCTACCTGCTACCTTCCGCTTTCTGACAATGCCAATATCAGCAAGGATCTGGGGACCAGACACCGGGCGGCCGTGGGGATCAGCGAGGTGACGGACAGCCTGACGCTGATCGTTTCGGAGGAGACCGGACACATTTCTCTTGCCAAAGAGGGACGGCTGAAGCGCATGACCAGCGCGGAAATGCTGACGCGGGCACTCGCCGAAAATATATCCGCCGAGAGCGGACAGGGGAAGCGCTTCAGAATATGGAAAGGAAAGCAGAAGGATGAAAAAAAGGCTGATAGCAATACTGAAGGCGAAGCTGACTCATAATCTGGGACTTAAAATCTTATCGCTGATACTTGCGGTATTTACCTGGCTGATCATGGTGAACGTTTCCAATCCCCTGATTACTGTGACACAGATGGTTCCGGTGGAATTTGTCAATGAGGATGTCCTGACGAACGCCGGGCTGACCTATGAGCCGGTAGGAAGGAACACGGTGACCGTCAGCTACCGTGTGCACGTCAGGGATGAGGCCCGGATCTCCGCCAGCGATTTTTATGCATATGCGGATCTGGCTCAGCTCTATGATGTGACGGGATCCATTCCCGTCCAGGTGGATATCTCTTCGTACACGGGGAGATCCATGATCGCTGCGGGATCCGTGGAGCCGACGCCCGCGGTGGTGCGGATCCAGACGGAGCCCCTTCAGACGAAGGCGTTTACGCTGGAGCCTCACATTATCGGGGAAACTCCGAGCGGATATGTGATCGGGGATGTCTCATTTTCACCGATGCGGATCTACGCGACGGGCGCCCAGTCCGTGATTGGCCAGATCAGTTCGGCAGGGGTTGAGATCGTCATTTCCGATTTTGATGTGGAACATAATACGGATCTGACCGGAGAGGCCGCGGTCCGTCTTTACGATGCCAACGGTACGGTTCTGAATCTGGAGGACGAGGTTCAGATCGACAATACATCCATAAAGTATACCATTTCCGTTCTGAGAGCCCGCGACCTGACGCTGGATTTCCAGGTGTCGGGCAGCGTGGCTACCGGCTACCGGTTCACCGGCGTTGACAGTGATGTCCGCAGCATTTCCGTGGTGGGCCGGAGATCCGCAGTGGATGTTCTCACGACGCTCCGGATCGACAAGGGGCTCGATATCAGCGGGGCGACAAAGGATGTGGTGGTTACCGTCGATCTGAATGATTATCTGCCGGACAACATTTCGATCGCGGGCGGAACGCAGACCACAGCGACCGTGACCATGCGGGTGGAGCCTCTCCGGACCAGACAGTTTGAATACAGTACGTCGGATATTCAGGTGATAGGGCTGCCTGAAAACTGCCGGTACGAATTCTGGGACGATTCCGTGATGCTGTCGATCCGCGGGCTTGAGGAAGACCTGGATCTTCTGACGACCGATCAGATCCGCGTTACGGCGAATCTGGAAGGACTTGAGCCGGGGATGAATCAGGTTAACCTGAGCGTGAACCTGGATCAGGAATTTGAATCGGTGGCGACGGTTACTGCCTCCGTCCAGATCATCGATCTTTCGACGATCTCCGAGGGGCCGGGGGCAGCGCAGAACCCGTCAGAGGGAAAGAAGACGGACACCTCGGGAAATCCGAGGAGTGAAGACACGGCGAATCCGTAAAACAGGGAGGAATTTATGGTTAAGGAGAAAGTTGTGATCAGGAATCTGACCGGCCTGCATCTTCGGCCGGCCGGGGTTCTTTGCAATAAGGCGATCCTCTTCAAGTCAAAGATTCAGTTTTTGACCGGGGACAATTCCTACAACGCCAAAAGCGTGCTGAGCGTTCTGGGAGCGTGCGTGAAATGCGGCGACGAGATTGAATTTGTCTGTGAAGGGGAAGACGAGCGGGAGGCGCTTGCCTGCATGGTCGATATCGTGCGGGACGGACTGGGAGAGTAGGATCCGGGCGGCCCTTTCGCCGGCTTTTCGCGGGAATAACGGGACAAAGGACAAGGTTTATGGTTGTTTACTGTATTTGCTATGTGGCGGCATATGTCATGGGGCGCCTGGGACAGAACATCGTTTCCGGCCTGCTCCTGATCGGGGCGGCCGCGTATCTGTATCGTTATGATTATCGCAGGACCCGCAGCCTCCTTCATCTGCGGGGGCTGTTTTCGGCTTTTTGGGTCGGCGGGCAGGGGATCGCCTGCCTGAAACTCAGCCGGCTCCAGACGGACTGGTCTTTGCGCACATGGGTCTGTTTTTTTCTGGCGCTCGTGTGTTTCTGGGCCGTATTTGAAGTCCTTTCCCGTCTGTGCGGGGAGAACGATCTCCCGGTAAAGACGAGGGAGAGGAGATGGGCGTTTGTCAGGCCGCTTTACTACTGTATCCTGGCGATAAGCGCCGTTTCTCTGGCGGCCTTTATTTTTGAAGCGGCGTGGCTGGGGTTTGTGCCGCTTTTCCTGCGGGGAGTCCCGCACGCATATTCCGAGTTCCATGTGACGGGAGTGCATTACCTGACAGTCTCCTGTGTGTTGGTGCCGTCCCTTGCCGTTCTGTATTTCCTGCAGGGGGGATCCAAACTCTGCCGCCGCAACTATATCGTCATCGCCGCGACAGCCGTGTGCCTGCTGATTCCGCTTCTGTGCGTTTCACGCTTCCAGCTGATTTTCGCCGCCGTGACGGCGCTGTTTACATACATCGCGTATACCCGCCGCGTGCGGTTCACGACGGTAATGGGGATCGCTGCGGTCCTGATCCCGCTCTATGTGCTCCTTACCGTGGCGAGAAGCCATAATGTGGAGTATCTGAACGGGATTTTTGAGATGAAATACGAGTCCATGCCCATATTCATCTCCCAGCCCTATATCTATATTGCCAACAATTATGAGAATTTCAACTGCCTGGTAGAGGCGCTGCCTTCACATACCTACGGGCTGCGGATGCTGTTCCCCGTCTGGGCTCTTACCGGACTTAAATTTTTATTTCCGTACCTGGTCAGCTTCCCGATCTATGTGGACAAGGCGGAGCTGACTACGCTGACCCTGTTTTACGATGCGTATTACGATTTCGGCGTGGCCGGCGTAGCCCTGTTTTCTGCGGCCCTGGGGGCGGCGGCATACTGGCTGTCGGGGAGGGTCGCAAGATTCAAAAATCCCGTGGGATATCTGTTTTATGCCCAGTTCGGCGTATATATGGTACTGTCCTTTTTTACTACCTGGTTCAGCAATCCCACTACCTGGTTCTATCTGGCAGTGACCGCCCTCGCGGGACTCTGCTGTTATTGGGCCGGGAAATGATGTTTGTATAAGGAGGATATTTTCATGATATCGGATAAGATGAAGCCGCTTGTCGGCAACAATTCCGCCATTCGGCAGATGTTTGAAGAGGGGAAAAGGCTTGCAGCCGTTTACGGGGCGGAGAATGTGTACGATTTCAGTCTGGGGAATCCCAATGTGCCTGCCCCGAAGGAGGTGGGAGATGCCATCCGCGCGGTTCTCGAAGAGGAGGAATCTACCTTTGTCCACGGGTATATGAACAACGCGGGGTATGAGGACGTCCGGGACGCGGTGGCAGACTCCCTGAACCGGCGCTTTGGAACCTCTTTTGGCCGGGGCAACATACTGATGACGGTAGGAGCCGCCTCCGGCATGAATGTGATCCTGAAGACGATCCTGAACCCGGGCGACGAGGTGATCGTATTTGCCCCGTATTTTCTGGAGTATGGCAATTATGTGGGCAATTATGACGGCGTGCTGTCGGTGATCCCGCCGAATACGGAGGACTTCATGCCCGATCTTGAGGAGCTTGCGAAGCATATCAACCCCCGGACCCGAGCGGTCATCATCAATTCGCCCAACAATCCCACGGGTGTTGTGTACCCGGAGGAGACGATCCGGAAGCTGGCGGACATCCTCCTGGAGGGACAGTCTGCCGTGGGGCATCCCATCGTGCTGATCTCCGATGAACCGTATCGGGAGCTCGCCTATGACGGCGCCGAGGTTCCTTATGTGACCCGATATTACCCCAACACTGTGGTATGCTATTCTTACAGCAAGTCGCTCTCCCTTCCTGGAGAGAGGATCGGATACCTGGTGATCCCGGATGAGTTGGAGCAGAGCGGGGAGGTGTTTGCCGCTGCGTCCATAGCCAACCGTGTCCTGGGAAGCGTTAACGCCCCCTCATTGATGCAGAGGGTGATCCGCCGGTGTGTGGACGTGCAGGCCAATGTCGGGGCGTATGAGAGGAACCGGGACCTTCTGTATCCGGCTCTGATAAAATACGGATTTTCGTGTATCCGTCCTCAGGGAGCGTTCTATCTTTTTGTCAAGTCGCCGGTGCAGGATGAGAGCGCGTTCGTAAACGTCTGCAGGGAACACCGGATCCTTGTGGTTCCGGGAAGCTCCTTCGCGTGTCCGGGGTATGTCAGAATATCCTACTGCGTTTCCTACGAGCAGATCCAGAGGTCCCTTCCGGAGTTTGAAAAGGTGGCGCGGATATATGGCCTTTTGGGGAAGGAAAGCGGGAGGCAGGACTGAAAAAGGAGAATCCAGATGAAACCTTGGGAAGCAAATTTTCGCAGCGTGACGCCCTATGTGCCCGGGGAGCAGCCCCGTCCCGACGGCGGACGCCTGATCAAACTAAATACCAATGAAAATCCGTATCCGCCATGTCCGGGAGTCCGCAGACGGCTTCAGGACCTGGATACGGATCTTCTGCGCAGATATCCGGATCCGTCCGCGTCGGAGCTTACGGAAGCGATAGCCGGATACCACGGTGTCTCCGCAGACAGGGTCTTTGTGGGAGTCGGGTCGGACGATGTGCTCGGTATGGCGTTTCTCACCTTTTTCAACTCCCCGAAGCCGATCCTCTTTCCGGATGTGACATATTCCTTTTATCCCGTATGGGCGGAGCTGTTCGGGATCCCCTGTGAGAGGGTTCCGCTCGATGAAGCCTGGGCGATCCGTCCGGGGGACTACATGAGAGAAAACGGCGGAATCGTTTTTCCGAATCCCAACGCGCCTACGGGCCTCCTGATGGAGAAGGAGAGCGTAGAGAGCATTATCAGGAGCTGCCGGGAATCGGTGGTGATAGTGGATGAGGCTTACATCGATTTTGCGGGAGATGGCGCCAGCGTGTGCGGGCTTTGCGACCGGTACGAAAATCTGCTGGTGGTCCGCACGCTGAGCAAATCGTATTCTCTGGCGGGGGCAAGGATCGGATACGCCATCGGTTCTCCGTCCCTGATCCGGGCGCTGAAGAATGTGAAGGAGTCGTACAATTCCTACACCATGAACGCGGTGTCCATTTCTGTGGGAGCGGAGGCGGTTCGCGATGTCCGGTATCTGAAGGAGACCGTGCAGGCGGTCGTCCGCACCAGGGAGCGGGCAAAGGAACGCCTCAGGGAGATGGGATTTACATTCCCGGATTCGGAGGCCAACTTTCTCTTTGCGCATCATACGGAGGTTCCGGCGGCGGAGATCTATCAGGCGCTCCGCCGGGAGCACATTTATGTGAGGCATTTTGACGGCCCGCGTGTTTCGGATTATCTGAGGATAAGCGTCGGGACGGATGAGGAGATGGAGATGCTCTATGCTTCTCTTGAGACTTTTTTCAGCGAAAGGCAGAAGATATGGACAGCAGGCGGATGTGGAAGATCGTTCTGAATATTCTGATCCCGGTTTCGGTGGTGCTGCTTGTATATGTGTGCGGCCTGTGGGCGCTCCGGTTTTTTTTGCCGTTTGTGCTGGGCTGGATCATCGCGATGATCGCCAGCCCTCTGGTCAAGTGGCTGGAGCGTCATCTGCGGCTCGTGCGCAGACACAGCTCCGTGGTGGTGGTGACCGCGGTTCTGGCGCTGGTGATCGGCGTCCTGTACTTTGCGGTCAGCCGCCTGCTCATGGGAGCGGTGCGCCTTGTGGGAGAGCTTCCCGGAATGTTTGAAGATATAGGGGCGGAGCTTCAGAACGCCTCCGCCGGTATCGCGCGTTTTTCGCAGATGCTTCCGCCCAGGATGCAGGCATGGGTCCTGAGACTGAACGAGAATCTGGGAAGCACTCTGGGAAATCTGATATCGGGGATCGCGTTCCCCACCGTTACTGTGGCCGGCAATGTGGCGAAGGGGATCCCGGCGGCGTTCGTTTACACTGTGGTGACGATCCTCTCGTCGTATTTCTTTATCGTGGAGAGGGAGCAGATCCTGGCAGTGCTTCACCGTGTGATCCCTCAGGGCGTCTGGGACTATTTTGCTTTTTTCAAAAAGGACATCGCCCGTGTGATCGGCGGATATTTTATGGCTCAGTTCCGCATCATGTTTGTGGTGTGCCTGATCCTGTCCGCGGGATTTTTGATCCTGCGGGTCAGATACGCGATTCTCTGGGCAGTGCTGATCGCGCTCCTGGATTTCCTGCCGGTATTCGGTACGGGGACCGCCCTCTTCCCCTGGGCCGCGGTCAAACTGTTCTCGGGAGAGTGGGCGTTCGCCGTGGGACTTCTGGCTCTGTATGTGCTTACCCAGGTGGTACGTCAGATCATACAGCCGAAGATTGTGGGGGATTCGATGGGGATCCCTCCGCTCACCACGCTGTTCCTGCTTTATATCGGTTTTAAGGTCAGGGGAATATCGGGAATGATCCTTGCGGTTCCCATCGGTATTTTTCTGATGAGCCTCTACAAGTACGGGGTATTTGATTCACTGATCCAAAATGTGCGTCTTCTGGCGGAAGAAATCAATCGGTTTCGGAAAGAGGAATGATGAAAAAGGGAAGGGGAAAAGGGCCGGCGGTCCTGATCGTTTGCGCGGCGCTCCTGCTGTCGGCCGTCTGTCCGGCCTCGGCGGCCCCGCCGTGGGAGAAGACGGAACAGGGCTGGGTGTCGGCCGACGGGAAGACGGTCATCCGGGATGCCGTGGAGAGAGGCATGACCATAAGCAAATATCAGAACCGGGCAGGCGTCGTCAACTGGAAACAGATCGTCCGCGACAATATTTCTTTTGTCATGGTGCGCCTCGGCTATTACAATGATATGGATCCCTATTTTGATGCCAATATGAAGGGAGCGGAGGGTGTGGGGATCAAGGCGGGAGTCTGTTTTTACGGGGAAGCCCTGAGTGTGGAGGACGCCAGGAGAGAGGCGGAGTATGTCCTGGAGATTGTCAAGGACTATACGGTTTCCTATCCCATCGCCTATGACATTTCCTCTCAGTATATTGCGGAGCAGGGATTCAGCCGCAGACAGATCACCGATATGGCCAACGCGTTCTGCGAGGTGATCGAGGCTGCCGGATACCGTGCAGCGGTTTACGGAGACAACGACTGGCTGAACCGGTATCTGGACGTGTCCAGGATGCCCTATGATATCTGGTACAGCCGCTACGGCATGGCCAACGCGTACCAGAATCGCACGCTCTGGAGGTGCACCGATTCGGGCAGGGTCAGCGGCGTGACGGGAAACGTATGTCTGGAGTTTTCGTTTGAGGATTACAAAAAGACGTATGAGGGGACCGGGTGGCGGACCATCGGGGGGACCAGGTATTATTTCAGCAATTACAGGATGGTAAAGAATACGACGGTCAAGATAGGCGATACGTATTATTCATTTGACGAAAACGGGATCTGTGTGTTCACCCGCTGACCGGAGAGGGCTTCTGTCTCCACGGGGACCGGGGTGATGAATTCCGGGCGGAAGGTATCCAGCTCGACCGGCTCCGGAACGGAGGGAGCCGGATCCGGTTCTCCCGGGACGCTGCGCAGGCGGATACGCAGCCAGGTTTTGGCTGTTTCGGCGGCCAGCACTGCAGCGCATACAGGCAGGACTACGAGGAAGAGCCCCCTGGCTTTCAGGAGGCGGGTCTTATTGCGCAGATGCTTTTGATTGCGTTTTACGGCCTTTTTC
>CANRGP010000023.1 GCA_947630085.1 uncultured Lachnospiraceae bacterium
GATCACTCCCCGCCGCGGTCCCGCGCCGATCACCGGAGCAGATCTCGCCCCGCCGCGGTTCCGCGCCGATTACCGGAGCAGATCACACCCCGCCGCGGTCCCGTCGTCCTCCGCCGTCCTTGTCACGTCTTCGGCGGGCAGCTCCACATACAGTTCCCGTCCCAGTATGGAAACGGCGATCTTCACCGTGTCCTTTCCGGCCCGGCTGACCACGGCCCTGTTTCCTTCAAATACTCCCCCGGTTACCGTCACGGTGTCTCCCGGGCGGAGCTGTACCGGTACGCTTTCCGGGCCCCTGTCCTGCCCGGAATCCGGGATTTCATATCTGTCCGGCGTATGGATCATCGCCTCTACTTTGCCATAGGCCAGCTCCCTGCGGATGTCGTCATTCAGGATGATCCCCATCCGCACCGTCTTCTCCTGGCCCGCGATCCGCAGGCAGACCAGGGCATATCTTTTCCGGAACTGATATTCCCGGATGCGGGACACGCATTTTTCAAGGGGCCCGGACAGTCCTGCCACATGGTCCCTTCCGTCCGTCGCCACATAGGTGAGGCGCGCCACATGGTGCTCGTCCATGATGTCCATAATGAACTCCGCTTCGCCCTCATCGAGCGGAAAGAAAGCAAATGCGCCCGCTGCCATGATCTTGGACATGGCAGGGACGCTCTTCAGTCTCTGAAACAATCGGTCAACATCCGCGGTTGAAATAAATACATACCCCGGGAAAAGGCGAAGGATGTGCACCTGGTTTTCCTGCTTCCTGCAGCGGATCTGTTCATAATAGCACACAAAGCATTCCCCGTAATATTCGCCCGGTACGATGCGGCGGATCATCTCCACCAGCTTCTCTTCTCTCCCCGTGTAGGTCTGTATTACATACCACAACATATCCGATGCCGTTCCTTTCCGCTTGATCCGCCCGTTTTCTTTCCCAGGAAAGATAGGCTTCGCCATTCCGACCTGCGCCTAAAAGTCAGCCCGGATGCCTGTTGCCATTAGTATATGCACGAACGCGGAATTCTTCCGTCAATCCCGCATATATTGTGGCTGTTATAACGCCCTTCTGCAGAAACGTCGTCTCAAGGCTCACGAATCTCGTCTGGGTTTTTATATCAGTAGAGTGGCTATGCCAAAGGAAATTATACAAAAGAACAGGAAATTTGTCAATCCTGTCACTCCGCGGATTCCTCCGAATCCGGCAGGACGCCTTCCGTGCTCTCTTTCAGGAACAGGATCTTCGGAGTCATGATGATGATCTTCAGATCCAGCAGCAGGGAGTATTTCCGTATGTACATCAGATCCAGCTTCAGTTTGTCGTAGGCCGTGGTATTGTATTTCCCGTAAACCTGCGCCATACCTGTCAAGCCGGCTTTCACTCCCAGTCGGTAGGAAAATTCGGGGATCTTTTTTTCGATCTCGGCCGCAAGCTCCGGCCTCTCGGGGCGGGGCCCCACCAGGGCCATCTCGCCCTTCAGCACATTGATGAGCTGCGGGAGCTCGTCCATCCTGGTAGAGCGGAGGATTCGGCCGATGGGAAGGATCCTGGGATCCTTCTCGGAAGCAAGCACAGGGCCGGAACGATTTTCCGCATCTACCACCATAGTACGGAACTTGTATATCTTGAACACCTTTCCGTTCAGGGTCAGGCGATCCTGCTTATAGAACACCGGGCCTCCGTCCGTCCCCTTGATCGCAATCGCGGCGATCAAAAACACGGGAGAAAAGACGACGAGCATCAGAATGGATAGCAAAATGTCCTCCAGACGCTTCATCCACTGCTGCTCTATCGTCAGCCCAAGGTTCCTTGACAAAAACAGCGGCGTGTCAAACAGATTCATTTCATCGGAGGTTCTCAGAAGGATATCGGAAATCTTCGGGACTGTATAGGTCCGGATCCCCTTCTGGTAGCAGAATTTCAGGATCAGATTGCGCTCATGGGAGGGCATATCCCCGATGATCACCGCGTCATACTTCCGGATCTTGTCGGCAATGACTTCCATCCCGCGCCGGTAGGAAATGCTCTCCTGAATCTCATATTTGTCTTCCCGGGAATTGATCTTGTCCCGCAGATGGTAATCCCTGCGGTCGCCCTCGATAAAGAGCAGGCGGCGGGGCGGAAACATCGCCCGGTAGACGATCAGGAACAGCATCGTCCACAGCAGCACATACAGAATATCTCCCACGGTCAGCGCGAGCATATAGACCGGGCTGACAAAACGCTTGTCAATGATCGCGATCTGAAAATACGTAAATACATTGACAAATATAATGGAAATGATCTGGGAATAGATCAGGTTCCCGTTTTTTAAAAAACCGATTTTAAATCCGCCGTATGTATACAGGAAAAACGTAAGCAAAATGGCATACAGCAGGATGATCAGCCAGTTGCCCCGGCGATAGAAGGAAAATTCACTCTGCAGCACATAAGGATTGTAATAATAGATCCACATGAGCCCGTACAGACCGACTACTCCCAAAACCAACACGGCCGCAAACAACAGTTTAAACAACCGCTTGTACTTTTCTCTCGATCTTCTCATGATCACCATTCTCTTTCCGTGTCTTCTGAACCTTCATCCAGTATATCACTTCCCCCCGGAATATGCAATGTTACCTTCCCCCAATTTTGCCAATCTGCCGCTGCTCCGGGGTCCTGAGAACCGTCAGGCAGAGGAGCATCCACATGATCGGGGTCACGATGGGGCCGGCAATGTTGACCAGTCCCTGGAACTGGTAACAGATTACCGCGAACATCGCCCCGACCACGGCGGGATTATCCAGCTTCTTCTTTGCCACGTTCCACACGGACGTAACAAAGATCCCCAGATATGCCGCCAGGCCGAGCGGCCCTACGGTGACAAAATACTGCAGCAGCTCATTGTGGGCGCTGTCATACAGCTGCGCGTACAGCGAAGCCATCTCTTCGTAATGATTAAAATATGCCAGAAGGGCAAAGGTATCCGGCCCTGAGCCAAATATCTTATGGAACGGATCGAATTTCATGTATTCCTCGACCGCAATGCGCCAGACATATCCTCTCTGTGTTCCCCAGTTGTCGGAAAAAAGCAAATATTCCTCCAGTGCGCCGTAGCGCGCGCCGTTTCCGGCAATATTCACATCATAGAGAACAAAAATCAGCAGGAGTACCGCAGCCCCGATAAGGACCCACCATCCGCGGACAAACCACACGGACAGATCCCTGCGGCCGGAAGCCGTCTCCGCTTTCTGTTCCGTTTTTTCGGCGGAAGCCCTGGCTTTCAGAATCGCGGCGCCATACAGAAGTGCCGGAATCGCCCACAGAGCGGCGATCAGCGCCCAGATTCCGGGAAATGCCACGATCATCTGGAACAGGCCGCCCAGCTTGACGCCCTGTACATGGAAAGCCGTCTGCAGGATGGATACCAGCTTGACGCCCGAAAAGAACATCGCCGCGATCAGCAGATATTTCCGCAGTCCTTTCCGGATATGGAAGAGATAAAGCGGCAGGAATCCAAACAGCGCGGTCAGGGAAAGATAGGCATTATCGCTCTCTCCCATGATCAGCGCCACAAAGGATGTGAAGGTGCAGATGCCGTACCATACACTGTCCCGGATGCCGTCGCAGCCCGCAAACATCACCGCCGCGACCGCCGCGATCATAGCTACGCCCGCTGTGTAGGTATTGATATTTCCAAGGGTAGAGGTAAACATGAATCTCTGCGTCTGACGAATGTTCTCCTTAAAATGAAACAGATCCAGGTCAAAGAAATCCGTGATCCCAAACAGGCATACGAACATCCCCACCGCCAGAAACATCTGAATATGCCAGTTTTTCAGGCGGCAGCAGCGTGTCATGCAAAAATAGATCCCGGTGTAGAGGAGCAGGATAAAAAGACCGGAATAGCGTCCCTCGTTTCCCCAGAACGCCTCGTAGCGGAACGGCGAAAATACTGTGGAGATCGCGGCAATCAGGATAAACGCGAGAACACACCAGTCCGTGGGGCTCAGGAGCTGACTGAGCTTCCTTCCCTTCAGACTTTCCAGCAGTTTGCGCGGCTGCAGCGTCAGCAGGCCGTACAGCACAAACACCGCAAATAATGTGATGCTACAGGCGCAGAAAAAGCGGTATTTCGTCGGCAAAATATCAAAGTAATAATCATGAAATACCAGCCAGTGAACTCCCATCACCGCCACTACAAAAATATCCATCACCGTTTCCAGAAAGGGCTGTCTCCCCTTCTGCCTGTTTTTCTTTGCCATATGCTTCCTCCATCTCAGCCCGCCGGGCACAGAATATTCTTCCCCGTATCCGTAGATCCCGGTAATATCCGCTGTTTCATTCTATCAGAAAAACGCGCAAAGCGCAACCGGTTTGCGCTGCCGAGCGCACCACTAAAAAACCGGGCGGCAGGAAATCCTGCCGCCCGGTATGATTCTGTCTCGTCTTAAGCGGGTCATAAGTATGCTGCCATGGAATTACTTCCAAGCGGTAACAACGTAATCCTTGATCTCGACGTAGTCGTCGCCGACCTTCATCTTGCTCGCGGACTGCTTGATCTTGCCGCTGCTGCTGACAACAACATAGTACTTGCCGTCAACGCCTGCACCGTTCATGCCGATGTACTTGGTCTCATCCTTCTTGGTGCTGATCATGTACTTCTGTCCATCCTTGATCTCGTCGGTCAGGTCAATCAGCTGGTAGGTGTTGCCATCGGTCGCCTCAAGGCGAATGCCGTTCTCGTCATACAGGCAGCCGCTTGCGATAACAGAAGTGTAAGCAGCACCGTCGCTCTTGCAGTAGTAGGTGTTGGTGGTGTCGTCCTCATCGTACTCCACCTTGCCGGTCAGCATCTGGCCGTTAACGGAACCGCTCTCCTTGTTGAAGAAGTAGATTCCCCAATCGCCCACTTCCTTCATGCCGAAGGTCTCGGTAATCGGTCTGCCTGCGGTGTTGTAATCGAAGACAAGGTTGAGACCGTACGCCAGAACTACCTTACCGGTAACCATCCGGCCGTCAGAGGTTCTGAACAGATACTTCTTGCCGTTGATCAGCTTGCCCATATACTCCTCATCATCGCCCTCTCCGTTGGCCTTCATGCCGAACGGTACGCCGCGAAGGGTCTGCTTCTTGGTGGAGCCGGCTTCCTCAACGGTCTTGTTGATCAGATAGTACCAAATAACGTTATCGTCATCATCCTTGGTCTCATACCAGCCGTTGATAACGGTGGAACCGTCAGACTGTACCCAGGCGTTCATGCCGGAAGCATCCGGAGGAGTCGCGATCGCAACCTTGGTATCCTTCAGCATCTGGCCTCTGTTGTTGAAGTAGTAGTACGCACCGTCGATGTATACGCACTTGGGAGCGTCGCCGCCGACATCCATAACACCCTTGTCGCTGAAGTGGAACCAGGTGTCGCTGGTGCTCTCATACGGAGCGCCGTCGCCGTTGTCGCCCTGCGTGGTGGTGAAGATCTGCTTCCAGCCTGTGGTGGCCCAGCCTTCGCCTTCGCCGCCCAGATAGTAGTAGTTGATGGAACCGTCTTCTTTGTAGATATCGTCCACCCAACCACTCAGCATATGGCCCTGCTCATCAAATACATAGTATCTGCCGTCGATTTCCTTCACAACCTTGTTGTCGAAATCTTTGTCGCCTGCGCGAAGAGCCTTGCCGTTGTCGCCGAAGCGGTACCAGACAACGCTGGGGGTAAGGTCACCCTCGTCAAATGCCTGATTGAAGCTCAGGTAAATGTCGTCGTTGGCTGTGAACTCCTGCCATGCGTTGGACACGCGAACACCGTCAGCGTTTACATAGTACCACTCGTTGTTGTACTCGATCAGTCTGTTGACTGCCATGACGCCGGTGCTCTCATCCAGGTAATACCAGTTGTCGCCGGACTTGCGCCACTCGCCGTACACTCTGTCGCCGTCAGCATCCTTGAAGATCCACTCACCTGCGTCGGTCTGATCCCACGCAGCCAGAGAGGTCATGGAAGCGCCGATTGCCAACAGAGCTGCTGCCGATACCAGGACAGCAATCTTTGTCTGCTTTCTCATAATGAATGCACTCTCCTTTTTCCTTTTTTGGTCCCCCCTATGGAGAAACCTGATTTGCATTACGAGGTAATTATACTTCCTGTGATGAGAATTAGCAATACTTTTTTGACTTTTTTTGAAAGATTCTTCACTTTCGTCACGTATCGGATCCTCATCCGGGAAATACCTTTCCCTCAACCACATTGACAGTATAATATATTTTTGCCTGAAATGCTATAACTTTTCTCTGTGCATTTTCTTACGTAAAACTTACGAAAAGCCTTTTTCCTTTTTGGATTGTATTTATATAAGTACAATCCTGCCGCTTTCCAGGGGAAAAGCGCTCCGCTTTCCTCTTGAAATTCCTTTTGATTATGCTATAATGTTCATATATTTATTTTAAGAGATGATTTTTGAACGGAGGAATCGTATGGACAGAACGGCACTGCTGTGCAGAAACATATGGGAACGCCCCGACATAACGCAGAGAGAATTGGCGGCCGCCATGGAACTTTCCCTGGGTACGGTCAACGGGCTGATGCAGGAATGTACCGAGAGAGGGCTGATCGCGCGGGACGGGGATTCCCGTTCGGTTACAAAAGCGGGGCTGGAATACCTCGCCCCGTTCCGGGCGGACGGGGCCCTGCTGATGGCGGCCGGTTTTGGCTCGCGCTTTGTCCCGCTGACCTTTGAAACCCCCAAGGGGCTCCTGGAAGTATTCGGGGAGCGGATGATCGAACGGCAGATCCGGCAGCTCCACCAGGCAGGCATCCGCGATATCACCATAGCGGTAGGTTATCTCAAGGAAAAGTTCGAGTACCTGATCGACCGGTACGGGGTAAAGCTTCTTTTTAACCCGGAGTATTCCTCAAAGAATACGCTGTCCACGATCTGGCACGCCCGCTCGGTCCTGAAGGGCAAAAATATGTATATCCTCTCCTCGGATAACTGGATGCGGGAAAATATGTTCCACACCTACGAATGTGGTTCCTGGTATTCCTCTGTATATAAGGAAGGAGAAACCTCGGAGTGGTGTCTCTCTTTTAATAAGAAGGGAAAAATCACAGGCGTACAGGCCGGCGGGCATGATTCCTGGGTCATGTACGGCCCGGTCTTTCTCTCCGCCTCGTTCCTCGACGCTTTTCTTCCCGTACTTGACGCGTATTATCGGCTGCCCGGAACCGAGCAGTTTTACTGGGAGCAGGTCTATCTTGAAATGCTCGACGGCACGGCGCGGGAGCGCATCCTGCGCGAAGCGGGGGCGTCCCTCTCCGAAAACGGGACATTTTCCCTGTCCGGCCTCTCTTCTGTCCCTGATCTCTTTATCAACCGCCGGCCCGCCGAGCAGGTCTACGAATTTGAGAATCTCGAGGAGCTCCGCCAGTTTGACACGCGCTACCGCGACCGTTCGGACAACGAGGCCCTCCGGCTGATCTCCAGGGTCTTCTCCGTCCCGGAATCGGATATCCGCCACATCCGCTGCGTCAAGGCGGGCATGACCAACCAGTCTTTTCTCTTCCGTGTGGGAGAAAAGACCTATATCTGCCGGATCCCGGGGCCCGGAACGGAGTTTCTGATCAACAGAAGGGAGGAGGCCGCGTCCTTCGACGCTGTGCGTCCGCTCGGGATCTCGGAAAATGTGATCTACTTCGACAGCGGCAGCGGCTACAAGATCGCGGAATATTACGAGGGGGCAAGATGCGCCGATCCCAGGGACCCGAAGGACATGAGCCGCTGTATGGCTCTTCTCAGGCGGCTGCATGGTTCCGGGATCCGGGTGGATCACCGGTTTGACATCCGGGAGAGGATCGGTTTCTATGAAAATCTGTGTACCAGGTACGGCGAGATCCCCTTTGAAGATTACCCGCAGGTCCGGGAGCAGGTGAACAGGCTCCTCGATCTGCTGGACGGCCTGAAGCGCCCGGAAACCTTCTCCCATATCGACAGCGTAGCCGACAACTTTCTCTTTCTTCCGGACGGGCAGCTGAAGCTGATCGATCTGGAATACTCCGGGATGTGCGATCCCTTGATCGACATCGCCATGTGCGCCATTTACTCCTATTACAGCGAGGAAGAAGCGGACCGTCTGATCGAAATGTATCTGGAGCGGGAGCCGGAGGAGGAGGAGCGTACCGTGGTATACGCCTACATCGCCCTCGGCGGCTTTCTCTGGAGCCTCTGGGCGGTATATAAAAGCTTTGTCGGGCAGGAATTCGGAGAATATACCATCATTATGTACCGCTATGCAAAACGCTATTACCGCAAGATATTCAAATAATCGCATCTGTCACAAAAACTTAATAAAATTTTACCAAATACCTCTATATCTTGTGGGATTTTTATGTTATACTGGTAAATAATGAGTTTTTATGGCGATTCTTGTATGAGGAGGGTAAAATATGAAACGTCAGAAGCAGCTGTATGCTTTGGTTCTCGCCGGCCTTCTGGGAACCATGACGCTGGGGACGTCTCTCACTGCATCTGCCGCATGGGATAATTCAAGCGGCCATTGGGTCTACTATGACAGTGCGGGCGTGACGCATAAGGGGTGGCTGAAAACGACTACCGGGGATTACTACTTCATGGACCTGACGACCGGCCAGATGTCCATCGGCTGGAAGCAGATCAACGACAAGTGGTACTATTTCAATGACAGCGGCGTCATGGTGTCCAGCGGCTGGATCAACGACAAGGGGAATTTCTATTATCTGTATGAGGACGGAACCATGGTGACCGGCTGGCTGAAGATCGGAGATATCTACCGGTATTTAAAGAGCGACGGCGTCATGACCAAAGGCTGGTGGCAGATGGACGGAAGCTGGTTCTATGCCGACGAGAACAGCGGCGAGGTGGCGATCGGCTGGAAGCAGATCGGCGACAGCTGGTATCTGTTCGGAAACGACGCCAAAATGCTTACCGGCTGGCAGCAGGTGAACGGGCGTTATTATTATCTCAACACCGACGGGCGGATGCTCACCGGCTGGCTGAATGATTCCAACGGTTCCCGCTATTATATGTCCCCCTCCTCCGGCGGCATGACCATCGGGTGGCGCGAGATCGACGGCGGATGGTATTATTTTGATTCCTCCGGTCACCTGATGACAAAGTGGATCAATCTCGACAACAAATATTATTATCTGGATCCGTCGAACGGAGGCCGTATGGCGGCCAATACCACCATGACCATCGACGGCATATCCTACTCCTTCGACGCCAACGGCGTATATTACTCCTCCTCCGGCGCGGGGACCCAGGCGCCCCAGACCGGAAACGCGGTCAACTCCAACGCCCCGGGCACAGTCTCCGGCGGTCCGGGCACAAGCTCCGGGAATTCCGCCGGCCCCGGAGTGAGCAGCTCGAACGGGAACTCTACCGTCCAGGCGCCCGGGAGTTCTTCGGGAAATTCCAACGCACCCGGAAGCTCCACGGGGAACTCCAACGCACCCGGAAGCTCCACAGAGCATCTTGTCCCGGGAATGACGGGCGGGCCGGGAAGCGAATATTAGATCTCCGGAAGATCCGGCATAGTCGCGACAAGCGTCTATGCCGGGTTTTTTTGCACTTCTTGCGGTAATCGGCACAGACCATGTATTTGCTCCGCGGGAGGTTCCGTCCACGCACCTGATATCGCCTGCTGCCGCAGTAAGCCGAAAAATATTCGTGCAAAGTATTGTTTTTTTCGTGCAGTTGGAATATACTATAATCACCAGAAGGAAAGGGGATGATTGTATGGCTGGCACTACAACAAATATCAGCATCCGCATGGATGCCGATTTAAAAGCGCAGGCAGACGCCCTTTTTGCAGAGCTGGGCATGAACCTGTCCACCGCTTTTAACATTTTTGTCCGTCAATCACTTCGTGAGGGCCGGATTCCTTTTGATGTCTCTCTGAACACGCCCAATAAAGAAACGATTGCCGCCATGTTAGAAGCGGAAAAAATTGCAAAGGACCCGTCCGTAAAGGGCTACACCGACCTCGATGAGCTGTTTGCTGACCTGAAAAAATGAGAAAAACCCGGAAAATAAGAAGCCACTGTATAAGATGTGAATCCTATACGGTGGCTTTCCTGATTTAATAGAAGAGGCGGTTTACCGCACTGAAGATCCCCCGGAAAGAAGAGCGGGTGATGTTGGAGCTGATCCCCACGCCGTATGTCGCCTTTCCGGAACTTACATCCATCAGATGGATGTAGGAGGCGGCCTGCGCGCCGGATCCGGATGTCAGAGCGTGCTCGTTGTAATCCAAAACCTTGATCCGGATATCCAGCTCCTTCTCCAGGCCGTTCTTCAAAGCATCGATGGGGCCGTTCCCCACGCCCTCAAATGTTTTTTCGATTCCGTGATTCGTATATGTGACTTCCACCAAAGTGGCGAAGCTCCCGTCTTCCATCTCCGTATCGTGAATCCTGCATTTGCGGAAATGGATCGGCTCCTTCCTCTCGGTATAATTGCTCCGGAACTCTTCCAAAATCCTCTCGGGAGCCACTTCTCCCTGCTGCTCGGAAATCTTCTGGATCACATCCGCAAACTCCTTGTGCATTCCCTTGGGCAGCTTGAAGCCATAGAAGGTATCCATGACGAACGCCACGCCGCCCTTGCCGGACTGGCTGTTGATGCGGACGATGGGCTCGTAGACACGGCCGATGTCGGAGGGATCGATAGGCAGATACGGAACCTCCCAATACTCTCCCTTCCGCTCTTTGAGGGCCTGCATACCTTTGTTGATGGCATCCTGATGTGAACCGGAGAACGCGGTAAATACCAGTTTGCCCGCATAGGGATGGCGCGGATCGATCTCCATCTTCGTGCATCTCTCATATACTTCCGCAATGGCGCGTACATCCTCAATATTCAGGCAGGGGTCGATCCCCTGGGAGAACATATTGTAGGCCAGCGTCAGGATATCCACATTCCCGGTGCGCTCACCGTTTCCGAACAGAGTCCCTTCCACACGGTCCGCTCCGGCCATCAGCGCGAGCTCCGCAGCCGCAACGCCGGTCCCACGGTCATTGTGCGGGTGGAGACTCAGGATGATGCTGTCCCGGTTCTTAAAATGCGTGCTCATCCACTCGATCTGGTCCGCGTACACATTGGGCGTCGTCATTTCCACCGTAGATGGCAGATTGAAGATGATCGGCCTCTCGGGCGTAGCCATCCCCCATGTGTCCATGACCGCTTCGCAGACCTCCAGAGCGTAATCCAGCTCCGTACCGGTGAAGCTCTCCGGAGAATATTCCAAAAGGAGGTCGCCGTCATACTTTTCAGCATACTGGCGCACCATCGCCGTGGCGTCGGTGGCGATCTTTTTGATCTCATCTTTATCCTTATGGAACACAACGCCGCGCTGAAGCGTGGAGGTGGAATTATAAATATGGAATATGACCTTCTGTATCCCCTCAATCGCCTCAAATGTGCGTTTCAGCAGATGTTCGCGGCACTGCACCAGCACCTGGATGCGCACGTCGTCCGGTATCAGCTTCCGCTCTACCAGCTGGCGCAGAAAATCGTATTCGATCTGGGAAGCCGCCGGAAAACCGACCTCGATCTCCTTGAAGCCCAGCTTCACTAACATATTGAAAAATTCGATCTTCTCTTCGACCACCATGGGTTCGATCAATGCCTGGTTGCCGTCGCGCAGATCCACGCTGCACCATATCGGGGCCCTGTCTATGGTCTTGTCGGGCCACTGGCGCTGGGGATAATCTACCGGCGGTACTCGCCTGTATCTCTTATAATTTAACATATCCTGATCCTCCTTCATGTGCAGCGGGCGTTTACGCGTTTTCACATTATAACATAGTTGAATATATATGGCAAGAAATTTATTGCTGCGATCCTGCCGGAAAATGGCGGATACGGGGCTACAGCTTCGCCAGCTTCGCCGCCTGGTCGGCGGCGGTCAGGCTGTCTATGAGCTCCTGGATATCGCCGTTCATGATGGAATCGATGCGGTACAGGGTCAGTTTGATCCGATGATCGGTGACACGGCCCTGCGGGAAATTGTATGTGCGGATCTTTTCGGAGCGGTCGCCCGTACCGATCTGGCTGCGGCGCTCCTCCGCCTCGGAATTCTGCCGTCTCTCCAGCTCTCTGTCGTAAAGCTTGGAGCGAAGCAGGCGGAACGCCTTTTCCTTATTCTGGAGCTGGGATTTTTCCGTCTGGCTGTAGATGACGATCCCGGTCGGAATGTGAGTCAGGCGCACGGCGGAATCCGTGGTATTGACGCATTGCCCGCCGTTTCCGGAGGCGCGCATCACGTCGATGCGGCAGTCCTTCATGTCGATCTGCACATCCACCTCTTCGGCCTCCGGCATCACGGCCACAGTAGCCGTAGAGGTGTGGATCCTTCCTCCGCTCTCGGTTTCCGGCACACGCTGTACCCGGTGGACGCCGCTCTCGTACTTCAGCCTGGAGTAGGCGCCTTTTCCGGTGACCATGGCGACCACTTCCTTAAAGCCCCCGATTCCGCTCTCGTTTAAGCTGACAAGCTCCACTTTCCAGCGATTGCGCTCGGCATAGCTGACGTACATCCGGTAGAGCTCCGCCGCGAACAGCGCCGCCTCCTCGCCGCCGGCCCCGGCCCGGATCTCCAGGATAATATTTTTATCGTCATTGGGATCCTTCGGCAAAAGCAGGATCTTCAGCTTCCGCTCCAGTTCCCCGATGCGGGTCTTGGCATCGGCCAGTTCATCCTTGGCCAGTTCCCGCATCTCCTCGTCGTTCTCCTCATCCAGGAGCGCCAGGCTGTCCGCCACGTCCTGGTTCGCTTTCTTGTATTCCTTATAGGTATCCACCAAAGGAGTGAGATCCGCCTGCTCCTTCATGAGCCTGCGGAAACGCTCCTGGTCCTCGGTGACGGAGGGGCTGTTCAGCTCCTGCATCAGCTCCTCATAACGGATCAGAATATCGTCCAAACGATCGAACATACTGTTTCCTCCTGACTGCCGGATCCGCGGCATTTATGTATGCGGCGGGCGCGCCGCCCGGCCTCTGTGCGGGTATGCCGCCCGGTTTCTGTGCGGCCACGCCGCCCGGCCTTTATGCGGGCACGCCGCCCGGCCTCTGTGCGGGCGCGCCGCCCGGCCTTTATGCGGGTATGCCGCCCGGCTCCCATGCGGCGCGCACCACCCTGTCTTTTCCGGGCAGATCCCGAAACACCTCTATCTGTCTGTATCCGGCCGCCTCCAAAAGCGCTTTTACCGCCGCGGCCTGGTCCCATCCGATCTCCAGATATATGCGGGCCCCGGGATTCAGATACTCCGCCGCCTCCGCGGCGATCCTCCGGTAAAACGCAAGTCCGTCCCGGCCGCCGTCCAGGGCGGCCGCCGGTTCATGATCTCTCACCTCCGGCTGAAGGCCCGGAATATCCCCGGTGGGAATGTACGGCGGGTTTGCCGTCAGAATATCGTATTTCTCCCCGCGGGGAACCGCCGCAAACAGGTCTCCTCGATAAAGGCGGAAAATCTTCCGCCGGGGCGTATCCTCCTCCCGGCCGCCCTCCGCGCCGGCGACCTTCCAGGAAGGGGGAAGCAGACGCACGGCATTTTCCCGGGCGGTCCTCAGAGCCTCTTCCGACACATCGGCAGCCGCGGCATGGGAAAATTCGCCGAGTACAGCCAGGCTTACGGCAATACATCCCGACCCGGTGCAGAGATCGAGCAGGCGGCATTCCCCGCCGTCCTTCGCTGTTTTCTGCTCCGCCAGCACAAGCTCCGCCAGTGTTTCCGTATCCTGCCGGGGGATCAAAACAGAGGGATCCACGAAGAATCTCAGCCCCATAAACTCGCGGTATCCCAGGATATGCTGCAGCGGGATCCGGTCCGCGCGTCTTTCGGTCATACGCAGATACCGCTCACCGGACGCGGCATCCGCGTCCGTCAGCGGAAGATCCCTCACCGCCAGGAAACGGGCGCCGTCCATCCGGAACGCTTCCAGCAGGAGGTACCTGGCATCCGTATCCGCCTCATCGATCCCCGCTGCCCGGAGCCTTGCGCATCCCTGCTCATACAGCTGCCGGAGCGTCATACCTCTGCCTCTCCGAAATTCTCTCTCAGATACGCTTTCCAGTCAAATACCGCATTCACAGCCGCAATGGCGACCTCGATCATACTGTCGTCCGGCTCCTTTGTCGTCATCGCCTGCATCCAGAGCCCCGGCTTACTCAGCAGATTCACCACCGGGTTGTCGCTTCTGCCTGCCAGGTGAAGGAATTCATACGAAATCCCCGCGATCACCGGGATCAAAAGTATGCGGCTCAGCAATTTCAGCCAGAAGCCCTCCACACGGATCACCATAAAAAAAACAATGCTGATCATCATGACAATAATCAGAAAGCTGGTCCCGCACCGTTTGTGCTCCTTTGAGCTTTCGCGCACATTTTCCACGTTCAGCGGCTTCCCGTGTTCGATGCAGTTGATACATTTATGTTCCGCCCCATGGTACATATACGTCCTTCGGATATCTTCCATGTTGGACACCAGACGGATATACAGGATAAAGATCGCCAGACGGATCAATCCCTCCAGGAACGCCATCAGGGTGTCCGAAGCGACAACCGGCTTGAGCAGCCGGCTGATCCCCAGCGGAAGAACCATAAAGATCAGGACCGCGGCGATCACGGCGATCACCATGGCGGCGGACATAAGAACCTTTTCCGCCTTCTCTCCGAAGACTCTGTCCAGCCACCGCTCCAGCTTTCCCGGCTCCTCCTCCTCTTCCCCGTCCTCGCCAAGGATATCCGCCGAGACGGTCAGCGTCTTCATCCCCAGGATCAGGGAATCCGCAAAGCTGAATATCCCCCGGATGAACGGGAGAGATAGGATCCTGTATTTCCTGGTCATGCTGACATAACGGTCCTTCACCACCTGGATCTGCCCGTCGGATCTTCGCACAGCAGTGGCGTAATCGTCCCCGTTCTTCATCATGATCCCTTCCAGGACGGCCTGGCCGCCGATTCCAGAATATTTCATCTGTCTCACTCCTCAGCTTCTATGAAAACATCGCGTTTCCCATGACACGTTTTCTATAACACCTTTTCCGTGAGATGAAAAAGAGTTGGGCTTAAGCGTCTCCACTCAATCCCAACCCTGCTCTCGCAATTTCTGCTAATTTGCTTCGCCCAGGCCATACTTGCGGTTAAACTTATCAATACGTCCGCGGGCGGCTGCGGTCTTCTGCTGACCTGTATAGAATGAATGGCACTTGGAACATACCTCGACGTGGATCTCCTTCTTGGTAGAACCGGTCACGAACTCATTGCCACAGTTGCAGGTAACTTTAGCCTGGTAATATGCCGGATGGATTCCCTCTTTCATCTCTTTCACCTCTCTTGAATCTATAAAGTTGGTTTCCAAACAACCTTATATTATACGAACAGCCTAATTAGTATATCACACAATCTTTTCATATGCAAGCACAAAATTCAAGAAATGTGACAGCCAAGGGAAATGCCGGATTCCGCTCTCAGGCCAGCAGCTTAAAGACGGCCGTATTCGCATAGACCAGCGGCTTACTGTGGGCAAAAAACACAACGCCGTCGGCCGGAGCATACAGCCTTTCCGTTACTTCTCCTTCTCCCGCATCCAGGATACAGGCGAGCTGCTGTCCCTTCTCCACCCTTTGATTCACTTCCGCCAGATTGATAAAGATTCCTGACGTTTTGGAACGCACCGCCAGAAGCTCCCGATCCGTAAAGACCCTCGGCTCAGACAGTTCGCTGTTTTCTATGTCTTCTTTCAGGATCCCCTCCGAGGCCATAAACCGAAGAATTCCTTCGATCAGCTGCCGGGCGCTTTTTTCATCGATAACATCCGTAGCCGAACCATAAAGGCTGAAAGCATTCGTCTCCCAAATCTGCCAATTATAATTCAAAGTGGCTGTGTCATACGGCTTCGGTATCCGCAGTACGACGTAGGGCAGTCCGAATTTCCTGGCCTTCTCCACATTTTCATAACCGGACTTCATCATCCTCACATGGGGGCTGAATTGTCCCGGCATATAAAACGATGCGAACTGAATACCGTTTTCATAGTCCTTGATCTGCTCAAAGACCCCCGCCGCAATACGCTGGGTAGTCTCCCCCAGGCTGTAGCCCGGGAACATTCTGTTGATATCCGAATTGTCCGTAGGCCAGAAACGCTTCTCTATGTTCATGGAGCTGGGATTTAAAGAAGGAATGACCAGCACCTCCCTGTCCTCCTTCAACAGTCCCTCGCCCTCCAGCTTTTTCAGGCGGGCCACAAGCTGAGAACAGGTATAAATCTGCTGATACTCATTTCCCCGCATACTGCCCACCACGCAAAGCGCCTTTTTCCCATGGCCGAACCGATAGCCCTGAATGCGAAAATCATCTCTGTAAAGGGAAGGGATCGTATACAAAAGTTCTTTCTTCATTGCCGTTCCCCCTTGTTTTTTAAAATTCTCGCGGCCAGCGAACCTTCATCCACCACCGGATATTCTCTGATCGTAAAGAGCCAGCCGTCTTCCGGCGCAGTGAGCCTCTTTAAGATCCGGCCCGTATACGGATTCAGGATAACTCCCACCTCGTCTCCCTTTTTTAACTGTTCCCCATGATTTTTTCGTTTCATGAAAATACCGGACACCGGGGCGTTCAGGTAGATCACATCCGAGGAATCGGAGGATACGATCGGTGTTTTCACAGCGATTTCCTCATCCTTCCAGATATGCAGCCTGCCCATCAGATGAAAGATCCCCTCCGTCAGCTGATCCGCATACGCCTGGGTCAGACGCATACCCACGCCCATCTCCACCACCAGAGTGGGCACTCCCAGACTGTTCATACTGTGGGCCAGGGTAGACTCCAGCACCGTATTGGCCCCATGCACCCAGACAAAATCCACATTCGCCTCCATGGCCAGAGGCACCAGCTTTTCCCTGTGCAGTTCGTTGATGCGGATCTGAGGTACTTCCGTGAGATATATATTGCTGGCGTGAATATCCATACACAGATCCGATCCCACCAGGTCCTCCACGACTCTGGCCGCCAGATATTCCGTGAAGGATCCGTCCGACCCTCCCGGAAAAGTCCTGTTCATATCCAGATCAAAGCCGGGAATGCCCCTGGTAATGGAATCTATTCCCAGCGGATTCATAGCCGGATACAGATCCACCGTTCCAAGCAGCCTGTCCGGATGCTCATTGATCCTTTTCGCCACCTGAAAGCATACCAGCTGTCCTTCCAGTTCATCTCCGTGGATACCTGTCACTATGCTGATGCGTCTTCCGTTTCCGCCGTTATCGGGGCAGAAACGGCTCTTCCTGATCTCCAGCTGTTCATCTACAGGGAGCGGCACGCTGACTACCGTCATTATCATCATCTTTCATTCCTTTCCGCCGCGGCGGCCCATCCTCCGTTCGGACCGTTTCTTCTTATTTTTATTCCGGTTTTATTCCGGCTCTTTTTCCCAGACCTGTACGGACACGCTCTGTTTCTGCCCGGCAAAGCCTGTAAAAACTCCCTGGTTAAGCAGACAATCACTGTAATCTCTTCCATGGGAGAGCTTGATATGATCCTCACATACGTCCGTATTATTGGTAGGATCCAGGCCGTACCAGCGCCCTTCGTGAAATACCTCCACCCAGGCATGGCTGGCGCCTTCCCCGATCAGCATCCCCACCACATACCTGCAGGGAATTCCCGCCTGCCTGCACAGCGACAGCAGAATGTGGGAATAGTCCTGGCAGACGCCCCTCCCCTGCGTCAGGGCCTCCTCCGCCGTGGTGGTAATATCGGTACTGCCGGACACATAGGCAAAACGGCTTCGCAGACCTTCCATATAGCGCCGGCCGGCCTTCAGCGCATCTTCCGGCCCCGGGCCGCGCAGATCCTCAAACAGCTTCCCAAGCGCGGGGCCGGGTTTGGTATATGCGGTTTGCGCCAGATAAACGCCCTGGCGGTAGGTATCTCCTTCGGCCGTGCTGTCAGCCAGCCCGGTCCGCACGACGCCCGACGCGGCCACGCTGAAAAGAGTGTGTTCCGTATCCGTCCTGCCAAAAATATAGCAATTACCAAAAGCGTCCTGATTCTCGCTTAAATATTCCTTCGGCAGGATCCTGATCTCCTGCTGCAGGACCTGCTGGCGCTCGTCCGACCGGGCCACGCACTTTACCGTAAAGCTGTGGTGCGTCACCGGCGAAGAAAACTCAATCTTTAAGTCATAACAAAACCGCAGCGTCTTCAATGTCCGTAACCATGCCCTTTCAGTCCCTTATGCACCGCGAAAAATGCAAAGCCCTCACAACAATATGCTTTCGATCTCCCGCACAATGGCAGGGTAGTCCAGCTGCGGCTGACTTACCATTTCATTCAGGTTATCGATCACCTGAAGCCGGTACCGCAGTCCCGTACGCTGGATCCTGCCGGTAAGACGACGAACCTCCCTCGTCATGGAGACGCGGTCCACGCGCAGGCGTCCATACAGATCAATGCGTTCCACCCGCTTTCCGACCTTAATGATGTTCCGGGTAAATTCGTCCTCGATCATATCGTCTACAATGCCCCAGAACGCCAGAATATCGTCCAGAATCGCCTGAAACTCAATCATGGGGGCCTGGCTGGCGGCGGCCTTGTTCAGTTCATACACCGCCATCTGAATGTAGGCCAGCGTATCGCTGCCGATCTCCTCCCGCAGCTCTATAGCATTATCATACGCCCGGATCAGGTTGCTGTAAATAGAATTCGGATCATCTGGGCTAAAAGGATACTTTCTGCGGAAGTCCTCTGCGGAAACATAATGATTCGGGATATCCAGGGAGCGGCAGAATTCGTCATATCCGCCCGCGCCTTCTTCTATCATACTGTCAAACTTCTGACCATACAGCTTCAGGGTCGTATACACCCGCTCGGAATATCTGCCCAGCCAATACAGTCTGTCCATATTTTCTATTGATTTAACACCCATGTGTCCTTAAAGCCTCCTCCCTGCGATGAATTTACAATAAAAGAATCGGGATTTCTGGAAAATCGGGTCAGGCCGCTTTTCCATACTACCGTCTCCGCTCCGGAAAGCACGAAAGCTCTCAGGTCTGCTTTCCGTTCCACCTTCTCACCCTTTTCCAGGATAGGCAGATCGCAGAAATCAATGACCTCCTGCGCGATGAACCGCCGCGGCTCGCTCTTTAAGAGCCGGATAAAGTCTTCTTTCTGGCTGGCGCTCATGCTGTTTCCAAAAACCACGCCATAGCCTCCTGCCTCCGCCACATCTTTTAATACCAGGCTGTCAAAATGCTCCAGCACATACCGCATATCCTTTTCGTAATAGGGCAGATACGTAGGCGCATTATGCAGGATCGGCTCCTGCTTTAAATAATATTCGATCATTTTCGGCACAAAATAGTAAATGCCTTTATCATCCGCCACACCGTTTCCCGGCGCGTTCACCAGCGCTACGTTCCCTTTTCGGTACACGTCAAAAATATGAGGCACCCCGATCAGAGACTCGGGCCGAAACGTCATGGGATCCAGGAAATCATCAGAAATACGGCGGTAAACCGCGCCTACCTGCTCTTTTCTGCCGCTGTAATCCTTAAAATACAGATGGTCGTTTTCCACCTCCAGGTCGCTGCCCGTCACCAGAGGAACCCTCATTTTTTCCGCCAGATAGGAATGCTCAAAGTACGCGGCATTATACCGTCCGGGCGTGAACACTACCGTCAGTCCCCCCGTATTCACATGATCCAGTACCTGCTTTAAAAGATCGGCGTAAGAACGATTGTCCGCAACCGAAACCGCCTGAAAGGTTCTCGGACTGCTCCGGCGGCAAAGTTCTCTTGCGATCATGGGATAAGAAGCGCCGGACGGTACCCTGAGATTGTCTTCCAATATGTACCATTCCCCGTCCTTTCCCAGCACCAGATCAATCCCTGAAATATGAGAGTACACGGATCCGGGCGGCGTAACGCCCTCGCACTGGGCCAGATAGCCGCTGGAAGCATAGATAAATTCCTCCGGGATCACCTTATCTCTCAAAATATGCTTCTTGTTGTAAATATCCAGCAAAAACAGGTTCAGGGCATCTACCCGCTGCTTCAGGCCCCGCTCCAGATAAGCAAATTCATGGGCGTCGATGACTCTGGGAATCGCGTCAAAAGGAAACAGCTGCTCATGAAACGTATTATTTTTATAAATACCAAATTTCACACCGTAGCGGGCCAATAATGCGTTCACCACTTCCGTCCGTTCAAACAGCTCCATATCGTCTCTTAGATCCATAAACCTCACCCTTTCTGTCCCGACATTTATGATTGAAAAACGAGAAAGGCGCCCTGCATCAGCAGAACGCCCTTGTTTCAACCATATGAGATTTTAACCTGTTTTTTTCAAGCTGTCAATACTTAACATGATTTTTATTGATGCTCAAAATGAAAAACAAAATTCCGGTCAGAAGAAACGGATCTTTTTTGCCATCTCGATAAATTCCCGGTTCGTTCTCGTCTTGGAGAAGAGATCCAGGATCCTCTCCACGGCTTCCTCCGGCTTGAGGCTGTTGGTGGCCTTGCGGATCGTATCCACGCACTCCTGCTCTTCCCGGCTGAGAAGCAGATGATCGTTTCTGGTGCCGGATTTCAGTATGTCAATGGCCGGGAATATACGTTTCTCCGACAGCTTCCGATCCAGAACCAGCTCCATATTGCCCGTGCCCTTGAATTCCTCGTAGACCACGTCGTCCATACGGCTTCCGGTGTTGACCAGGGCCGTCGCCAGGATCGTCAGGCTTCCGCCCTCCCGCATATTGCGGGCCGCCCCAAAGAACCGTTTCGGCATATGGAGGGCCGCCGGGTCCATACCGCCGGACAGTGTCCGCCCGCTGGGCGGAACCACGATGTTGTACGCGCGGGCAAGGCGGGTGATGCTGTCCAGAAGGATGATCACATCCTTTCCGTGTTCCACAAGACGGCGGGCGCGCTCCACCACCATCTCCGATACTCTCTTGTGGCGCTCCGGCAGCTCGTCAAACGTGGAATAGATCACCTCAACATTCTCCCCGGCCACGGATTCCTTGATGTCCGTAACCTCCTCGGGGCGCTCGTCGATCAGAAGAATGATCAGATACATCTCCGGGTGATTGGTGGTGACGGCCTGCGCCACCTGCTTCAGAAGCGTCGTCTTTCCTGCCTTCGGCGGCGATACGATCATTCCGCGCTGGCCTTTTCCGATCGGGGCCAGAAGATCCAGGACACGCATGGCGGTGGAATTGGGTCTTCCCGGCGTCTCCATATGGAGCCTCTCGTTGGGGAAAATGGGGGTCAGCTTCTCAAAACTCGGCCGTTTTTCCAGGGCTGCCGGCGGATAGCCGTTAATGCTCTTGATGTATAAAAGCGCGGCAAATTTCTCCGCGGCCGTTCTGACGCGGCGGCTTCCCACAATGATATCCCCGGTCTTCATGTTGAAGCGGCGGATCTGGGACGGCGCCACATAAACGTCGTTCTCTCCCGGAAGGAAATTCTCGCATCGGATAAATCCAAAGCCGTCCGGCATCACCTCCAGGATCCCGTTCGCCTCGATCCCGCTGTCAAGCTCGGCGATGTCCTGCGCAACCTGGTCGGAGAGGGCCCCCGTGCTCTGTGCGGACACCGGCGCAGTCTCTCTCGTCTCTTCCGGCTTGACCGTCTCCTGCTGCACGGGTTCGGAAGCGGAAGAAGAACGGGCCGCCGTTTCGTTTCTCGCCGCCGAGGGCGCGTCGCCCCGCGGCACATAAGCCGCTTTCCCGCTGTATGCCTGCCTGACCGCTCCCCGCATCGTCCGGATCTGCGCCTCGCCTCTGCGGAATCCTCCGTCCTGCCTGTCGGAATATTCGCCTCGCCTCTGAGGTTCCCTCCTCTGCCGCGTGGGTCTCTCCTGGCGTCCGTCGCTCTCAGCCGCAGGCTTCTCCTGCCGTCCGTCGCTCTCAGCCGCAGGCTTCTCCTGCCGCCCGTCGCTCTCAGCCGTGGGTCTCTCCGGCCGCCCGTCGCTCTCGGCCGCCGGCTTCTCCTGCCGCCCGTCGCTCTCAGCCGTGGGGCTCTCCGGCCGTCCGTTGCTCTCGGCCGCCGCTCTCTCCGGCTCCCGGATCTGTCCCTGCACGGTGCCGCCCTGGCTCTCCAGCTCGTCCGCTTTCCGGCACAGAAGATCGATCAGGTCGTTTTTTCTCATAACGCTGACGCCCTTGATCCCCTGCGATTTGGCGAGCGCTTTCAGCTCTGTCAACGGCAGTGTCTGTAATTTTTCCCGCATATACATTCTCCTTCTTCTATCGGTTCTGTTATCATCCAGGGATTCTCTTGCGAATGACGAAATAAACTAGATCATAGGATTATATTTATTATAGCGCATACTTTCCGGAAAGAAAAGTGATTTTTTTAAATATCGGAGCCATCATTCGATCAGCAGCTCATCCACCGTCACAAACTCATATCCCGCCCCGGTCAGAACATCCACGATCTCCAGAGCCGCGTCCACCGACGTCTCATACACGTCATGCAGGAGGATAATGCTCCCGTCCTCCGCATGGGACGCCACATATTCTACGATCTTCTCCTTGTTCTGGCTCTTCCAGTCCAGCGGATCGAGATTCCACAGAACCACGGTCATGGGAACAAGCTCCGCCAGCTCGTCGCTCCAGGAGCCGTAGGGCGGGCGGATGTGGGACGGCTGAACGCCGGTCACATCCCGGATCTTCTGGTTGGTCCAGAGGATCTGGTCATAGGCGGAGCTCACGTTTTCCGCGGTAAGCTGCATATGGCTCTGGCTGTGGTTTCCGATCAGATGGCCGTCCTTCTTCATCTGCCGGACAATGTCCTCGTTGCCGGCAATGTTCTGTCCGATCAGAAAAAAGGAGGCGCGGATCCCTCTTTTTCTCAGGCCGTCCAGGAGCCGGGGCGTATACACCGCATGGGGCCCGTCGTCAAACGTCAGGGCCACATAGCCCCGGGGACGCGAAAGAACCTCCTCCGTTCCGCCTGTTTCCCGCAGATCCGGCTCCGTTTTCCGGAGATTCGACTCCATATCAACGGTGATCACAAGAGCCAGAAGCATCCAGAACAGCACCGCCGTCCCTCTCCATGCAAACCATCTGCGTCTGTTCATCGATTCCGCCCCCTTCCCTTACATATGGCGTCCGGCGGGCGAAAGCAGGCCCGCCCGTTACCATTATCATATGTAAGAACCGGACCCGCGAGAACCCGCGCAGGAAGCGGAGGACGCTCGCGCAGACGCCAGGAAGCGAAAAACACAGACACCGGGAAGCGGAGGACGCTCGCGCAGATACAAAAGAGGACATACCTCTCTTACGGTATGTCCTCTGTCTGTTCAAACAAACTGTATCAGATGGCTTTTACATTTACGGCCTGCATACCGCGGTTTCCCTCTGCCATATCGAACGTAACCTTCTGGCCGTCCTCCAGGGTCTTATAACCGTCGGCTACAATGCCGGAGAAGTGCACGAACACTTCCTCGCCTGTCTCGTCGTTGGTGATGAAGCCATAGCCCTTTGTCGCGTTGAACCACTTTACCGTACCTTTGTTCATTCCGGTACACCTCCTGAAAATATTTCGCATTTCTCCTGAAAAAAATTCACATATTTTTGTAATACACTTGAACGCCAAGTGACTTACAAAAATATGTGAATCAACTGCTCATTCAAAATACATACTGTACACTATCATATTTTCATGGATCTGTCAAGTACCCATTTTAAAAAATTTACGGATTCCGGCGCGGACACCGCCTGCTGCCCCGCGGCACCCCCGCCGGAATCCGTTCTCTCTCCTTACCGGTAGATCGGATACTTCTCGCAGATCTTCGTCACTTCCGCGCGGATATAGTCGGCCTTATCCTCAAAGTCTGTGGCGGCCAGCCAGATGCACTCCGCCACCTTCGCCATATCCTCCTCCTTCAGTCCGCGGGAGGTCACCGCCGGAGTCCCGATGCGCACGCCCGACGTCACGAAGGGACTTCTGGGATCGCCGGGAACCGAGTTCTTGTTCAGCGTGATATATACCTGGTCGCAGCGGTTCTGCAGTTCCTTTCCGGAGATATCCATGCCCCGCAGGTCCACCAGCATCAAATGATTGTCCGTGCCGCCGGTCAGGATCTTAAAGCCCTGCTTCTGCAACTCTTCCGCCAGGGCTTTCGCGTTCTTTACGATCTGCTCCTGGTACGTCTTGAATTCCGGCTTCAGCGCCTCGCCGAAGCATACCGCCTTTGCCGCGATCACGTGCTCCAGCGGGCCGCCCTGGGTTCCCGGGAAAATGGCTTTGTTGAAATTAAATTTCTCCGCCGCCTCCTTGTTCGCCAGGATCATGCCCCCTCTCGGGCCGCGCAGGGTCTTATGCGTCGTCGTGGTGACCACGTCCGCGTAAGGGATGGGGCTCGGATGGACGCCCGCCGCCACCAGACCGGCGATGTGCGCCATATCCACCATCAGGTATGCGCCCACCTTGTCCGCCACTTCGCGGAACCTCTTGAAATCAATGACGCGTCCGTAGGCGCTGGCTCCCGCCAGGATCATCTTCGGCCTGCACTCCAGAGCGATGCGTTCCATCTCGTCATAATCCAGGAATCCGTTCTCATCGACTCCGTACGGCACCATGTGGAAATACATCCCGGAAAAATTCACGGGGCTCCCGTGGGACAGGTGGCCCCCCTGATCCAGGTTCATCCCCATGAACGTATCCCCCGGCTTCAGCATCGCCAGGAATACCGCCATATTGGCCTGTGCGCCGGAATGGGGCTGCACATTGGCGTAATCGCAGCCGAACAGCTTCTTCGCCCGCTCGATGGCAAGAGTCTCTATCACATCAATGTACTCGCAGCCGCCGTAATAGCGTCTGCCGGAGTACCCCTCCGCATATTTATTGGTCAGCACGGTTCCCATAGCCGCCATCACGGCCTCGGACACGATGTTCTCTGACGCGATCAGCTCCAGGTTCCGTCTCTGTCTGGCTGCCTCCTGCCTGATGGCCGCCCCTACCTCCGGATCGTTGAGCTCGATAAAATCCATTACCTGATCTACCATGGTTTTTCCTGCCTTTCTGTGCGGTTTTTATCATTATATCCAATCATACGGAAAATTTCAACCCTGGAATCTCCACTCTTTCACTACCGCCTGGATCGTCCGGTTTCCGTTGTATTCGCTGACCGTCGGGTAGTAAACGGCATCCATCACGCGGGACTCCCCCATCTCTGCCAGAAACGCGTCGCCGTCCGTAAAAGCCATCGCCTCCATGGGCGTCCCGCCGGGAGTGACGAGGGCCAGCCTCACCGCGTTCCGGTTTTTCCCGAGCACGCGCGCGGAGCGGATCCGCAGCCCCTTCTGGGCAAACTGCGGCTTTGCGTTCCCGTTTCCGAAGGGCTCCAGAAGCTCCAGCTCACGGATAAGATCCTCCGTCACATAATCCATGGGCATCGGGGCATCGATCCATATCTTCGGAATGAAATCCTCCTCGGTGAGTTCCGCCTTTTCATTCAGCCGGCGGCGCAGCCGCTCCACGTCCTCCTCCGAGGCCATCGAAAGGCCCGCAGCCATAGGATGCCCTCCGAATCTGGTAAAAAGCTCTTTTACCTGGCAGAGGGCCTCGAACATATGGTACGCCTCGATGGATCTGCCCGAGCCCTTAACGCCGTCCTCCGACCGGGTAATGACAAACGCCGGCTTATTGTACCTCTCCCGGATCCGCCCGGCGATGATGCCGGCAAGCGATTCATGACAGTCCGGCAGATAGACCACCAGGACTTTGTCGTTCCGGAAATGTTCCTCCACCTGGCACACGGCCTGCTCCAGGCCCCTGGCGGTCATGTCCTTGCGCTGGTCATTTAAGAGCTTCAGCTCCCGGGCCAGTTCATCCGCCTCCGCCTCGTCCCGGCTCAGCAGCAGCCGCAGAGCCAGCTTGGCGGTCTGCAGCCTCCCGCCCGCATTCAGGCAGGGGCCGATGACAAAGCCGATGTGGTAGGCGCTCAGATTGTAAATATCCAGATTGTTCTTCTCCACCAGCATCCGAAGTCCGATGCTCTTCGTCCGCGGGATCTGTTTAAGACCCTCTTTTACGATGATCCTGTTCTCGTCCTGCAGCCGCATCACATCGCCTACGGTAGCGACGGCCGCAAATTCCAGCATCTCCTCCCATTCGCTCATGGGAACCCCGGCCCGCTCATAGAGGATCCGGATCAGTTTATAGGCCACCACCGCGCCGCAGATCTCCTTCCACGGATATGTACAGTCGGACTGCTTCGGATTGACAATGGCTGCCGCCCACGGAAGAATATCGTTTCCGTCCGCGTCCCGGGGGATATCGTGGTGGTCGGTGATCACCACCGTCATGCCGTGCTGCCTTGCGTACTCCATCTGGGACACGGCGGAAATGCCGTTGTCGCAGGTCAGCACCGTATCGACGCCGTCCGCCGCGGCCGCCGCGATGATCTGCTCATTGATGCCGTAACCGTCCCTGATCCGGTCCGGGATCTCGTAATCGACTTCCGCGCCCAGCCTCGTGAGCGCCGTGTGCAGAAGATAGGTAGAGCAGACTCCGTCGATATCATAGTCCCCCACGATGCGGATCCTCCTGCCGGCGGCGATCTTCTCCAGGAGGATGTCCGCCGCCTTGTCCGCGTCTTTCAGAAGATGCGGCGAATAGAGGTCCTTTCGCGTCCCGTACAGATACCGGCCGAATTCCGCTTCTCCGCATACATCCCTGTTGCGGATGATCCTGGCCGTCACAGGCGTAATGCCGAATCTGCGGGCCAGTCCGTCAAAATCCGCTTTTTTTGCATATACCATCCACTTTGAAGTCATGTACGCCTCCCATTTTCCGGCTTCCTCCGGACACCGCAGGATCTCCGATACCCATACATTATAGCAGAAAGAAGGAATCTTGTCACCGAAAAACATTTGTTGTACTTTTGACGGTCAATACCGTCTGTAACCAGATACTCAGCGGGCCGGATGGCGTCAATGATCTGATCAGGCAATACTATGACTTTATGGCATCCATAGATCCCGTCAAGCTTGATCCGGGCAAACCGGAGGATGTCTGGCGTCTACCAGTCAGTACTCTTCGATCATGGCGCAGAATCTGCAGATAGCGGCCGACGCTTATTATGCGCAGCAGGAGGCTTCGGATCCGGCCGCGCAGCAACAGCCGACTCGCCAGCGAAAGTCAGTCAGCGAGGCTCATCCGAAAGCAAAGTAACGCAGCCCGCATATTCCCTCAGCTGCTTCCTTCTCCGGGCATAGTCCGGAAGCTGCTCTCCCACGATCTCCCAAAACCGCGGCGAGTGGTTCATCTCCCTCCGGTGGGCCAGCTCATGGACTACAACATAATCCTGCAGCTCCTCAGGCAGCAGGATCAGCACCCAGTTGTAATTCAGATTTCCCCGGGCGCTGCAGCTTCCCCAGCGGGTCGCCTGCTGCCGGATCGCGATCCGCCCGTAAGTGACACCCATCCGGGCCGCCCATACTTTTGTTTTGTCCGTCAGCGTCTGCCGGGCCTGTTCCCGGCACCGCCGGATCTCCTCTTCCGTAAAAGCGGGCCGGGCCTCCAGCTGCTTCCGGACCTTGTCAACGTGTTCGCGCACCCAGCCCGCGTGGCTTTCCACGAACTCCCGGATCTGCCGCACCGGCATCCGCATGGGACAGCGCACCACTACGCGGCCGTCCCGCGTCACCTGCAGGGAAACGGTCTTCCGGCGGGAACGGACGATATCATACTCCGGAACGGCTCCCCGTTCCCTCACAGTACGAACCGTCCTTCCAGCGCCAGGAACTGGTCCAAAAGCATCCGGCTCACCCTCGCTCCGAACACTGTGGCAGGATGGTCCGCATAATACATCGCGTCACTGAAATTCTTGTGAAGCATCACCAGCACATACGGGCCGTAGGGAGTGAAAATGATCCCTCCGTCGTTGCGGCAGGCATTCATGCTTCCGCTCTTGGACGCCACTCTGAAGATCACGTCGTCCGTGTTATCGCTGTCCATAAAATACTGGGGGAAATTCCTCGTCAGCATACTGTTGTAATGCTGCTTTTTAAAAATTTCCACCATCTGCGCATCCGCCTCCGGACTCAGCAGTCCGCCCTTTGCCAGCCGCGTAAAAATGCCGGCATAGTCCCGCGGCGTCGTGGTCCCCAGCTTATCATACCGGTCAAAATGGATCGGATTGTACAGTACCGTATCCCTGCAGCCCAGCTTCCGGATGCAGGCGTTGATCGTATCCACACCCAGGTAGTCGATCATGATATTGGTGGCGATATTATCGCTGACAATGATCATCAGCGTCGCCACGTCCTTCACCCGCAGCACCGCACCCGGATCCAGCGCGCACAGCACGCCGCTTCCGTCTACAAAATGCTCTTCCCGGTAAGTAAGCATATCGTCAAGGCTGGCGCGGCCCTTCTCGACCTCATCAAACAGACAGGCCAGGATATATGTTTTTATCGTGCTGGCAGTCTCGAATTTCTCGTCCGCTCCCACGGAAATGATATTGCCGTGAAAATCATCGGCATAGATCCCCATAAACCCGTCATAGCTTTTCAGCTCCGCCTCGATCCGTTTTTCAAGTGTTAATCTTTCGTCCATTATCGCATTCTCCCTCTGTCAAAAAATGCTTCCGACCGCTTTTATTCCGTCGGCCAGATCCTTCCGGTAGATCGGGCTTTCCGGATCCAGGCTGTTATACACGACGCCGCCGCTTCCGATCTTTCCGGTAGAATGAATATAGGTCCCGTCCCCCAGATATACGGCCACATGGCCGGGGAAGAACAAAAGATCACCGGGCTTCATGTCCTCCCTCCGGATCTCTTTGAGCGGAAATCCATCCACGATCCGGGCATCCCGGTAGATCAAAATGCCGTTCAGCATATAGCTGACGGCCGCCAGGCCCGAGCAGTCGATCCCTGCCGTGGTCTTGCCTCCCCAGCGGTACTGGACGCCCAGATAGGCTTTCGCCGTCTCCATGACCGCCTTTCTGTACTGCCACTCATCGGCGATCTCCACCTGGGGAAGCGCAGGCAGCCACGCGCCGGCCTGGGAAAATTTCTTCTCCATCAGGTACTGATTCCGCATATAGCCCACACGCCCGTCCGCC
>CANRGP010000024.1 GCA_947630085.1 uncultured Lachnospiraceae bacterium
CAGAGATCCAATATCTGATACCGGCTCCCGCCCGCGGATACGCTCCGCAGCGTCCCGTTTTCAAACGTCTCGTCCGCGGAAAACGATACCGGCAGCTGCCCCGCCAGGAGCGCTCCGCTCCTGCTGTAGATCAGCATCGTCACGCCGTTCTCGGAAAACCGGAACGATTCCGCAATGACCGGTCTTCCCTCCGAACAGGAAAGCTGCGCGGCATTGTCCCGCATCGTCTGGGTCAGCTGGTTCATTGCCGTCCGCTCGGTCACCGAGCGGCTGATAGACAGCGTGAACGCCAGAAGAAGGCCGGACAGCAGCGCCATCAAAAGCGTCAGCCACAGCGTGATCTTCCATTTGACTGAATATTTTCTCATATCTTCCCCCCGCAATTTCCGGGCCATCCGCCCCGCACGCCGTCTCGTTCCCGGTCACGCCCGAATGTCCCTGTCTCACGGCTTCCCGCGCAGCACCCAGCCCGCGCCCCGGATCGTATGGATCAGCTTTTCCGCAAAGCCGTCGTCGATCTTTTTCCGCAGACGGCTGATATACACGTCGATGTTGTTGGACGACCCCGAATACTCGTAATTCCAGATCTGGTTCTCCATCTGCTCCCTGGACAGCACGATCCCCTGGTTGCGGATCATATACTCCAGGATCGTATATTCCTTCGGCAGAAGCGGGATCTCCGTTCCGTCCCGCGTGACTGTCCTCCGCTCCGTATCCACCGTGAGCCCGCCGCACTGCAGAAGGTTGCTCCTTCTGCCGGCACGCTTCCGGGTCATCGCGCGAATCCTTGCCAGAAGCTCATCGAAGTCGAAAGGCTTGACCAGGTAATCATCGGCGCCCATATCCAATCCCTTCACGCGGTCCGCCACCGCGTCGCGGGCCGTCAGAAACAGCACCGGCACATCGTTCTCCCTCTGCCGCAGCCGGCTCAGGACCTGATATCCGTCCATTTTCGGCATCATGATATCCAGTATCAGCGCATCATACTCCGCTCCCTGCAGGTATTCCAGCGCCTCCTCGCCGTTCCGGCACCCGTCCACGCTGTACCCCGCCTTCGTAAGCGTCTTTACGATCAGCCGGTTCAAATCCCCGGCATCCTCCGCAACAAGAATCCTCACTTGCTCTCCCTCCCCGCACGAAGCGGAATGTCTCCCCGCGTCCCGCGGCACATGAACCGGCATCAGTCGTCCCGCTTATCGCCGTTCAGGATCTTTCCGCATACTTCTCCGTCATAATTATAGAGATAATAATAGTTCCCCTCATAGATCACATAAAACGATTCTTCCATCGCCATCATAAGCTGATCCGGCCCGCAAAAGATCGTCCGGTCAGGTCTTCCGTTCCGGTAAATGAAATATTCCGCTCCTTCCTTCTCCGGATCGGAGCAGCTCCTTCTGAGATAGACCTTCTCGTCGTCTATGACTCCAAACTCGAAGCTGTACCCGTCCTCCTGCCTCCATTTTCCTCTCGTATCAAAGTCGAGGATATAGCTGCCGTCCATGGCATAAAGATGTGCGATGTCCCCTTCAAACAGCATGACGCAGCCCGGGCCGTCCCAGCTGTAAAGCTGGCGGGAATTTTCGTCATTCCCATAAAGGGCCTTCAGATCCGGGAATTTTTCATAAAAGTTCTCCAGGCTGTACGCCATATTCTCCCGTCCCTCCAGCCTCTTTTCCGCTTCGCTGTCCGAAAGGCGTGTTCCCGCCCGATCCACATAGTAGGTTTCTCCCAGAGAACCATCCTGGTATGTGCTGACGCAGAACATATCGGCTTCCCGGTAGATCCACCCGTCTTCGATCAGATACATCCATCGGTCATACAGGAGCGAAAACAATCCGTACCGCGCCGGGTCGGCGGCATCCGTAAGATCCGTCATGGGAATGACCTCGGCTTCATCCTGTTCAAAAATGCCGTCGTCAAAGCTGCAGATGATCTTCGGATAGAAACGGATCAGGTTCATCTGTCCGTCCAGGACAGCCGTCCCTTCCTCGCCGCAGTAGAGGTTTCCGTCCATTATGATCCGGTGTCCCTCCGGAAGCGGAATGGAAGCATACTCGGAGGCTTCCTCGAACAGCCGCTCCGGCAGCTCTTTTTCATCGTCAGTAAGACCCACATACCCAAGGCCGTTTATGAGGGATTGTCCGTCCTGCGATGTCAGCCATTCAAAGAGCCGGTAGGCCGGGCTCCCCTCCGGTTCATCCTTTCGTATGGCCGCATAGAAATCACTGACATACGGGTAACTCCCGTCCCGGATGGTATCGTTGTCGGGGGTCACACCGTCTACGGCCATAAATCGGAGCCCGGGCACCTCATACATATTTTTTGCGTAATAATAGACTGAATATCCGATGGCATTCCCCGTATTGTCATAAGAAGCGACCGCTTCCAGAAGCTCGCCCATTTCGGAGATCACGTAAGACTTGGGGGCCTCCCCCATCTCCCGGCCCTTCATGAGCAGCTTATCCATCAGGCTCTGGCTCCCGGACCCGGAGGGCCGCTGGAACGCCTCTATTTTCTGCTCCTCTCCCCCGACGTCGCTCCAGCTGGCGGTCTTTCCCGTATAGATATCGATCAGCTGGCTTTCTGTCAGGGACTCCACCGGATTGGACGCATTTGTCATAAACACCAGGGCGTCGCGCCCGATGGGTTTGATGATCAGGGGATCGCCCTTCTCGCTGAGCATAGCCCTCACATCCTCCCCGGGCTCATAGGCGATCACAAGCTCCGTCGTATACCAGGGAGCATCTTCATCCGCCCAGGCCAGATTGTAATAAGACTGTGATGTCTTGTTATGCTCGATCGCCTTCTCGGCTTCTTCTCTGGACGCCCCCGTGGTCAGCTGATACAATGCCTGGGAGATCGGTATGGTGGCGGTCGAGCCGTCGATTACGGGGAATTCATCCCGGCTGAAATGCGGACAGGAAAAGGGGGCCGCCGCATTCCCGGAATCGGCATCCGTCTCCCGGCCGCTCTCCGCGACGGCGGCGCTTTCGGAATCCCTCATATTTTCCTGCGGCGCACCGCACCCGGCAGCCGCCGCTGCCGCGCCCATAATAACCAAAATCATCCTGAAAAACTTCCGTTTCATTTCTTCCCCCTGTGTGGCCAGAAATGCGCGGCCGTATTTTGCTCTTTCTGTTTTCATTTTACACGACGCCCTATCCGTTGTCGAGGACTATCTTGTGATTTTACGGTTTTTCGGCCGCTTCCCGGCCGCTTCCGGGCTTCGTCCCCCGGATGCGGACGGTTTCTCCGTCTCCCTCTATGGTCACCGCCCCCGTGTCGGCCGTCACAAAGAAGCCGATCCCTCTTTCCTCAAGGCGGCCCGTCATCTCCTTGCCCGGATGGCCGTACCGGTTGTTTTCCCCGCAGGAGATCACGGCAAACGCCGGATCCACAAGATCCAGGAACTCCGCGCCGCTGGAATAGTCGGAGCCGTGATGGGCCGCTTTCAGGATCCTCACTCCCGCCGCTTCGCCGCCCTGACCCGCAAGTCTGACCGTTTTCTCCTCCTCCTGCCTTTCCAGCCACCGTTTTTCTCCTTCCCCGCTCATATCCCCAGTCAGCAGAAGGCTGCAGCTTCCGTACGATGCCTCCAGAAAAAGAGAATGCTCGTTGGTATCACCGGCACAGGCGGCGTCCCCCGCATACAGACATCGGACGAGAAGCCGGGGGTTTTCCGCCGCCAGCGCGTCTCCTGCCTCCATCCATGTGATCTGCGCCCCCGCCTCCTGCGCCAGCCGGCAGAGCCGGCTGTATTTCTCGTCGCCCTTTCCGCAGACGGGCAGTACCAGCCGGCAAACGGTGATCCCGCTGTCGGATTCCAGAAGATCGATGAGGCCGGATATATGATCCTGGTCCCCGTGGCTGACAATGGCCCAGTCGATCCGGCTGATCCCGCGGCTTTTGAGAAAAGGCTCCAGGATCCGGCTGCCCAGCTCCTTCCGGTCGCTGCTCCCTCCGTCCACCAGGATCACCGTTTCCCCGCTTTCCAGGCAGATGCCGTCTCCCTGTCCCACATCAAGGACAGTCGCACGGAACCCGGACGGGCGGATCGGCTGAAGCGCCAGATAGCCGGATGCTGTCCCGGCAAGAATGACGGCTGCCGCAAAAACGGCGCGGCCCCTGCTTTTTCCGTCGCTTCCGCTTTCCGCTTCCCTGAAACTGCTCCATGCCGCAAAAGCCAGAACAGCCCCCCATATCCCGCAGTAGAGGATCAGCTGCGGCGCGGACGGTCTGCCGATGATCTGTACGGCCCCGGGGAGCTTTTCCGCTCCGCGGCAGATGGCCTCGTACAGAGCGAGAATGAAATGTCCCGTTCCCACGGCAAACCTTCCCGCGGGGACCCATATCCGTCCCAGCACGATCCCTCCCAGTCCGGAGATGAGAACATAGCCCATCAGCGGAACCACGATCAGGTTCAGCAGGATCCCGTACACCGGATATTCAAAATAATGCCATACCGTCATGGGAAATGCGGAGATCTGGATCGACACGCCTCCCACCAGGGAGGCACGCACGCCCTTTTCGGCGCCCGTCCATTCCGCCAGAACGGGAAGTATCCCGCCGACGGACAGAACCGCCCCGAAGGACAGCTGAAACCCCGCCTGAAAGAGCAGCGTGGGCGACTGCAGCAGAAGAAAGACAGCCGCAGCGGACACGGCCGACAAAAGATCATACGTCCTCCCAAGCTTTTCCGCCAGAAGCTGAAGACATACCATGAAAGCGGCCCTGACCACGCTGGCGGAGCCTCCCGTCAGGAAGCCGTATGCCACGGTCAGCAGCGCGGCGGCAGATCCGGAAGCGGTGATCCCGGCGCCCGCTCTGCGCAGAAGGCGATAGAACCCCATTCCGATGAGAGACACATGAAGGCCGCTGACTGCCAGGAGGTGGGCAATGCCGTTTCTTCGGTAAAGATCCCTTACGTCATCCGGGAGCGCCGTCTTGTCCCCCAGCACGATCGCCTGGAACATCCCTCTGTCCTCTTCCCTGCACACCTCCTTCAGAGTCCGGGCCGCAGCCGTCCTTATCCGAAATACAGCGTCTGACCAGGGAGAGTATTCCCGCGAGACGATCTCCAGGTCCTCCCCGAACATCCTCCCCTCTATGCCCAGAGCGTGACAATATTCCCGGTAATCAAATTCCCCCGGATTGGAGGCCGCGGGCATCCGCTCCAGCTCTCCCCATACCGATACCCGCGTCCCGATCCGCAGATCCTCCATATCCGGAGCCTCGTCCAGATAGACCAGTATCGTCCCCGGGTATCGGACCGTTTTTCCGGGATCCCGGATATGGGCCGTGACCCCGGACAGTTCCATGACCGCCTGATAGGTCGTCCCGTTTCCTTCCCGGATATCGTCCAGGCGCCCCTCTGCCCGAAGCGTCCGTCCCGCCGTCTCTGCCGCCGCCTCCACGCGTCCCGGCTCCGCCGAACGGTCGGCGGCCAGACGCGCGGCTCCCAGAAGCGCCATACAGAAAAGCGGCACGAATCCTGCCGGAAGGCTTCTGCCGCTTTTTCGGTTCTCCGTCTTTTTTCTGTCCGAAGCATACGCAAAAAGAACTCCCGCAGCGGCCAGCGCCGCGAGTCCTGCCCTGAGACCGGTCTGTGCAAGCAGCCATACCTCTCCAAGTACGAATCCCGCCGCCGCATAAACCAGTGGTCGTCTCAATCCTTGTTCTTCACTCCTACCTCAAGATCCCTCTCAAACTGGGTATTCAGGGATATCACGTCGCGGAACATCTCATCGGAGGAGCCGTTCACCGTGATCTGCACCCGCGTCACCGAGGGAAGCTCGCAGAGAGAATTCACGATGGAATAGATCGGTATGTATTCGTAGACGTCCAGCGTATTGTTCATAAACGTGCCGTCAAAATTCACGTAGCAGACATTTTCACTGACCGACACATTCAGCAGCTTTAGCTCCGGCGGAAGCGTGGCGCGCCGCCCTTCACTCTGAGGCCCCTTGATCAGCTCCTCAATGATCAGGCGCTCCATAGACGTATTGATGCTGTGGACTACCTCCCGTTCCTCCCGGACCAGCCTCTGGCCGGACTCCTCGGCAAAATACAGGACCAGCCGGCTCCTTTCAAAGGTATTGACATCGCTGATGCTCTCTACAAAATCCGAAGCGGCCATAATGCCGACCGGCTGTCCGTCCTGATCCAGAAGCGGCTGATCCTCCACATAAATGCTGATATAGTCAATGCCGTCGATCTGGGTCATCGTCTTGGTAAGGGCCGCCCTGCACAGGATCTCGCGGCTCAGGTCCATATTGGAACGGTTGGAATATCCGGAATCAAAGTACAGATACAGCACATTGCCCTCCTGCCGGTATCCCAGGTACTTCACATTCCCGGAAAGGGCCGCCTGGTTCTCCGCGTCGTTGGGCGCGGTAAGGAACTGGTCCATTAGCTCCTGGATCACCTGATCTCCGTTAACCGTGTCGGTCCCGTATTCCTGCGAGGAAAGCGCCGTCATGGAACTGTTCAGATAATAGATCCGATAATATGCCGCATACTGCTTTTCCCGGTTCCGGCCTCCCCCGCATCCTGCCAGGAGAAGAACGGCCAAAACAGGCAAAACGGCCGCGATCAGCCTTTTAACCTTCATAACCTGTATCTCCTCTAATAAATGTAGGTTAACGGGATCCTTACGGTGAATGTGGATCCCTCTCCTTCTTTGCTGAGCAGGCGGATGGCTCCGTAGTGCATCAGGACTACTTTTTTGGTGATGGCAAGTCCGAGGCCGGTTCCTCCCGTCTCCCGGGACCGCGCCTTATCCACCCGATAGAATCGCTCAAACACATTTTCCTGCAGCTCCTCCGGAATCCCGATCCCGGAATCGGCGACCTTCACATAAAAATATTTATGGTCCGCGTCCAGGGTAACCTTTACCCATCCGCCCTCCACGTTGTACTTGACCGCGTTCTCTACCAGGTTGCTGATGGCAAGAGACAGCTTGGTTTCGTCCACCTCCGCAGTCACCTCGCGGATGCTCTCATAGATCAGCTCCACATTGCGCTTTCCCGCGATCGGAGAGGTCCTTTTCAAAATCTGCTGCAGAAGCGCGTTGATATCCACCTTTGACACATTCAGCTCCGCCACGGATTTGTCCATCTTCACCAGAGAAAGAAGGTCGTCCACGATCTTGCTCTCCCGATCGATCTCCTCGGAAATATCGGTCATAAACTCCCGGTAGAGCTCCTCGGGAACCTCATCCATACTCAGCAGGGAATCGGCCAGGACCCGTATGGAAGTGATCGGGGTCTTCAGTTCATGAGATACATTGGCCACAAATTCGTCCCTGGACTGGTCCATCGTCCGCAGCTTGGTCATCGTCTTTTGAATGGCATCGGAGATCCGGCTGGTCTCCCTGTATGTATTCTCTGCCACCGTCTCCTCAAGGCTCCCCTCCGCCAGGCGGTTCAGGGAGGTCTGCAGCCGGTCAAACGGTTTGACCAGGAGAAAGGCAAGGAGGATCCCCGCCAGCAGAAGCACCAGAAGGGCCACCACCTCGAAGAACCCGGATTTTTCCTCCACGCTCATGGAATTTGACAGGATATATTCCGTGGACGCCGTCGTGAGAAGGACCCCGATGATGTTCCGGTCTTCGGAATTGTCGTAGATGGGGGCCGTCACCGCAAAATACTGCTTCTCATCCTCCCGCAGCACACTGTTTTCTCCTCTGAAGCACCGGAGCACCGGCTCGGAAACCTGGATCTTCCCCTCCGCCAGCTTGAATGTGTCTTTGATGATCCGGTAATTGCGGTCCACCACCATGATGCGCCCGTTAAAAATGTCCGCGATGGTGTCCAGCTCCTTGTCCAGGAGTACGTCACGGCTGTCGGCGATCATATAATCGCTCCGGGAAAGGCGGTCGCTCGTGATGAGGGACTGGTTCTGTACCTCGATGATACGGCCGTCGATCTGGGTCTTCCGGAAAGACCGGCTCATGATCATACCCTGCAGGAACATGGGAATCGCTCCGCTCATAAACAGCAGCAAAAACAGAGGGAGCCTCATGCTCACGGTCCATTTCTTCCATTTTTCATTTTTCCAAAACTGAAATGCCAACCTTACGCCTCCCGCTTCGTCCGCTCTCTCCCGGTTAATCCTGCTCAAGCTTCCTGGTTGCCGTGATTGCCAGACTGCCCGGCCCGATATGGCAGCTCACGCTCAGGGAAAGACAGTCGATAAAGATTTCTCCCGCCTCCGGGAACTGGAGCGCCAGTTCGTCGCGAAGCTCCTCCGCTGCCGCCCGGTTTTCCGTGTGCACTACGCACAGGTGTGTCTTTGCCCCCGTCGTATCGCCGAACCGGGTTTCCATATCATGGGCGATGGCTGACATCATAACCGATTTGCCCTGTTTGGCGGTCCGGGCCTTTGAAAACGCGTCAAGCTTCTCTCCCTGAATCGTCAGCACGGGCTTCAGCCTCAGAAGCGTCCCCAGCGCCGCTGCCGCCGGCGTGATGCGCCCGCCCTTTTTCAGATATTTCAGCGTATCCAGCATGATATATATGGTGGAATCAAATTTGGTCCGCATCAGAATGTCCTTGATCTGTGGTGCGTCCATCCCCTTCTTCGCCATATTCAGCGCATCCAGGACAGACTGCCTCTGCGTGACGGAAATCCGCTGATTATCCACCACCTCGACGCGTCCCCTGTAATCCTTCGCAAGCATCTTGGCCGTCTCGCACGAGCTGCTCAGCCCGCTCGACATCGGGATATGGACCACCTGATCATATCTTTTCAGGATATCGTCCCACATGGACGTAACGGATTCCGGCGTGGGCTGGGAGGTGGAGATATCGCTGTCATTTTTCAGTTTTTCATAAAACTCCTCCTGTGTCAGCGTTATATCCTCAAAATACTCCTTCCCATCGATCATAAACGGCATCGGGAGCACAAAAACCCCCAGCTCGCCGGCCTGCGCCTGCGTGATCCCGCTGTTGCTGTCTGTCATAATCGCTGTCTTCATAATTAAGCTCCTCATTTCTTTCATTTGCGGCAAAGCTTTCTACTATTCTAACGCATTTCCATCCGGAAGGAAAGCAGAAAATAAAAACTTCTATGGACAAAAAATGAAATCTGTTCTATAATGAGGAGAATCTGCTGAAGGAAGGGAGAATCATTATGCCATATTGTCCCAAATGTGATATGGAATTCGTAGACGGAATTACGGTCTGCACGGACTGCGGCGGACCGCTCGTAGAATCAAAGGAAGCCGCCGAGGCGATCAAAGCCCGGGAGCAGCTTTCTGAAACGGAACAGATCTTGGACGAACAGGCTGAATACGCCGCCATTCTGGACGAACTGGTCGAGACTCCTGTGGAATACACCCATGTCTATATGGACAAGTCTCAAAAATACAGCGACCTCAGATCCTCCGCTTTCGCCTTTCTGGCCGTGGCCCTTGCGCTCCTCGTGGAATCCGTCCTGTATTTTACGGGCATACTGAAGCTTCCCATGGCCCCCGTATCCCGCATGATCTTCCAGGGTGTGATCCTGGTAATGCTTGTCTTCTGTGTGTTCGTCTCCATAAATTCCGGCAGACAGGCCCGAAAGCTGAAGCCCGAGATCGGCGCGGAAAAGGATCGGACGTCCCGGCTGATCCGATGGTTTCTGGATACCTGGACGGCGGAGAGCATCGACGCGGATATCGAGGGAAAAGAGGATCTGTCTGAAGAAGAGCTGAGCCTGAAGCGCTTCCAGCTGATCCAGGATCACCTGATCACCGGACAGGATCTGCCGGATCAGGCATATGTAGATGTGTTGAGCGAAGAGATTTACGGAAAACTGTTCGATAACTGAAAAGCCTGTACAGGAGAATCCGCCGCGCAAAGGCGGATTCTCCTGTATTGCGTTTATTTCACCAGCAGTGACTCCCCTGTCATCTCCCTCGGCTTTTCCATGCCCATCAGCTCGATCAGCGTCGGCACGATGTCGGCCAGCTTGCCTCCCTCGCGAAGCCTGTAGGACGGATCCGCATTCACCAGGATGAAGGGAACCGGGTTGGTCGTATGGGCCGTGAAGGGCTCGCCGGTCTCATAATCGATCAGCTGCTCCGCATTTCCATGATCGGCGCAGATAAACATCACGCCGCCCACTTCTTTGATCGCATCCACCGCACGTCCCACGCAGACATCCACCGTCTCAATGGCCTTGATCGCCGCAGCCTCGACTCCAGTATGGCCCACCATATCCGGGTTGGCGAAGTTGACGATGATCACGTCGTATTTTCCGGACCGGATGCATTCGACCAGCTTGTCGCAGACGGCAGGCGCACTCATCTCCGGCTTCAGATCATAGGTCGGCACCTCCTTGGGCGACGGGATCAGGAAGCGGTCCTCGCCCTCATTGGGCTCCTCCACTCCCCCGTTGAAGAAAAAGGTAACGTGGGCGTATTTCTCTGTCTCGGCGATCCTGGCCTGCTTTAGCCCGTTGGCTGCCAGCCACTCTCCGAACGTGTTGGTCACGCTCTCCTTCTTGAATGCCACCAGCTTGTTCTCGATCGTGTCGTCATAATCTGTGAAGCAGACATAGACCAGGTTCTTCATCCTGGGCCCCCGTTCAAAGCCCGTAAACTCCTCGTCGCAGAACGCCCTGGTGATCTCGCGGGCGCGGTCCGGGCGGAAGTTAAAGAAAATAACGGAATCGCCGTCTTTTACCGTGGCCACCGGATGGCCGTCCTCCATGACGATGATCGGCTCCACAAACTCGTCGAACACTTCCTTGTCATAGGACGCCTGGATCCCCGCCACGGCGCTTGCCGCGGGATTTCCCTCTCCCATGACCAGCGCGCGGTACGCTTTCTCCACACGGTCCCAGCGCTTGTCGCGGTCCATCGCGTAAAAACGTCCCTGGACGGTGGCTACTTTTCCTACGCCGATCTCGGCCATCTTCGCTTCCAGCTCCGCCACAAAGTCTTTGCCGGACGCAGGCGGCGTGTCACGTCCGTCCAGGAAGCAGTGGACATAGACTTTCGTCAGGCCCTGGCGCTTTGCCAGCTCCAGAAGACCGTAGATATGGGTGTTATGGCTGTGGACACCGCCGTCCGAAACCAGCCCCCACAGATGCAGGGCGGAACCGTTCTTCCTGCAGTTCTCCGCTGCCGTCAGGAACTCCGGAACTTTAAAGAAATCACCGTCCTGAATGGACTTGGTGATCCTTGTCAGCTCCTGGTACACAATGCGTCCCGCGCCCATATTCAGATGGCCCACCTCGGAGTTCCCCATCTGTCCGTCCGGCAGTCCCACATACAGACCGCTGGCCTGGCCTTTCACAAAAGGACACTGGCTCATCAGCTGATCCATGACCGGCTTTTTCGCCTCACAGACGGCATTGGCTTCGCAGTTGTCGTTCAGGCCGTAGCCGTCAAGAATCATTAGTACAGTCGGTTTCTTGCTCATGATCGTTCTCCTTATCTCCTTCTATCTTCACCGCACGGGCGGGGCGCATACGCGCCCCGCCCGGCAGACAAAACCGTGTGTCACTTATTATAGTTCACGATCTTCCCGAAGTCAGGCTTCAGCGACGCGCCTCCTACCAGGCCGCCGTCGATGTCGGGCTGTGCAAACAGCTCCGGCGCGCTTCCCGCAGATACAGATCCGCCGTACTGGATGCGGATCGCCTCCGCCGTCGCCTCATCGTACAGTTCGCCGATGCAGGCGCGGATCGCCGCGCAGACCTCCTGGGCCTGTTCCGTAGTCGCTACCTTGCCGGTTCCGATGGCCCAGATGGGTTCGTAAGCGATGACCGCCGTCTTGGCCTGGTCCGCGCTCACGCCGAGGAACGCGATCTTGATCTGCTGGCGGATCCAGTCGATGGTAATGCCCTGCTCGCGCTGTTTTAAGGACTCGCCGCAGCAGATGATCGGAGTGATCCCATGCTCGAATGCCTTCAGGATCTTTTTGTTCACCGTCTCATCCGTCTCCGCAAAATACTCTCTCCTCTCGGAGTGGCCGATGATCACATACCTGACGCCGGCATCCACCAGCATATTCGGAGAGATCTCGCCGGTATAGGCACCCTTCTCCTCATAGTACATATTTTCCGCACCGATGTGGATGTTGGTTCCCTTTGCGGCTTCCATAGCGGGGATGATATCAATGGCGGGAACGCAGAATACCACGTCCACGTCATCGTTCACCACCAGGGGTTTTAACTGCTCAACCAGGGCAACCGCCTCGCTCGGAGTCATGTTCATCTTCCAGTTGCCCGCGATGATCTTCTTTCTTGCCATATTATTGTCTCCTTTTCATAAGGTGTGTTCCACCTGACTAACCTCGCGCTTCGCCCGCCGGCCCGCGTTCGCTAAGTGCTGCGCGGGAAACCCGAACTCCGCTTCGCTTCGTTTGGGCAGCGCGTGCCTGCTGCGCAATCAGGCTTTGTCGTCCGCAGCCGCGACGCCCGGAAGCTCCTTGCCCTCCAGGAATTCAAGGGAAGCGCCGCCGCCGGTGGAGATGTGGCTGACCTTGTCGGCGAAGCCCAGCTGGTTCATGGCTGCCGCGGAATCACCTCCGCCGATGATGGTGGTGGCCTCGGTCTCGGCCAGCGCCTTGGCTACGGCGATGGTTCCCTTCGCCAGGATCGGATTCTCAAACACGCCCATGGGGCCGTTCCATACCACGGTCTTGGCGGATTTCACAGCCTCGGCGTACAGCTCGGCGGTCTTCGGTCCGATGTCCAGACCCTCCATATCATCCGGGATCGCGTCGGAGGAAACCACGGACACCTCGATCGGAGCGTCGATCGGATCCGGGAAGGAAGCGGCCACGGTGGTATCGACCGGCAGGAGCAGCTTTTTGCCCAGCTTCGCGGCCTTATCCATCATCTCCCTGCAGTAGTCGATCTTCTCGTCGTCCACCAGGGAGTTGCCCACGCCCTTGCCCTGGGCCTTAAGGAATGTGAACGCCATACCGCCGCCGATGATCAGGGTATCGCACTTCTCGAGCAGGTTGTTGATCACGTTCAGCTTGTCGGCAACCTTGGCGCCGCCCAGAATAGCCACGAAAGGTTTCACCGGGTTCTCGACCGCATTGCCCAGGAAGTCGATCTCCTTCTGCATCAGATATCCGACCGCGTTGGTGCCGCCCTTCGCGGTGATGAACTTCGTCACGCCCTCGACGGAAGCATGGGCCCTGTGGGAGGAACCGAATGCGTCGCATACATAGTCGTCAGCCAGATCGGCCAGCTCTTTGCTGAATTCTTCGCCGTTCTTGGTCTCTTCCTTCCCGCGGAAGCGGGTATTCTGCAGAAGGACCACGTCGCCGTCCTTCATAGCGGCAACCGCGGCGGAAGCGGCCTCGCCCGTCACATTGTAGTCGGGAACAAATACCACTTCCTTGCCCAGCTTCTCGGTCAGCCTCGCGGCCACGGGAGCCAGGGACTCTCCCTCGTTGGGGCCGTTCTTTACTTTGCCCAGGTGAGAGCAGAGGATCACCTTCGCGCCCTCGCCGATCAGCTTGTTGATGGTGGGCAGAGCCGCCACGATACGGGTTTCATCCGTGATCTTTCCTTCCTTCAGCGGCACATTGAAATCGCAGCGAACCAGGACTCTCTTGCCCTTTAAGTCTTTCAGGTCGTCAACCGTCTTCTTGTTTAACATCTCTTTTTTGCTCCTTTCATAGTCGGAACGGAAGGATCCTGCCCTTTCCGATCCGTATTTAAAAGGGTCCGGTCCAAACGACCGGACCCCGATTGGTCACATAATCCTGTCGGATCAGTCCTTCGCAAGATCGCTGTCAAGCTCCGCGAAGTACTTGATGGTGCGGACCATCTGGCTGGTATAGGAGTTCTCGTTGTCATACCAGGAAACAACCTGAACCTCATACAGATCATCGGCGATCTTGGCAACCATGGTCTGCGTCGCGTCAAACAGGGAACCGTACTTCATTCCGATGACATCGGAGGAAACGATCGGATCCTCGTTGTAGCCGTAGGACTCGGAAGCAGCAGCCTTCATAGCGGCATTGATGCCTTCCTTGGTAATATCGGTGCCCTTGACAACCGCGGTCAGGATCGTGGTGGATCCGGTCGGAACCGGAACACGCTGCGCGGAACCGATCAGCTTGCCGTTCAGCTCCGGGATAACCAGGCCGATCGCCTTGGCAGCGCCGGTGGAGTTGGGAACGATGTTGGCAGCGCCGGCTCTCGCCCTGCGCAGGTCACCCTTTCTGTGGGGGCCGTCCAGGATCATCTGGTCGCCGGTGTAAGCATGAATGGTGCTCATGATACCGGACTGGATCGGAGCATAGTCATTCAGGGCCTTGGCCATGGGAGCCAGGCAGTTGGTCGTGCAGGAGGCAGCGGAAATGATGGTGTCGTCCTTGGTCAGGGTGTTCTCATTTACGCTGTAGACAATGGTCTTCAGATCGTTGCCGGCAGGAGCGGAAATAACGACCTTCTTCGCGCCCGCGTCGATATGAGCCTGGGATTTCTCCTTGGAGGTATAGAAACCTGTGCATTCCAGAACAACATCTACGCCCAGCTCGCCCCACGGAAGATCCGCGGCCTTCGGCTCCTTGTAGATGGTGATCTCCTTGCCGTCGACGATGATGCTGCCCTCGCCGGCCTCTACGGTATGAAGGCCCTCGCCGATGTGTCCCGCATATCCGCCCTGAGCGGTGTCATATTTTAATAAGTGAGCCAGCATCTTCGGATCCGTCAGATCATTGATCGCAACAACCTCGTATCCCTCTGCTCCGAACATCTGACGGAAAGCCAGACGTCCGATACGTCCAAAACCGTTGATCGCAACTTTTACTGCCATGATTTCATTCCTCCTAAAAATAGTTAGATGATTTGATTGTGAAAATATAATCAACTCGCTATCATTTTACCTAATTTCCCAGGAAATAGCAAGTCCTTTTTAAGGGAAAATACAATAGTTTCATCGGAAATCCGGCCCAGCGCCTACATCTCGTCCTTGACGTAACCCGCCAGGTTGTAGGCATGGTCCGAGATCCTTTCCAGATTCGTCAGGATGTCCAGGAACACGATCCCGGCAGACGGCACGCACTCTCCCCGGGACAGCCTCTCGATGTGCTTCTCTCTCAGTTCCTCCTCCAGGTTGTCCACCTGCTCCTCATACTGGCTGACCTTGCGGACCGCATCCATATTCCCGGTCTTTCTGGCCTCCATCGCATACCGGAACGATTTCAGGGCCGCCTGGCTGATCTGCTCCAGATCCTCCGCCGCGGTCCCGGAAAATCCCAGTTCATGTTCCGTCAGGTACTGGGCCGACTCCGCCAGATTTTCCGCATGGTCGCCCACGCGTTCAATGTCGCTGACGCTGTAAAAAAGGTTGTTGACCACCAGCTTCTGGTGCTCCGTCAGGGAAAGGTTCTCGATCTTGATCATGTATTCGGTCAGCATCTTCTGCATGGAATCGATGGTCTTTTCCACCTTGCATACCTCCCGGGCCTCATCCGGGTCGCCGGTGAGGATCGCATCCATGCTGCGCCGCACATTGGCGAGAGCCAGGGTCCCCATATGCTGGATCTCCAGGGCCGCCGTCTCAATGGCGAACGCCGGCGACTCAAAGATCCTCTCGTCCAGATGTTTGATGGCAACCGATTCGTCGTCGTCGCTGTCCTCCTCCTCTTTCTTCTCCTTCACAAGCAGGCCGGAAAGGGCGACGATCTGATTGGCCAGCGGATACAGGAGTATCGTCTTCGCTATGTTGTAGACGGTGTGGAATATGGAAATATCCACGGCAAGCGCCCTCCGGGCAGCCATAGCCGGATTCAGCGTAAAGAATGCAAATGCCGCCACGACGCAGACAGCCGCGCCTATGATATTGAAGATCACGTTTATCCAGGCCGCCCTCTTGGCGTCCCGGGAACCACCGATGGCGGAGAGCATCGCCGTGCTGCAGGCGCCGATATTCGCTCCCAACACGATATAGACCGCCGCGTTTCCGGTCACCACTCCCGTTATGGCCAATGTCTGCAGGATACCGACGGATGCCGAAGAGCTCTGGAACAGGCACGTAACCAGGATACCGGTCAGGATACCCAGGAAGGGATTGCCGCCCAGAAGTGAAAACGCCTCGCTGAAGATCGGAGCGTCCGCATAGACGGAAACGGACGCGGACATCAGATCCAGGCCCATAAAAAGAAGTCCGAGCCCCACCAGGAGCTGCCCCGCGATGTGCTCCTTCTGCTTCTTGAGGAACAGGATCATCAGAGCTCCGATGCCGATCATCAGAGGGGAATAGAATACCGGCTTTAAGACGGCCATCGCCGTTCCCAGCTGGCTCAGCGACACGATCCATGCCGTGATCGTAGTACCGATGTTGGCGCCCATGATCACTCCAACGGCTTGTCCCAGATCCATGACCCCGGCGCCCACAAATCCCACCACCATGACCGTGGTGGCCCCGCTGCTCTGTATAATGACCGTGATCAGGGTTCCCAGCAGAACGCTCATAAAGCGGTTGCGGGTCAGCATCTCCAGAAGACGCTTCATCTTGCCCCCGGCGGTTCTCTGCATCCCGTCGGACATCTGATCCATCCCGTACAGGAACATCCCCAGTCCGCCTATGAATCCGAATATATTTGACACATCGCTGATCGCCATGTCACCCTCCCGGTTTTTTCATCCGTATCATTTGCCCTATTTACGCACATATAAATTTATGATATCATACAGGCGTGCCCGATGACAAGGGGTTTTCGGGCAAATTTACAGATTCCGGGAGGCTTTTCCATGCTCTGTGATTTTCATTTGCATACCGCGTTTTCCGGCGACAGCGAGACTCCGCCCGAACGGCAGATCGAAAAAGCCGTTTTGCTCGGCATGGAGCGCATCTGCATCACCGACCACCACGACTACGACGTATCCTCTCCCATCGACTTCATCCTGGATTTTCCGGCATATTTTGAAGCCCTCAGCCGGCTCCGCGACCGCTTTCGCGGCCGGATCCGGATCGAAGTCGGCGTGGAGCTGGGGCTCCAGGGACACATTAAAGACTATCTGGACGCGCTTGTCCGCTCCTGGCCTTTTGATTTTGTCATCGGCTCCAGCCATTTCATCGACGGGATCGACCCCTATCTGGACCGGTTCTACGAAGGGCGCACCGAAAAAGAAGCCCTGTCCCGCTTTTTTGAGGTTTCGCTGGAAATGGTCCGCTCCCTTGACTGCTTCGACTCCTACGGCCATCTGGATTATGTCCTTCGCTACGCCCCGTCAAAAAACAAAGGGTTCCGCGCCGCGGAGTATATGGATCTCATTGACCCGCTCCTGAAAACCCTGATCCAGAAAGGCCGGGCCCTGGAATGCAACACCGGAGGGTTCCGTTATCTTCTGGGGCACCCCAACCCCTGCGAAGACATTCTTCTCCGATACCGGGAGCTGGGCGGCGAGCTCCTTACCGTAGGCTCGGATGCCCATACGCCCGAATACGTGGGCTGCGAATTTAAAAAAACAGCGGAGATTCTGCGCTCCTGCGGCTTCCGTTACTATACGGTGTACCATGCCCGCAGGCCCGAGATGCTTCCGCTGTAACCGCTTTGCAGCCGGACGGATAAAAAAATACAGAAAAGGGTTGCAAAAATCTCCTTTTTCCTTTATAATGGTTTCCGTTGGAGATGTAGCTCAGCTGGGAGAGCATCTGCTTGACGTGTAGAGGGTCGCAGGTTCGAGTCCTGTCGTCTCCACTAATCGAAAACCTTAAGAAGAGCGGGAATCTTTGATTTTACAAGATTTCCGCTCTTCTGTTATTTTGAAGCTCATTCTATAGCCTATTGAAAAAGCATAACAAGTTATGGCCTCCGGCATTTTTTATTGAAAGTTTAGCTTTTAATATTTCTCAAACAAAACTTGAAAGTTTCACAAACATTCCGGCAGTACAATACAGCCAGCAAGTGAGAGATCGCTTGAAATACAAATTTCGGAGGTTATCTGCTATGAAGAAGAAAGACTTTGTGACACTTATCATGAGCGTGGTCGGCGGCATCCTCTTCGCCCTCGGTATGTGCATGGGACTTATCCCGGAGTGGGATGCGCTGAAACCCGGCATCGTGATCGGTGTGGCCGGCGCAGTGATTCTATTGGCGATGGTGCCGATCCGCAGGAAGATGGACGGCAAGCCCATGATCGTCTTAAACGGCAAGGCGATCGGGACAACACTTTTCGGTATGCTTGGCGCGATCGTTCTGGGCGTCGGGATGTGCATGGTCATGGTGTGGGATATGCTGGTCTGGGGTATCGTCGTCGGCATCGTCGGGATCGTCCTGCTGCTCTGCCTGATTCCCGTGATCGGCGGGCTGAAATAAGGATGTATCTATAGCAGCGGCAGTCATTGCGATCATTCGCTGTAAAACGGCAAACCAATATTGAAAGTAGAGGAGGATCACGTCATGGTAAAGTCAAAGCTTGTACAGGCAAACGAAAAAATCGCCGACGCTGTTGTCGGCGGGTATAAAAAGATCGAGAACGGCGTCGTAGGTACATATAAGAAAATCGAGGACGGATTCGTGGATCAGTTTCTGACGCGCGAAAATGAAACCGTGGAGGACGCGAAGAAGCGGCTTCTCGAGGAACAGGCTCAGCGTGAGGCAGCATCGAAAGAGGCGGCGGAAAAACGGGTTGCCGCTCATCCCTGCCCGAATGTCGGAAAGGCAAGCGTAGAGAGAAGCCTTGAAATGGCCAGAGCCAGCATAGAAGCCAGCAGGAACGCCGAAAAACATTAAAAATTCAATACAGCGTCACTGGCGCTTTGTTCGCATACTAACGTAATCTCGCGCCGCACGGACTGAATCTATGCGGCGCATATTTTTTGAAAAGGCCGAAACGCAAACAAAACTTTAACATTTGGGTGTTATAATATGACTTACAAGAAGTTCGTTTGCTTGTAAGGACGAGCTTCGCAAGCTGGCGACAGAATCAAAGATTCTAAAGCGGACTCACGGAGGTACACATTATGTTCAAAATTTTAGTGGTGGAGGACGACAAAGACCTGAACCGCACGGTATGTTCTTTTCTGAATACCAGCGGTTATCAGGCGGTGGGATGCCTTTCCGCGAATGAAGCCTACGATGCCATGTACGGGAACACCTTCGACCTGATCGTTTCCGACATTATGATGCCCGGTATCGACGGTTATGAGTTTGCGAAAACGGTGCGCTCCTTAAACGAGGACATACCAATCCTCTTTATGACGGCGCGGGACGATTTCGCATCCAAGCAGAAGGGCTATCGGATCGGGATCGACGATTACATGGTCAAGCCCGTCGACCTGGACGAGCTTTTCCTGCGGATCGGGGCATTGCTGCGGCGGGCGAAGATTGCCACTTCCCACAAGCTGGAGATCGGAAAGCTGCGGCTGGACATGGACGAGCGCACGGCAGTCTATGACGGAGCGGAAATTCCCCTGACGACGCGGGAGTTCAATATCCTCTATAAGCTCCTTTCCTATCCCGGCAAGACCTTTACCCGTACCCAGCTCATGGACGAGTTCTGGGACGCGGAAACGAACACCGCGCCAAGAGCCGTGGATGTCTACATGGCAAAGCTGCGCGGGAAATTTGAGAGCTGCAGGGAATTTGAGTTAAAGACCGTTCATGGTCTGGGCTATAAGGCGGTGATCCTATGAGCGGCAACTCCAAAACAGGCCGGCTGCTGTTCGCCCTGCGCAGCTATGTCTCCTTCTTCTTGCTGATGTCCTTTGTGATCACCTGCTGCATGATCCTTTTTCTGAAAACGCTTCAGCAGACGCTGGACATCAGTTTTACCGAAGCAAACATCCGCTCGGCGGCTGTGCTCACTTTCGGAAACGTGCTGTTTCTGAGCCTGCTGTGTACCGTGATCGACGGCGTGCGCCGCAGGTTTATGGTGGATCGCCCGGTACGGCGGATCGTGCAGGGGGCGGAAAAACTCATGCAGGGGGACTTTTCTGCACGGATCGAACCCTATCACGGGATTGATGACCGGTCAGGCTTTGACACGATCATCGACTATTTCAACCGTATGGCGGAGGAGCTTTCAGGCGTGGAGACTCTGCGGACGGATTTCATCGCCAATGTGTCCCATGAATTAAAAACGCCGCTGGCCGTCATGCAGAACTACGGGACAATGCTCCAAAGTCCCGGCCTGACAGAAGCACAGCGGATGGAATACGCAAAAGCGATCACCGAGCAGTCCCGCCGCCTTGCGGATTTAATCACAAATATTCTGAAACTGAACCGGTTGGAAAACCAACAGATTTATCCCGCCGCCAAACGGTACAATCTCGGAGAACAGCTTGCCGAGTGCCTGTTGAATTTTGAAAGTACCTGGGAGAAAAAAGACATAGACATTGAGACGGACATTGAGGAAGAAGTGTTCGTGGAATCGGACGATGAGCTTCTGTCCCTGGTCTGGAACAATCTCTTTTCCAATGCTCTGAAATTTACGGAAGACCACGGCACGGTGTCCGTGACGCTCAAAACCGAGGGAGATTATGCTGCCGTCCGGGTAACGGACACCGGCTGCGGCATCTCGCCGGAGACCGGCAAACATATTTTTGAGAAATTCTATCAGGGCGACACTTCCCACGCTACGCAGGGCAACGGTCTGGGACTGGCGCTGGTGAAGCGCGTGGCAGACATCGCGGGCGGAGATATTGCCGTAGAAAGCGAAGTCGGAAAAGGAAGCACCTTTACCGTAAAGATAAGGAGGGCGGCAGATGGAGAAATTCAAAAGAATCCTTAAAAAAATATTCTGTCTGCCCCTGCTCCCGACGGTTTTGGCAGCGCTTTTCGGCTACGGGTTTGTGATCGCCGTGTTTGCGTTCGATATACAAAACCCAATCCTGCAATACGCCTCCTATCTGGCCTCCGCATACGCGCTGATCATTACCTGTACGGGGCTTATCTATGTCAATACGGCGATAGGCGGTGTCAAAAAGTTCGTCTCCGATCATCCGCTGATGAAAAAATTCCGCTCCACCGCGGTAGGTGAAAAATACATGACTGATGTGCGTTTCCGGACAGGAGTCGCGCTGTATCAGGGCTTTTTCGTAAATCTTTTGTATATCCTCATAAAGCTGGTGTCGGGCATTGTCTACCGCTCTGCATGGTTCATCGCGCTGGCAGTCTATTACATTCTGCTGGCCGTGATGCGCTTTTTGCTGGTACGGCGGCTGGATACGCGGGATGAGGCGGCGGAGCTGCGCCGTTACCGGCTGTGCGGGATCATGCTTTTGTTTATGAATCAGGCGCTTACCGGGATCGTAGTCTTTATGGTGCGGCAAAACCGGGGCTTTGACTATCCGGGACTGCTGATTTACGCGATGGCCGCTTATTCCTTTTACGCCGTCACGATTGCCATTGTCAATATCGTCAAGACCAGACGGCATAAAAGCCCGATCCTTTCGGCAGCCAAGGCCATCAATCTTGTGGCGGCAATGGTGTCCATTCTCTCGCTGGAAACCGCTATGCTGGCGCAGTTCGGCGGAAACGATGACCCGCTGTTCCGTCCGGTTATGACCGGCGCGACAGGAGGCGGCGTCTGTACCATCGTGATCGGTATGGCGATCTATATGATCTGGCGGGCAAATAAAAACCTGAAAAAGCTCCAAATTAACAATTCTCAAACATAATGTAAATGCTTCACAAACAGTTGACTGCTACAATATCCTCAGAATCCTGAAAGGAGTCATGGAATCATGGAAGAAAAGAAAGAGATCTTCACCTATACCTATTCCGCAAAAGAGCAGGAAGAGATCAAAAAGATCCGCGGAAAATACGCTCCCCCGACAAAAGAAGAAACTTCGATTGAGCAGCTTCGCCGCCTGGATGAGAGCGCCACAAAAGGGGCGACCGTCGTTTCGCTGATCGTCGGAATCATCAGCGCACTGCTTCTGGGCATCGGGATGTGCTGCACAATGCTTCCCGGCTGGGAAGCCTATTTCATTCCCGGCATCGTGATCGGTGTGGCCGGCATCATCGGCGTAATCGCGGCATATCCGATCTACACACACATGGTAAAGCACAAGATGGAAAAACTCGCGCCGGAGATCATGCGGCTGTCGGATGAACTGATGAAGTAAGGAATATTATGCAGTATATTACGGAGCATAGCGAAAATACCAGAAATAATGATAAAGAAATTCACCGGAAGTTTATCCTGTAATATATGAAAACTTTAGAGAGAGGGCGTCCCAAAAGCGCAGCGGACAGAGATTCTGCCCGCTGCTTTCTTTGTTTGAACTATTTTCTCATGTGCCTGCCGTTCGTACTAATCAGCTTTTTCCTCCCAATGACCGAAGTCAGTACAATCACTGTACTGCCGGTCAGCGATAAAATCATCAACGAGAGCCAAAGCGATAAATGACTCTCATCCCCGGTCTTCGGGACACTACTGAGTTCGTTGTCTGACGGAGTACCCAGCGGATTGTCTGTCGGCTCATTGTCCGGCGGATTGTCTGTCGAATCATCTGATGGCTTGTTGTCTGTCGGGTCATTCGGTTCGTTGTCTGACGGATTATCTGGCTTCGCCGGAGTCGGCTTGTCATTTATGAACACCGCGACCATGTCCTGTTCACTTGTAATGATTCCCCTGTCATCCGTATAGGTGGTTGCGTAGCCGTTCTGGTTTTCGTTCAGCTCCGTCACAGTGTAGGCCACTCCCTCCGGGAGATCCCGCGCCGTGAAGCTCTGGCCCGACCTAAGCGTGAACTCGGCCACGCCGTCTGCAAAACGCATATCGCCGTACTCCCCGCTGATCGTTTTATCGTCCAGCTCCACACGGAACTGCCACTGCTGCATGGGATCGGCGTTTTTTCCGGTATCCGTCACGGTAACGGTCAGATTGCCCCCCTTCCAGCCAATGGCGATGGGAGAGAGGCTCTTCACCGTGAAGTGGATGCCGTCCGCTCCATTTGTCTCTTCGAGAATCTCCGTGTCGCCCGGCATATGTCCGTCGCCGGTAGTCGTGAACATATGTACTGCTGTGAACGAATATCTGGCACTTGTACCGCCGGGGTACGGGATCGTAATGGCAACGCCCTCGTCCGGGAGACTTTCAGGCGTCACGATTTGCCATGTACCGTCTATCAGAGCCTCAAGCTCCACATCATAAATCACATAGTGATCGCCCGTATCGACTTTCTCAGCCAGAACCCGCTCGATCTTTTCCACCGTGTCCACATTCGGATTCTGCTTCAGGCCCTCCGGCACTTCGGTAAGTTCCTTCGTCTCCAGAAGCAGTCCAACGCCGCAGGCGCACAGGTGGTATTTGCCATCCTCTCTCTGCTCCCACCCGGCATTGAACTGGTGGGTGATCTTGAAGTCCGCCGTGGCTGTGACTGCATTATAGTCATCCGTCGCCGCAAATACAGCCCTGACCGTGTATTCGCCCGCCGTGGTGGGCTTGGTATCGCTATAATTGTTCTGGCCTTTTACCGTATAAGTATATGTCACGTTTTCAATGCCGTTGGTATCGGATTTCGCCACTGGCGTGACGCTCGTATCACCGCAGGTGTAATCCGCCATGGTAACGATGCCCGTACCGTCCAGCTTCTGGTGGCTTTCCGTAAAGACCGCGTAGACAGTCATATCCTCGCTGACCGTTACACCAGCGGTAAAATCAACGCTGCCGCCTGGTGTCGTGGACCAGCCCTCAAAGGTATAGCCCGCTTTCTCCGGGACGGCGGGCAAAGTCGCCCCGCCGTTGCTGTACCAAACGATGTTGTCCTGGCCCTCGACCACGCCGGTGATCTGGTAGACCGTTTTGTCCGCATTGTCCGTCAGTTCAGGATAGCCGCTGCCCACGGTCTGGCTCCAGATTTGGGAGGGCCGGCCCTTTTGCAGCAGCCACGCCACCTCGCCGGAGTTAAATACAGCCTCGGTCATCGCTGTCCCGCCGCCCTTCACGCCGCCGCAGGAGTCGAGGTAATAACAGTTGAATACTTCTATGCTGTCCTTCCCCGTGATACCGCCCGCGTCGTCGGCAGAGATTGTACCGGTGTTGTAGCAATTCGTGATTGTACCGCCACCGCTCGGCCCCCTGCCTACGATACCGCCAGCATACCCCGTGATTGTACTGACAGCGCCGACGTTGAAGCAGTCGATCACGCTGCCCTCTCCGTCCAAACTGCCAACGATTCCGCCGGAGCCTTCCATAAAGCCGTTAACGGCGCCGGTATTGCGGCAGCCCGTTATACGGCCTCCACTGAATGCTCCCGCAATGCCGCCGGCCGTTCCATAACTGGCGGTAACCGCGCATTCGCTGGTACAGTTCTCTATCGTACAGCTGAGGTCACAGTACCCCTCAATGCCGCCCGCGTACCGTCCACCAGTGACGGAGCCTGTCACGGTGAGATTTTTCACCGTCCCACCGGAGATGAAGCCGAACAGGCCCTGATTATCTGAACTTGTATTTATGTACAGTCCGCCGATTGTATGTCCGTCACCGTCAAAAGTCCCCTTGAACCGATTGTCCGTGTCGTTCCCAATCGGCGTCCATTCGTCTCCGCCCAGATCGATGTTCGCCGTAAGCCGAAAATATTTGTCCGCGCCGTGGTCAGGGTCCATCTCGTTGATATAGTATCGGAAAACCTTCAGCTGCTCCTCGTCCGGGATAAGAAACGGCTCGTCTGCCGTGCCTGCGCCCTCCGGAGCATAACTGAGAACCAGATGCAAAGTCGAATCTGTTTGGATCGAGTAATCCCCAAGTGTTTCGCTGTCCTCAAGCTGTTTTCCGGCATAGATGAGACGCTGTACGGCGGCCGGTATGCCCTCGCTGACCTCAATCTGCTCTTTCACAGACCGCACTGTGTCTGTTTGCATTACTTTCAGCGGGATGTGCTTGCCAGTCAACGTTTTGACAAATATTTGAAAGGAGGTGTCATAGCCGCATATCTCGCATATGCCGCCTTTATAAACGTGGCCGCTCTCGTCCTGCTTTTTGCCGCACACACATTCATGCCAATGTTTTTCAGCGCTGGTTTTCCAGCCGCCGCTGAAATCATGTGGCTCAAACATCGGCGTCACGGTCACATCATAGCCCGGCATGGTGAAACTGTTGTCCGTCACTTTCACTTCCGGCTCGGTCTGCCAGCCCTTCAAATGATATCCCTCATAGGGATTGACGGTCAGATTGATCTGCGTACCCGCCGACGCATAGATCGGAGCGGCGTTGGCCGTACCGCCGGAAACTGATGCCACGGTCACATCATAGCCTGTTTTGACTTTCTCCCGGGGCCATCCGGTGCTCTCATACCCCGTCGCGTCCTTGGGGATGAGAATTTCCTGAAGGGCATCTGCATTCCCGAAAGTGTCCGGATCAATATCAGGTGCTTCACTTCCCTTAAAGGTCAGGGAGATCAGATTGTCACAGCTTTGAAATACATACCATCCCATCGACGTAAGGCTCGCTGGCAGCGTCAGACAGGTTAGGCTATCGCATAGCAGAAAGGCGAAATTGCCGATGCTCGTCACCCCTTCGGGGATCGACTTCAGCATCAGGGAATCGCAGTTGTAAAAGGCATAGTCCCCGATGGTCGTCAGGCCCTCTGGCAGCTTTGACAGCGCCAGTGATTCGCAGCTGTAAAAGGCATGGCTCCCGATGACTGTCAGGCCCTCTGGCAGCTTTGACAACGCCAGTGATTCGCAGCCCGAAAAAGCACGATCTTCAATGACCGTCAGACCTGCCGGAAGTTCTGTAAGCGCAAGGGAATCGCAGTCGCTAAAGGCGTAATCTTTGATGGTCGTCACTCCTTCCGGAAGTTCCGTCAGCCGCAGCTGGCTGCACTGAGAAAAAGCATGTCTGCCAATGGACTGAAGACTCTCGGGCAGGAATATCTGTCTGAGAAACAGATGCTCTGAAAAAGCGTAAGCTCCGATGGCCGTAACATCGCCTTGGATAATGACCATTTGGACGCTGTTCTTGTCCCACGGCACAGACTCTGGTCCGAATTCGTCTGCGGTATTCAGTTCGCCGCTGCCGGTGAGGGTGAGAATCCCGCGGTCATCCAACGACCAGTCAAAGCCGTTGACGTTGCCGCTGTTAGCTATAGGCATTGGCACATCCGCGTCAGCGGGGGCGTCCAACGCCGAGAGTGCGGAGACGGCGGCATCGTAACGGGTCACGTCAAGAGATGCCCTCTGCCCGTCGGTCAGGGAAAGCTTTGCTTCATCAATGGCGGAAAGCTGAGATTCAACCTGGGCGCGATTTTCCGCTGTGATAGATGTCGCCTCAGGCAGCGCGGCGATGAGAGCCTGCACCTGTTCCAATGTGCTCGGTTCAGGGATAGGATCAGCGTCGAGGTTGCTGGAAGCGTCTATGTCTGTGCCCGGATCTGCATTGGCTTCCACGCCGTTATCCCCGGTCGGATTATCCAGTGCTTGCAGTGCTGCCACTGCCGCGTCGTAGCGAGTCGTGTCCAGTTCCGCTGCTTCATCTTCCGTGAAGCCAAGCATGGCCTCGGCTATGGCGTCAATCTGTGTCTGTACGTCATTCCGCGTCTCGGCGGTGAATTCCTCAGCTTCGGGCAGCCCGTCAATCATGGCCTGAACCTGCTCGATCTTTGTTCCCTCTGTCGGTGTGGCACTCTCCGCCATAGCCGTCACCGGCAGCATGGAGAGGATCATGACTATTGACAACAGTCCTGCAAACCATTGTTTTATTTTGTATCGCATAACAATAGCCTCCTTTTATGTCAGAACTGGAGCGTTTCCGCTTCGTTTCAATGCGGTGCGCGGGCAGTTCGTCTTTTGACCTGTTTGCCGCCGCATTATTTTAGCTTTATCCCGAAACAATCATTTTGTCCTATACTTCGCAAGGTTACTGCATTTTAGCCGGGAAAATACTGATCTTTGTGATGCGCATTTGCAAAAAAGCGTACATAAATCAAAGCCACAGAAAAATTACCAATTTGTGGCTCAATTTTTCATGCCGTTTCGGTGCTGCCCATATTGAAATTTGGGCTTTAACGTGTTACAATTTTTGTGTATAGCTATATTCAGAAACATACCGACCTACATGGGTGCGACAAAATGATTTTTGATGATTTCCTACGAAACTAACCTCAGCCGATCCATGGTTCTGGCGTGTTCCGCGCCGGTGGAAATGAGATAAATTCGGGTCGTTTCCATAGAGCTGTGCCCTAACACATCAGAGAGCTTCGCAATATCACGGGTAACTTTGTAAAAGGTTCGCGCAAACAGGTGCCGCAGGTTGTGGGGAAATACCTTGGTCCGTTCTACGCCCGCTCTGTCGCACAGCGCTTTCATCTCCGCCCAGATCTGCCGCCTTGTCAGCCCCTTTCCGCTTCTGGTGAGAAAAATCTCGCCGGAGGCGATTTTGTTTTTCTTCACATATTTGAGCAGCTTCCGGCAGAGCTTGCCGGGAAGCAGGATTGTCCGCACTTTCCCTTTCAGGGAAATGTCCGCCCGGCCGGTTCTGGCCGTTTCCACGGTGATATGCTTCACTTCGGATACCCGGATACCTGTAGCACAGATTGTCTCCATCAGCAGGGCAAGGCGCGGTTTCCTCTGCGCCGCGGTAATAAGACGGTCGTATTCCTCCTTTGTCAGCTCCCGCGACTGATCCCGAAACAGCTTGCGCTGAAGCCGCAGGGCCTTTACCCGGCAGTTTTCCCAGCCGAGAAATCGCAGCAGCGCATTCACCGCCGCCACCATGGAATTGACCGTAACCGGCGCGTACCCCTCCTTCAAAAGCCAGTCCCGCCATGCGGCAACCGCCTCTTTTGTTACGGGATTATCCCCCATATGCGCCGCAAAGCCCGCGCTATCCCGCAAATATTTCTCTACCGTACCCTCGCTCTTTTCCTCCTGCCGAAGGTAGTCGGCGAATCTCTGTAAATCCTCCTGTGTAATCCTGTTTTCCATAGCAGCCTCCTGTAAAATGATGTTGTTCATATTTTACCCGGAGTGTCGTGGATTTGATTACAGACACGGCTCTTCTTCCGCAAAATCAAAGCGTTCGTATCCATTCGGCCACAGGAAGGATCTGTTTCGCCGCTACACCGCTTTCTCTTACAAACGGATCTGCACGATACCGGGAGCCATAAGAGACTTCTGCATTATCCCCCAGCACGAGGATATAGCTCCCCTCCGGCAGCACATACCATCCATTTTCATTTTTGTTTCATCTTGCACCGCCAAAAAGAATGGAACCGCCATTTTCAGACGGTTCCCAAAATACTATGTGATTTAAGTGTCCTTTCGCAGAATGTCCAGGTATTCCTGATAGGCAAACACCCGGTTTCTGCTGGCGTTGTTTGTTTGAACGAGGATCCCTTTTTCCTCCAGCCGTTTCACTGCACCGGATACTGTGCTGAATGACGATCCCAGCGCTTCTGCGGTCTTTCGAATGTCGATGATGAGATTCTGCTCCAGGTAAGAGAACAGCGCCTTTGCCGTCTTTTTGGCCCGGCCCATTCCGTCAATCACCGCCATACTTCGTTTATGCAGGGAAGCCAGCTCCCGTATGGTCTGCGAGGCGTCCTCCGCCGAGAACTGCACTGCCCGCAGAAAGAATTTAACCCATTGTTCGTAATTGTCCTTGCTGCGTACCTCGCTCATCCGGTCATAGTATTCGATCCGGTTTTTCTTCAAATAGAACGAGATATACAGGGCGGGCGTCTGCAATGCACCCCGTTCCATCAGGAATAAGGTGATAAGCAGTCTCCCCACACGGCCGTTCCCATCCAGGAAGGGGTGGATCGTCTCAAACTGATAATGGATCAGGGCCGCCTGGATCAGCACATCCAGCGGAGCTTCTGCATGGATATACTTCTCCAGGTCTGACATGGCTTCTACCATATCGTCCGGACGGGGCGGGATATATCTGGCTGTTTTCAGCGTGCTTCCTGCCGCACCGATCCAATTTTGGGATGTCCGAAACTCTCCCGGGCTTTTTTCCTGCCCGCGCACACCCTCCATCAGAACTGCGTGCGTCTCCTTGATCAGCCGGTTGCACAGAGGCAACGTGTTCAGGCTGTTTAGTGCATACTCCGTTGCACGGATATAG
>CANRGP010000025.1 GCA_947630085.1 uncultured Lachnospiraceae bacterium
GCTTCCCGACGCCGCGGTTACACAGAACAGATAGGTTCCCGCCACGATCCGGTCGCCGCTGACGCAGAACTCGGAATCGGAAAGGCGGCTGACGCCCTCTACCGTGATGCAGTCGCTCCCGTCCCCCCGGATCCGTGCTCCCATTCCTCTCAGCATCCCGCACAGATGCACGATTTCCGGCTCCCTCGCCGCACCTTCTATGACAGTAGTTCCCTCCGCCAGAACGGAGGCGAGAAGCACATTTTCCGTTGCCCCCACGCTGGGATAGGAAAAATGGATCCGGCACCCTGTAAGGTGCTTCGCGGCGGCCACGATCTTTCCGTCCTTCTCGGTGATCTCAGCTCCCAGTTTCCGCAGCCCGTACAGATGAAGATCGACCGGGCGGCTTCCAATGGAGCATCCGCCCGGATAATAGCTGACCGCCTCTCCGGTACGTCCCAGAAGAGCGCCCAACAGCACGATGGAAGACCGCATTGCCGCGACCGAATCGCGGGGAATGGAGACTTCCGATATATGCTCCGCATCCACTGTCAGGCGGTTCCCCGACATCTCGCACCGACAGCCCGCGGACCGAAGGATATCCATCATGCAGGTCACATCCCGAATCTTGGGCACATTTGTAAGCACCGTGGTCCCACGGCAGAGAACGCAGGCCGCCATCATGGGAAGCACCGCGTTTTTTGAACCCTGAATCCGGATCTCGCCCCGAAGCGGGCGCAATCCTTCCACCTGTATCGCAGACAACCTTTACCCTCCCCGGAATCACTATATATTATCCTATGCACCAGGAAAGGTTTTGGTTGCCCGGCCACCCTATTTTTCCAGTTTTATCTGATTCGATACGCTCAGTACCATTCCCATCTCCACCATCAGGAACAGAATGGACGTCCCCCCGTAGCTGATAAAGGGAAGCGTAATTCCCGTATTGGGAATGGTGTTCGTCACAACCGCGATGTTCAGGATCACCTGGATCGCGATATGGCCCATGACGCCGACTACGATCATCGAACCGAACAGATCGGGAGCGTTTCCCGCGATCACCATAAAGCGGTAAATCATGAACATAAACATCAGGATCAGGCAGATCGCGCCGAACAGGCCCAGCTCCTCACAGATAATGGAAAAGATCATATCGTTCTGCGCCTCCGGCACAAAACCCATCTTCTGGATGCTCTGCCCCAGTCCCTTGCCGAACAGGCCGCCGGAGCCAATGGCATATAGTCCCTGGAGTACCTGAAAGCCGCCGTCCATCGGGTATGCCTCCGGGTCCATCCAGACAAAGATCCGGGTCAGCTGGTACTCTTTCAGGATTCCCATCCCGGCCAGCGCCTTACAGACAGGCCCGGCAAATATCAGGACCAGCGCGGCGGCGGCCACGCAGAAAATATAGTCGATCTTCCTCTTGCTTGCCACAAACATCATGACAAAGCCGATCCCCACGATGATGATCCCGGAGCTCAGATTATTCAATGCCACGATCAGCGCAAGCGGGAGCACGATCAGCATGGCACGGAATTTTCCGGCAAACCGGTCGATATCCTTCCCTATCCTCACGATCAGGGCCGCCATCGCCACGATCACCGCGATCTTTACAAACTCCGTGGGCTGAAAGCTCAGGGACTTGGTCCCCAGCCATCTGCGCCGGCCGTTGATCGTTCTTCCGAACAGGCTCACGGCGATCATCATTCCCCAGGCCAGAAGAATACCCAGCTGCCAGACCCTGGCATACCAGTGGTAATCCAGCTTGGAGATGACGATCATGGCGACCAGCCCCACCGCCGCGATCAAACCCTGACGGATCATAAAATAAGCCGGATTCCCGTAATCGATCTGCGCCCTGTAGGAGCTGGAGCTGTAGATCATGATCAGCCCGAATATCATCAGGAAGACTATGGTAAATAAGAGACTGTAGTCATAAAATCTCTGAGAACGTTTTCTCGGCGCCGCTTCCATTTCCGTCTTCCTCCCTTCTCGCAGTATGTCCGGACGGCAGGCCGCCCCCGCCCTTTACAGGCTTCTCACACATTCCTTAAAGATCCTTCCCCGCTCCTCGTAATCCCTGAACATTCCCCAGCTGGCGCAGGCAGGCGACAGAAGCACGCAGTCCCCCGCCTCCGCATAGTAGGCGCATACGCGGACCGCCTCCGCCATATCTTCCGCATACATAATATTCTCGAATCCGTGCTCTCTGGCGCATTTTGCTATCTTGTCTCTGGTCTGCCCGATGAGAACGAGATATTTCACATTGCCCCCGAAGGATTCGATCCACTCGTCGTAGGAAGAGCCCTTGTCGTATCCGCCTCCGATGAGGATGATCGGCCCCGGCATCGCCTTTACCGCCTGAATGGCGGCATCCGGATTGGTCCCCTTGGAATCATTGTAATATTTTACGCCCAGACGCTCGGTGACGAACTCGATCCGATGCTCCACGGCCTTAAATGCCTTTACCGCCTTGACGATGACCGCCATGGGGACGCCAAGGGCCCTGGTGACCGCTATCGCGGCCATCACATTTTCAAAATTGTGACGGCCCAGGAGGTTCATCTCCCTCACGTCCATAACGGCCGACGCCTTCCCCTCCTGTCCGTACATGATCATATGCCCATCCATATAATACCCGTCTTCCAGCCTGCTCCTGCTGCTGAAAAACACGACCTTCGGCTTTAGCGCGGCGTCCCTCCCGAACGCATTCAGAACCGGATCGTCGTAATTCAGGACACAGGTATCCTCCTCTGTCTGATTGCGGGTGATCCCCTCTTTCACGCTTATGTAACATTCCATCGTATGATGGCGGTTCAGATGATCCGGCGTAATGTTCAGGATCGCGCTGACGTTGGGACGGAAATCCGTGATCGTCTCCAGCTGGAAGCTGGAAACCTCCGCGACCGTCACGCTGTCGTCTCCCGTGGAGAGAGCCGCGTCCGTATAGGGGAGCCCGATGTTTCCCACTACGTGGACGTCGTCAAAATATGCCTTGAGGATCTCTCCCACCAAGGCTGTGGTCGTGGTTTTTCCGTTCGTCCCGGTTATGGCCGCAAGCCTTCCTCTGGCACAGTGATAGGCCAGCTGGAGCTCTCCCCATATGGGGATCTGCGCCTGGCGGATCCGCTCCACAAACGGGGTCTCAAGAGAAATCCCCGGGCTCATGATGCACAGATATACGTCCGCGAGGTCCTCCGGCATCAGCTCTCCCAGGATCACCGATATCCTGGCCCCCTCTCCGAACTGCTCCAGGATAGACGGTTCATGGAGCGTGGCGTTTCCGTCATAAAGGATCACGTCCCCGCCCATATCCAGCAGCAGCCTCGCAGAAGAAATCCCGCTTTTTCCGGCCCCCGCAACAAGTACCTTCTGAATCTGATTCATATCCCTTCCTCCTATAATCCCAGATACGCGACCAGGCAAAGGACCGCCGTAACGATGGCGAACACCGCCACCACTCTCGTCTCCGACCATCCGCACAGCTCAAAATGATGGTGGATCGGCGCCATCTTGAAAATGCGCTTTCCCTTGGTCAGCTTAAAGCAGGATACCTGCAGAATAACCGAAATCACCTCAAGCAGATAAATGAAGCCGATGATCGGAATGAACAGCGGAAGCTGCATCATGAGCGCGCTGGCGGCCACAAAGCCCCCCAGCGCCAGAGAACCCGTATCGCCCATGAACACCTTGGCCGGATACACATTAAACAGAAGAAATCCCAAAAGGCTGCCCACCACGGCTCCCGTGATGGGACTGATGCCGCTTTTTTCTCCCAGTGCAATGAGCGTCAGGAATGTCGCTACCAGAATGGTAACGCTTGTGCAAAGGCCGTCCAGCCCGTCGGTGAAATTCACGCCGTTGTCCGTTCCCAAAAGAACCAGAAATACAAAGGGGATATACAGATACCCGAGATCGAGCATAATGCCCGACTCAAACCCTCCGGTAAACGGGACCAGGATCTGCGTCCCGACATCCCGGGAATTCATCAGATAATACGTAAAAATTCCCGTGATCAGGATCTGTCCGGCCAGCTTCTGCCAGGGAGTCAGGCCCTCCGACCGCTTCATCACGATCTTGATGTAGTCGTCCAGAAAGCCGATGATCCCAAAGCCTACCGTGACAAACAAAACCGGAATGATCTTGGGGTATTCGTGGATATAGAACAGGGACGTGACCACGATGCTTCCCAGTATGATCAGTCCCCCCATGGTGGGAGTCCCCGCCTTCTTCAGATGTGTCTGCGGGCCGTCCTGTCTGACCTGCTGCCCGAATTTCAGCTTGTGGAGAAAGGGTATCACGATGGGGCAAAGCACCGCGCTTATGGCAAAGGATATAATGATTGCCAATATCGTCTCATTGATCATATCACACCTCGGACTCTTATGTATTTGCGGACACGATCCGGCGCGGCCGCATATGCTTAAGGATTAGTATATGTCTTTTTTGCAGAATAATCAATCTCTCATTTTTCCAAACAATAGAAAACCCGCCCGGCGCGTTTTTTGCCTCCGGAGATCACGACCCGCTCTCCTGCTCCGTCTGTTCGGCCTCGATCCCCAGATACGGCAAAATATTTTCAAAAATATCTTTGATCACGGGCGCCGCGATCGTTCCTCCGTAGTACACTCCCTCCGGCTCGTCAATGATGATCAGGGCGATCACCTGCGGATCGTCGGCCGGGGCGAAGCCGAGGAAGCTGGAAATATATTTGTTGGAGCTTCGCGGAAGCTTTTCCGAAGTGGCGGTCTTCCCGCCGATGCGGTAGCCCTCCATGGCGGCGTTCCTGCCGCCGCCCTCCGCCACCACCATCTCCAGCATATACCGCATCGTCTCGCTGGTTTTTTCAGAAACGATCCCCTCCATCACGGGATAAGAAAACTCGTGGATCCTTTCCCCGTCGCCGCTTACCGACCGGATCCCGAAATGCGGGGTGACTCTCTTGCCGCCGTTTACGATGGACGCCGCGGTGGTGATCAGCTGCAGGGGCGTGATCTGGAAGGACTGCCCAAAGGAAACCGTCGCCAGCTCTACCAGGCCCATGGAATCCTTTCGGTGCATGATGGTGGCCGCCTCTCCCGGGAGATCGACCCCCGTTTTCCCCAGAAGGCCGAAGCGGGTAAAATAGCTGTAATAGGTATCCACTCCCATCCTCTGTCCCACATCGATAAATACGGGATTGCAGGAATTCATCGTCGCCTGGAGGAATGTTTCCCCGCCGTGTCCGGAGGTTTTATGGCATCGGATCTTTCTGTCCTCCACGATCCGGTACCCGGGGCACGAAAAGTGATCGTTTATCCCCACAACACCGGATTCCAGCCCGGCTGCCGCCGTGACGATCTTGAAGGTGGATCCCGGCTCATAGGTGTCGTTGATGGCGGGATTCCGCCACATCCGGTTCAGAAGGTCCTGGCGGGAAGACATATCGCCTTCTTCCGGCTCAAAATTCAATGTGAACGGATCGTTTAGGTCAAACTCGGGCACATTGACCATTGCCAGGATCTCTCCGTCCCGGGGATCCATGATAATGACGGATACCCGTTTGGCATTTTTTTCCTCCATGACCTTCTGCGCGGCCTGCTGGGCATATGTCTGGATGTTCACATCCAGGCTTACCGTCAGATCGGCTCCCGCCTCCGGCTCGACTCTTTCTTCAAAGGCGTTTTCCAGCTCTACCCCCGCCGCGTCGGCCATCGTGAGGATCAGGCCGTTCCGGCCTTTCAGATATTCCTCATATTCCACCTCAAGGCCGATGATCCCCTGGTTGTCCCCGCCTGTAAAGCCAAGCACCCTGGATGCCAGGCTCCCGTAAGGATAATAACGCTTATAATCCTCGTCGACCTTAACTCCGGCCAGCCGGAAGCTGCGGATCCGGTCGCCCAGCTCTTTATCCACATTGGTATCAATGATCTCCCGTGAACTGTATTTCTCTACCCTGGCCCTGACCTCCTCCTGGGGGATCCCCAGTTCCCTGCTCAGGATATCGGTCACCTGCTCCGGATCCTCGATCTGATTGTGGATCACGGAAATGGTGCATACGGTTCTGTTGTCGGCTATCACAACGCCGTTGCGGTCCAGGATCCTGCCCCGGGCAGCCTTGATCGTCCTCTCCCTTTGATGGAGATCCTCAGCCATCTGGCTGTAATGCTCTGAGCGGAAGATCATCAGATAGCAGAGCCTTCCGATCAGAACAGATGACAGCAGCAGGCAGATCAGGCACACGGCGCATATCTTGCGCCGGTGGCTGCTGATATTTCGGTTCATGGCCCACCAGTCGAACATCCTTGGTTATAATATATGAGCCATCCTCTTCTTTATTCCCGCAAGCATCCGGGAGGGAGGATATGCCGGCATATCCGTCCGGCTCCCGCGGGCGGCAGAAATGCGCGGGCGGAGCGCAGGCGCTGCCTTTTACGGCGCTCCGGACGGTTCCGTCTCGGCACCCGGAGGAAGCATTTCCGGAAGATCCGAAGCTGCCGGATTTCCGTCATCCCCCGTCTCCCGCGGCACATATTCCTCCGTCTCATACGGCTGTGTGGCATGGATATCTTCTATGGTCTCTCCGTTCCCTTCCTCTTCGCCCGCCTGCTCTCCTTCCTGTTCTCCGGACTCCTGCGTCTGGTTCTGGGCGGTCTCTCCCGCCAGGGAATCATCCGTTCCCGACGGACGTATGGGCGTGACCACCACTACGTCCCCGCTGGGGAAGACGTTCAGGTACGGAAGGATATCCTGCATGATCTGTGAAAAAACGCCGCTGGCAAAGGTGCTGTGCGCCTGATCCTCCACATGGGGCTGATCGATCACTACATAGACCAGCACCTGGGGATCCTCCGCCGGAGCGAACCCGCAGAAGGATACCAGGTAATCCGTCTTATTTCTTCCGGCCTTTTCCGCCGTACCCGTCTTGCCGCCGATGGAATAGCCGTCCACCTTGGCCGCGGATCCGGTCCCCTTCTCAACGGTCAGAAAAAGAGCCTCCCGCAGAAAGCGGCTGGTAGACTCCGAAACGGTCTGCCGCACCAGGACCCCGTCATTCTTGCTGATCACGGAACCGCTCTCGTTTATGATCTGTTTCACCACATGGGGTTCATAATAATTTCCCCCGTTGATCGCGGAGGAAAAAGCGGCCGCCATCTGGACCATGGTGCAGTTGTAATTCTGGCCGAACGCATTGGTGGCAAGGCTCGACGAATCCATATTGTCGGCATGATAGACCAGGGTGGACGCGGACGCCTCGCCCGGAAGATCGATCCCGGTCTTGGAGCCGATATTGAACATACTCTGATATTTGGTAAACAGGTCCTTCCCTTCCAGCGCCGCGATCTGCATCATGGCGTCGTTGCAGGACTGCATAACGGTCTCGGTCAGGCTCAGCTCTTTATGGCCTCCCTTGGAATATGCCGTGCACTTGATCTTGTATCCCCCCACATACTGATATCCGTCACAGTAAAAATAACTGTTGGGGCTGACGACGTTCTCCTCCAGCGCCGAAGCTACTGTCAGGACTTTGGAAGGGGAACCCGGCTCATACGTATCGCTGACGCAGAAATTGCGCCACATCTGATTCATCGCCGTCACCTTGTCCTCGTCGCTCATAGCGTCCAGTTCCGCCTGGGAATACCGCGAGGACAGATCCCGGGGATCGTTCAGGTCATAGACCTTCTCATCGGCCATAGCCAGGATCTCCCCGTTGTTGGGATCCATCACGATCACGCCGATATGCTCGCTTCCCGTCTCCGACATCCACTGCTGGATCCGTCTCTCAACCATCTGCTGGATGTTGACATCGATCGTGGAGACGATCTGATACCCGTTCCGGGCCGGCTTGATCACCACCTCCCGGTCGGACTCGTCGTTGAGATATCCGTACTCGCGCCCGTTCGTCCCGATGAGCATATCATTGTAGTACTGCTCGATCCCGCCGGTGCCGCTGGCGGCATCTCCGCTGGCAAAGCCGATCACGTTATCGGCCAGCTCATGATACGGATAGATCCTCTTGTACTCCTCCTCGAACCACACGCCGTAGACGCGCTCCTTGCTCCCGGCCTTTGAATTGGCTTCGTTGATCTGCGCCTTGAGCTGCTCGAACTCCTCTTTCTTATCATAGGAGATCCTGCGCTCATAGCGAATGTACGGGGACGTTCTCTGTTCGGAAAGCGTCTGCATCAGCTCCGCCCGGTCGTAGCCGAAGCACTGCACCAGAGCGTCCACGGTAGTATTCAGGTACTGGGCCTCCGTCGTTTCCGTAGAATAGATCTGTCCGGCATCGATAATGACATTATAAACCTTCTCGCTGGTCGCCAGGTATGTGCCGTTGCGGTCCACGATATCCCCCCTGCGGTAGGGGATCGTGCGGCTGTCATAGCTGGACCGCTGCGTCAGGACGATCTTGGTATAGTTTTCGTTATTTTCCCGAACCATCCTGTACAGCACCCCGATAAGCGCAAGTAAAGCCAGCATGATCACAACGACCGTGATTGCCAGCTTTTCCTGCATATATCGTTGAAGAATTTTTTTCTTTGTATGACGATGGTTCGACTGCTCATCAGTATTGCGGGATGTCCTCATTTTGTCTCACATACTCACTTTCTGTCTTATTATACAGAAGGACCTGATCCTTGCCTGCGTATACCATGCCCAGTTCTTCCGTCGCAACACGATATACGTAATCCAGATCTATGCTGGTATTGATCCTGGTCTCCAGAGCATCGTTTTCTGATTTAAGCGTCTCAATATCCTGTTCCAGCGTCTTAATGTTGTCGAGCCGGGTGTTGATCTCGGACTGCTGGTGCAGATAGTTGACACAGATATAAAGCGTACAGCAGGCCGCGACCACCAGGAGCATCAGATACGGAAGATCGATCTGCAGTGCTTTTTCCTGGTTCCGCCTGACTGTATAGTCCGCATGGGTGTGTTCTCTGCGCTCCGGTTCCTGCCTGCGGGGCTGCTGCTCCGGAGCCAGCTTGCGCACCACGTTTCCATATATATATGTCTGCTCTCTCATGGAACGGTTCCGGTTCCTCTGCCCGCTGTCCGCAGGTCCAACCCGTCTCCTTGTGGCTGCCATAACTCTGCTCCTCCCCGCCCTTCGGCTCTTTCTTTCGCTGCTCCTTTTTTGAAGCGATGTCAGCGCGCCGCCTCAAAAACCCTCAGCTTTGCGCTCCTGCACCGTCTGTTCTGCTCCTCTTCTTCCGGCGTGGGAACCACCGGTTTTCGCGTGACGATCCTTCCCCTGCTCTTTCTTCCGCATACGCACACCGGGAAATCCGGAGGACATATACAGGGGTTTTCGTTCTCTCTGAACCGTGTCTTCACGATCCTGTCTTCAAGAGAATGAAAGGTGATAACGGCCAGCCGCCCTCCCGGCTTTAAAAGACCGATCATCATGTCAATGGATTCATCCAGCACCTCAAGCTCCCGGTTCACCTCGATCCGGATCGCCTGAAACGTCCTCTTGGCCGGGTGGCCTCCCGCCGCCCTTGCCCTGGCCGGAAGCGCCGAGCAGATCAGCTCCGCAAGCTCTCCCGTGGTCGAGATCCTCTTTTGCTTTCTTGCCGCCGCGATGTGCTTCACAATGCTTCCCGCGAACCGCTCCTCCCCGTAATCGCGGAGGATCCGGAGAAGCTCGGCCTCGTCGTAATCATTGACGACACTCTCCGCCGTCAGCTCCTGCCGTCTGTCCATACGCATATCCAGAGGAGCGTCCTCCCTGTAGGAAAATCCTCTCTCGGCATTGTCGAACTGGTAGGAGGAGACCCCGAGATCCAAGCATATGCCGTCTACCCGGTCGATCCCGAGGTTTTTAAGGATCTGGTCCGTCTCCCTGTAGTTTCCTCTGACGATAACGGCCTGTCCGCCGTATCCATTCAGTCTCCGCGTCGCCGCCTCAATGGCGTCCGCGTCCTGGTCGATGCCGATCAGCTTCCCATCCGGGCCCAGGCGTTCCAGGATCCGGGAGGCGTGGCCGCCGCCGCCCAGCGTACCGTCCACATAGACCCCGTCAGGGCGGATATCCAGGCTCTCCACAGTTTCATTAAGAAGTACCGACGTATGCTCGAATCTCATATGTTAAAGCCTTCCAGACCCTCGGCAATATCCTCGATATCGTCATAGTTGTTGTACTCCGTCCAGCGTTCTTTATCCCAGATCTCAACATGGTTGCCGTTGCCTACAAGCACCGCGTCCTTCTCGATCTGCGCGAATTCTCTCAGAACCGCCGGGAGCAGGATCCTTCCCTGCTTGTCCACTTCACAGGTGGCAGCGCCCGCAAGATAAAACCGGCAGAGCTTTCTTGTCTCGCGGCTGGTGGTAGGAAGTTCGGAAAGCTTTTTTTCAAAGATTTCCCATTCGCTGTTCTCATAGGCATAAAGGCATTTGTCCATCCCCTTGGTCACCACAAATTCCTCTCCAAGTATCTCCCGAAACTTGGAAGGAACGATCACTCTCCCTTTTGCATCAACCGTATGGTTGTACTCTCCCTTAAATCCCATGACTGCCACCTTACTGCCGCTTGCTGGTCTAATCAACCACTTTTTACCACTCTGTTCCACTTTCTACCACTTTGTAAGATTATTCTAGTACAAAAGAAAGAAAATGGCAAGGAAAATTTCTAAAAAAAATCAAAAAAAATAAAGCAACTGCGGGCTTTTTCGCAGTTGCCTCAAAATGTTGTGGACGTCAATAACCGGCTACAATATATTGTTCAATCAATGCGTCCAATCGGACGCTGTCCTGATAAATCTCCTCGTATTTTCTCTTTTCATCAATGCTCCGGTTCAGCTTCTTCCTCGCCGACTCAATCTCCCGGATCAGTTTCTCCCGCGTGAATTGTTCCATTCGCATCCTCCCCTTCAGGCCCTTTTTCTCTTTATATAGTTAATCAGCAAAACCGATGCCGAAACGGCCACAAGGAGCACGGACAGCGCCTGGGACACCGGGATCTGCGTAGAAAAGAACTTCAGCTGGTCGGTGCGGAGTCCTTCGATCCACGCCCTTCCCAATCCGTACCCGAGAAGATAGATGCAGATCATCTCCCCGTCAAATTTCTTATGCTTCCGGTACCAGAGCATAAACAGCAGAACGCCGAGATTCCATAAAGACTCGTAAAGGAACGTGGGATGCACCTGTATAAATTCCACCCCGTTTTCCACGATCAAATGATCGATCAGCTCCTGCGAGATCATATTTTCATTGACCAAAGCGCGCCGGATCCGCATGGCAAGCAGTCCGTCCGTATAGCCTCCGAAGGCTTCGCAGTTGAAAAAATTTCCCCATCTTCCGATGATCTGCCCGGTTATCAGCCCCAGGACCGCGGTATCGCCCATGGACACAAACGACTGTTTCCGAATGCGTGAGAAGCAGAGCAGGGTAAGCACGCCGCCGATCACGCCGCCGTAGATGGCCAGGCCGCCCGCACGTATATTAAATATCTGAAGAAGATTGTTCCGATACTGGTCCCAGTCAAAGACCACATAATAGATCCTTGCGCCGATGATGGAAAAAATGATCGCATAGATCGCAAAGTCCAGATAGAGCTCCGGGTCCTGCCCTCTCCTTTTGGCGTCCCTGCACGCAATCAGGATCCCCGCCATCATCCCGATCCCGATGATGATCCCGTAAAAAGCGATCGGAAATCCAAAGACCGAAATGCTCTTCCGTATATGGTCGATGGAGATCCCAAGATGTACGAATCGAATGTCCGATGCTGCCAGCATATATGTACGTTCCCTTTCTTACTTGTTTTTTTCATTTTACCGCCAAATATACAAAAAAGCAACCCCATTCGACCGACACTATGCGTCACGGTTCGACAGGGCGCCGTACATTTCCGCAGTCAGGAGGTTATTCCGGAAATTTGGCTTCCTTTTCTTGCGCCGGTGTGATATACTCCACGTAGGCTGTGAAAAACGCGCGGACAGGCTCACGCGGAGATGCTCCGTCTCCCGCCTGCTCCCGAAACGCGGGCTCCGGACTTTATGCAGTTCCGGACTTTATACATTAACAGAAAGAGGTCATCACATGAAATTAGGAATCGTAGGACTGCCGAATGTCGGCAAAAGCACGCTGTTCAATTCCCTGACAAAGGCCGGTGCGGAATCCGCAAATTATCCGTTCTGCACCATCGACCCCAACGTGGGCGTAGTTGCCGTTCCGGACGAACGGCTCAGTCTCCTGGGCGATCTGTATCATTCCAAAAAAGTCACCCCGGCGGTCATTGAATTTGTAGACATCGCCGGACTGGTAAAGGGCGCCTCCAAGGGCGAGGGGCTCGGCAATCAGTTTCTCTCCCACATCCGCGAGGTGGATGCCATCGTCCATGTGGTGCGCTGCTTTGAGGACAGCAATGTGATCCATGTAGACGGCAGCGTCGACCCTCTCCGTGATATTGAGACGATCGATCTGGAGCTGATCTTCTCCGACCTGGAGATCCTGGAGCGCCGTCTTTCCAAGACATCCAAAAGCGTATTCAACGACAAATCCCTGGCGAAGGAGGCGGCGCTCCTGAAATCGCTGAAAGCTCATCTGGAGGAAGGCAAAGCCGCCCGCACTTTCGTCTGCGCCGACGAGGACGAGAGCGCGATCCTATCCGGCCTGAACCTTCTCACTTACAAACCCGTGATCTTCGCCGCCAACGTGGGTGAGGACGATCTGGCCGACGACGGCGCCTCGAACCCCCACGTTCAGAAGGTCCGCGAATTCGCCGCAGAAACAGGCTCGCAGGTCTTTGTGATCTGCGCCCAGATCGAGCAGGAGATCGCGGAGCTCGACGAGGACGAGAAGGCCATGTTCCTGGAGGATCTCGGCCTTTCTTCATCGGGACTGGAAAAGCTGATCGCGGCAAGCTACGATCTCCTGGGGCTGCTGAGCTTCCTCACCTCCGGCGAGGACGAGACCCGTGCCTGGACCATCCGGAAAGGGACGAAGGCTCCCCAGGCCGCCGGCAAGATCCACTCTGACTTCGAGCGCGGCTTCATCCGGGCCGAAGTGGTCAACTACAAGGACCTTCTGGACTGCGGCTCCTACGCCGCCGCGCGCGACAAAGGGCTGGTCCGTCTTGAGGGGAAGGATTATGTGGTGCAGGACGGGGACGTGATCCTGTTCCGCTTCAATGTATAAAGAAGCATCTGTCAGACAGCATAAAAATCACGGCAGGCGCGCATCCGGTTGAAACACCGGTCTGCCGCCTGCCGTTCTTCTCCCGCCGTGCGGAGCCAAAGCTGTCCGTGTGCGGTCTAAAACCGCTTTCCGCATTTGGGGCAATACTCGAAATCCTCATTTGTCTCATAGCCGCATTCCCCGCAGCGCTTTGTCGGATGCCATTCGGAACCGCCGTTCCCGGCGGATACGAGCGTCAGCATATCCTCCGAAAGCGTCAGGTCTTCGCCCCTGGCAATACGGCGGCCGATCTCTTTGGGCAGTTCGTAGACAGTACCGCAGCAGACGGTTCTCGCATAGTACCGCTTTGCCCATTTCAATACCGGAAGAAAGAACAGCGACAGACACATATATGTCATATAGACCTGATACCGGCCGTAGCGGCCGCACTGACGGCAGATCATCAGTTCCGATATTGTTCCGAGATCCTTCATTTTCTGGTCGATCCCCATGATAAAAAACATAGCGTCCCTCCGTTACTCCGCGTCCGCGCGGATCTCCTTCTGAAGTCTGAGCGAATATATGATCTTCTCCTTCACACGTCCCTTTCTCATCTGCTCCAGCGCTTTCTGATAATAGGAAAGCTGCAGGCGGTAGCGCCGCACCAGGATCTCTTCGCCGTCCGGAGGGATCCTGTCCGTCTTGTAGTCGATCAGGACAAGACCGTCCTCTTCCTCGATATAGGCGTCGATGATCCCCTGGACCAGAACCAGTTCGTCGGAATCCCCCAGGCCCATTTCCCGGGCGGCAATCCCTATGACAAACTGCTGCTCCCGGTGAAGCCTGCCCTGCTGCTGTGCCCGCGCCATCCGCCTCCCCAGCGGAGAGGAGGCCATGCGCCAGATCACGTCCGCCTGCACCGTCTCCGCTGCCCGGGGCGTAATGCGTCCCGTATCTCTCAGCGTGCGCATCTGTTCCTCTACATCGGACAGCGATCCGGCCCCGGCAAAATCCAGAAGCTCCAGTACCCGGTGGTAGGCCGTTCCCCGTTCGGCCGCATCCCTTACGGCCTGTTTGTCCTCCGGCGCTTCGGGTTCCCGGAGCCACGGGGCCTCCGCCGCCTGCAAAAGTCCGTTCTCCTCCTCTTCCTGACCCGCTTTTTTCAGCTGGGAAACGGTCGTCTTGGTCTGCAGCTTCACGTCGGCCTCGTAGGGATAACGGTAAGCAAAGCATTCACGAAGCTTTTCTCTCATAGAGCTTGCGGGCCCGTCCGTCTCCCGCTTCCCCGCGGCGGCCAGCAGCTCCTCCCTGGTCGTTTTCTTCAGAAACTGCCGGGCGGCCTCATCCCGGATCATTTCCTCGCATTTCACGGTCTGAAGATCTATGATTCCTCCCGTCTGAGCGTACGCCATCAGGATCCAGTCCAGAAAGCTTCCCGCCCCCGAAAGCGCCGTATACGGGATCTGCGGGGGGATCTCCGCATCCTCCCCGGCCGCTTCTCCCCAAAGCGGTTTCTTCCATTTTTCCAGTTTTTTCTCCAGGGCTTTGTCCGTTCCGGTCATGATCAGTTTCTCCTTCGCCCTGGTCATAGCCACATACAGGATGCGGAGCTCCTCGCCCAGGCTCTCCGTCTCCAGCTTCCGTTTCAGAACCAGCTTTTTCAGCGTTGCGCATTTGGTCCGTCTGTTCAGATCCAGATAATCCGTCCCGATTCCCAGATCGGCGTCAATGATCAGCCGTCCCCTCACATCCTGGCGGTTGAACGGCTTCCCCGTTCCGGCAAGAAAGACCACAGGGAACTCCAGTCCCTTGCTCTTATGGATGCTCATGATCCGGACCATATTTTCATATTTTCCGGCCGCGGCCTCGCCGAAGTCGATCTGGTACTTCTTCTGCCGGTTCACATAGCGGACAAAGCTGAACAGTCCCTTATAGCTTGTTTTTTCAAATTCCGCGGCGCGTTCCGCAAGCATATCCAGATTCGCCTTTCTGGCCTGCCCCGCCGGCATCGCCGACACGTAATCATAATATCCGGTCATCTCGTAGACCCTGCAGATCAGCTCGTGGATCGGCAGGAACTCCGCCTGCCTTCTCAGCTCTGCGAGAAGCCCGGAAAAGGCTCTCAGCTTCTCCACGATCCCGTCCTTCCCCGGGAACTCCCCGGTATAGGAGGAAACGTATCGGAGCGCGCCGTAGATCCCTCTGTCCTCCCGCGGCTCTGCTGTCTGCTTCCCCACGGCCATGATCCATGCCATTTCCTCGTCGCTCAGTCCGACCATCGGAGAGCGGAGCACTGCCGCAAGCGGTATATCCTGCATGGGATTATCAATGACGGAAAGCATTGCCAGAACCGTCTCTACCTCCACGGTATTGAAATAGCCCGTTCCCGTTTCCGCATAGGCCGGAATTCCCTCCCGTGTCAGCACCTGGAGCATCACCTCGCTCCATCCGCTCATGCTTCTGAGCAGGATCACGATGTCCCCGAACCCGGCAGTCCGATATTCCTCCTTCTCCTTATCCCAGATCAGAAGCCCTTCTTTCGGATCGGTGAGTCCGTGTATCCTCCCCGCGATCATCTTCGCCTCCAGTTCCCTCGCCGTATAGTCGCTCTCCTCCTCATCGGTCCGGACGGACGCGTCCCGGCCCGTATCCATGAGCATAAGCTCCGTAGGCGTCCCGGCCCGCGAGGGACCGTCCGCAAAGACTGCGCCCGGATAAAGGGCGGTTTCACGGGTGTATTCCACATTCCCCATGTTTTTTGTCATAACCTGGTAAAAGATCCTGTTTACGCTTTCCAGGACCGATCCGCGGCTCCGGAAATTCTGCTGAAGCTCAATGCGGCGGCTGGTCCCGGCCCCCGGAAGATATGTCCGGTATTTCTGCATGAACATTTCGGGCCTGGCAAGGCGGAATTTATAAATACTCTGTTTTACATCCCCGACCATAAACACATCGGGCCTTCCGAATCTCTCCCCCGACAGACTTCTGATCAGCGCCTCCTGCACATAATTGCTGTCCTGGTACTCGTCTACGAGGATTTCTTCATAATAGCGGCTCAGCTCGTCCGCCGTCTCCGTGAAGTGCAGCGATCCGAAAATATCGCCGTCACCGCACATTTCATCTTCCTGCCCGTCTTCCCTGATCAGGATCTTAAGGGCATAATGCTCCAGATCGCCGAAATCCACCAGATTTTTGTCTTTCTTCGCTTCCTGATAGCGGCGCGAAAATTCCTCCGCAAGCTCCAGGAGCTTTCCTGTCACTTCGCGTGTCATGAGGATGTCCCGGGCGGCCTCCTCCTCCGTCAGCGCCCCAAATGTCTTTTTCATATCGCCCACAATCTTTTTGGCACGGTTCCTGCATTCCGTAACCATCTCCTTCAGCTCCGGATCAAACCGGTCTCCTCTGGCCGCCTTGAGACGTCCGAATTCCGTCAGCTCCAGACAGCGTCTCAGCTCATCATAGCTCTCCGCCCGGGCCAGATGGAGCAGATGCTCCCGCTCATTCAGGATATTCGGCAGATAGATCTCCGGCCCTCCCTCTCTTTTGCACAGCTCCACGAGCGTCCCGTACTGCTCCTCCAGCTCCTCGAACCGGAGCCGTATGTCGTCCAGAAGGTACCGCATCCAGCCGGTGTCCTTAATCTCTCCCTCCTCCACCCGATCCAGCTCGCTTCTGCATCTCCCGATCCAGCGTTCCGGAAACGGATTGCTCCTGGCAAATTCATAGACCTGACGGATATAATCCTCGATCCCTTCGTCGGATTTTCCCGTCGCATACGTATCCGCGAAGCGCATAAAGACCTCATCGCCGCTGTCATAATAGTCTTCCAGCATCTTCCCCATCACATCCGCCATCAGCAGGGTGATTTCTCCTTCTTCGCCGATCCGGAAGGCCGGGTCAAGATCCAGAAGATTAAAATGCTCACGGATCAGATTCAGGCAGAAGCTGTCTATGGTCGTGATCTGGGCATACGGAACAAGGGCCGCCTGAGCCTGAAGGTGGTCGTTTTCCGGATGCTCCGCCAGCTTCTTCCCGATCGCCGCGGCAATCCTCTCCCGCATCTCGGCGGCCGCGGCGTTGGTAAAGGTCATCACCAGCAGTCTGTCGATCGAAAGCGGGCGGTCCCCCTCGCTGATAAGGCGGACGATCCTCTCCACAAGAACGGCGGTCTTTCCGCTTCCGGCCGCGGCAGACACCAGAAGGTTGCAGCCCCTTGTGTCAATGACCTCCTGCTGCTTTTCTGTCCATTGCATCAGATATCCCCTCCTTTTCTGCCGCTCTCCTCCGTCTTTGGCCCGCTCTCCCGGGTGCGTTCTTCCATCTCCTCCCAGATCATCTCCTCGTCTGCGGGGGAGAATCGCCTGTACCGGTATCCGTCAATCCTGGTATCGAACCCGCAGACACTGTGATAAGGACAGTAATCGCAGGCGGTACGGCCCCCCTCTTTATCTGGCTCGACACCAATATTCCCTTCCAGGATCTCCGTTCCGTCCCTGCGCAGCTGCTCCCTCACATATCGCCTCAGGATCTCAAAGCGCTTCCCGCTGGCCACGGACGACCTCCCCTCCACTACGAGGCCGTCCTTCACAGCCACAGGGATCACATCCGATTTGTCCCTGATCTCCCGATCCAGATGGGAAATCGCCTCGAGGTCGCTGTTGACCAGACCGTTCATCCGCAGCTGACGCAGAATTTCCTGTTCGATATCCGGGAGCGTCTGCCCCTCCTCCCGGTCCACAAACGGGTCCCTGATATTGTAATAGAAAATACCGGCCGGGATGATTTCCATTCCGGGGTTCTTTCTTCCGGTCAGTTCCATCACCGCGTCCATATACACCACGAGCTGAAGCTGCAGCCCGTGGTAAACGGAAGCCAGGTCAAACTGTGTGCTCCCCGACTTATAGTCAATGATCTTCACATAGATCTTCTCCCCGTCGCGGCAGAGATCCAGCCGGTCAATGCGTCCCTGCAGGCGCAGCTGCTCTCCGTCGGAAAGCGGGATCCGCATGGCCTTCAGATCATCCAGCGCCAAGAACGGTACCTCGAAGCCTTCCGGCCTGAAATCTCCCTTTTTCAGCTGTTCAGTCAGCGCCCAGACCGTCCTCTCCGTCATTCTCCCGATCCGCTCTGCCAGATACCGGTTCCGGGCCGAGCTCATCAGAACCGTATTTCCGTATTCGCCGGTTACTCTGTCTACGCACTCTTTGACCAGCGACCGTCTCCGGTCACTGTCCAGATCCGCCGCGTCGATCCCCCGCAAAGCCATTTCCTTAAAGCAAAGATCGATCGCGCTGTGAAACAGGTTCCCGATATCGGCCGCCTCCACCTGATATTCCTGCCGCTTCGTCAGCTCCAGTCCATAATTCAGGAAATGAGCGTAGGCGCACTCCGCATATTTTTCGAGCCTGGTAACGCTCCCCTGGAGAAACGTTCCGTATAAGGCCCGGGCAGCAGCCCTGCCGATCCCTCTCTTTTCATAAGAATAAAACGCCGCGTCTGTCAATCCGTGCATCTGCCGCGAATAGCCGGGCAGATCCGAAAACCACCGGTAGAGCGCAAGAAAGTCTTCTTTTTCATCCTCCCCGTCCGGATGCTGTCCGAACGCTCCGGCCGCAAACTTCCTAAGGCCGACGATCAGCATCTCCTTTCCCGAATTGGGAGACAGAACGGTATCCTTCATCTGCTCCGTGTCCGTGATCTCAAGCAGCGGGAACAGGCGCCTCATCTCTCCGATCAGCGACGACGGCCTTCGGCTCTTGCCGGAACGGTCAGACAGCGAATAGGAAAGAATCAGCCTGCGGGACGGCTTTGTCATCATCAGATACAGATAATATCTCTGTGTAAAGCTGTCCTCTCTGGATGTAGGTGCGAGCTCCACATTAAGGTCCTTCAGCATTTCCCTGTCCATGTCCGTCAGCAGTCCCGCCGGATCCTTCCGTCCCGGAACGATCCCTTCATTGACCCCCACAAAAAACAGGACGCTGATCTGATCCAGGCGGGTCCTGGTGATATCTCCCACCACCAGACGATCGACCGTAGCGGGAATTACTCCCACCCGGATCTCCCCGAATCCCGCGTCCAGGATCCCTGCATATTCCCGGATCTCCGCGCTCTCGCTCCCCAATAGTCCGGAAAGCCGGTCGAGCATCTCGATCACCCGTCCGTATACCTGCTCGTATTCCCTGGCCAGGGCATACTGTCCGGACTCCTCAAATCCGCTTCGCAGTCTCTCCAGCTTTTCCTTCACGCGGCAGGCTTCCAAACAGGCAATGACCGCCTGATTCATGGTGCCGATCGTCCGGTCTTCCCTCTTTATCTGCTCCCGCAGCGCCGCAAGCGGCTCAAGGATCTCCCGGCGGAAGCTGTTCAGCCTGTCCATATTCAGCGTCTTCCCGCCCCGATACGTATATTCCCAGGTATCGTTCCAACGCTTAAATCCGCGGATCCCCAGCGCCGCACAGTAATTTTCGAGCCGGAAAAGCTCCTCGGCGTCATCCGATACGAGACCTGTCTTGAGATAGCGAAATACACTTTCATAATCAAAGTCCCGCCGGATCACCTCCAGGGCCGCCCGGATAAACTCCACCATGGGATTTTCCAGAATGCTTTTCTTATCATCCATGAAAAAGGGGATCTGCTCCTGACGGAAGCGGTTGGTGATCTCATTTTTATATCCCGGCAGATCTCCGGTAATGACCGCTATCTGACGGTACCTCACTCCCTCTTTCCTGACCAGATGATGGATCCGGGCGGCCACGGCCGCGATCTCCGCCGACGGGGACGGCGCCTGCCAGACGTTTACCTCCTCCGGCTTCCAGGAAGCCGCCGCCTTGCCGTACCGGTACAGATTCTTTTCGATAAAGGCAAGCGAAGGGCTCTCCCGAAACCGTACCGGGACCGTTTCCGTCTTTTTTTCTCCGCTTTCCCGCTCCCGCGGATTCTCCTCATCTCCCAGGAGAATATCCTGTTCCAGAGTCACACCGTTCCGGGAGGCCGTCTCGATCAGCCGGCATATCATTTCCTTTCCCATATAGAAAAGGTCCTGGATCCTGCCGCGGCTGTAGGGCCTGGCCTGAACATCCACGGTCGCCGTCACCACGACGCGCCTGGCATGAAGCATCAAAAGCTCCAGGATCCGATACTGGACCGGTGTAAACCCCGTGTAGCCGTCGAGCGTGACCACACTGTTTTTGATCAGCCGGGACCGCGGGATCTCCCTGCAGAGAACATCCAGGACCTCTTCCGCCGTAATGAACCTCTTGCTGATCTCCTCCTGAAAGGCCCGGTAGATCCGAGCCAGGTCGCCGCACTTTGCCTTGAGCAGCGCACCGGACGCCCCGTCGCGGACCCGCTCCAGATCCTCCGGCTTCACTCCGTACTGATACAGTTCGGAAAGCATGGATTTCAGCTGATTGATGAAGCCGGTCTGGTTCAAATGGCCGGAGTACAGTTCAAGGTCCCGCTTCTCTCTTGCCGCGACCTTGCGGAGCACCATGGATTTTCCCATATCATCCAGCACATCCGGATTCTCCACGGCAAGCTCCTCGAACACCCGCCAGGCCAGTCGGTTAAAGCTGACAATGTCAATATTGGATGTCCCGTGATACGGGTGAAGCGCAACGATCTCCTTCTGCGTCTGCATGGTGAACTGCTCCGGAACAATGGCGATGAACTGAGATTCCGGCTCCCTCATGGACCAGCCGATCAGATCCTCATACAGCCTCCGTGTCTTGCCGGAGCCGGAGCTTCCGATAATAAACTGTAATGACATAATTCCTCCGCACCGCATTTTTTTCCATTATACACCTGACGTGCTCTCACTTCCATTACTTTTTGTGCCTGTCCCACAGAATAATTTCTTCCAGGTCCTAATACATTGTAGTAAACAAATCTCACCGGAGGCTATGTATGAGCTCCAAAACAAAAATCGTGGTTCTCAAAATGAAGGAGATCATCTATACCGCCATATTTGTCGGTCTTGCCATACTCCTGATCACCCTGTTTCTCATTATGTTCCGCCCCGGAAAGAAATCCGGAGATTCCACGCAGCCCGCTGTCTATGTACCAGGAATCTACACGGCTTCCCTCACTGTAGGAAACCGGAACGTGAATGTAGAAGTAGCGGTTGACGCACAGCAGATCAATTCCGTCTCCTTTGTATCCCTCGACGAATCCATCACGACAATGTACCCGCTGATGCAGCCGGTAATGGACGATCTGGCCCAGCAGATCATAAGCTCACAATCCCTGGAGGATCTCTCCTACTCGGCGGATACCCGGTACACATCCCAGGCCATCCTAAACGCCATCGGCACTGCCCTTGAAAAAGCCCGGGTAAAATAAAAGAGCCCCGCACAGCGGGACTCCTTCTCGGACCGCACATTTACTCTGACCGGATACAGACGTCTTCTCTTTTCCGGTCAGGATTCTTCCTGATCCGCCCCGGAAGTCTCCTCCGGGGCTCTGATCGGATCTCCGTTCTCGTCTACCTCGACCGCCACGAGAAGAGTCCGCGCATCCTCCACCTCATAGCTGCAGGTAATCAGGGTATAAAGAGACGCGACCGGATACTCCGGCGCAACCGAATAGCTGCAGCTTCCCAGTACCCAATCCACATATTCGTCAAAATCCTCCTGCTTCCGGAACCGCGTCCTGCGCAGAATCGGATCATTGGCCGCATAGAAGCAGGAAATCACCTCAAGACGGATCTCCCGGTCAGGCGTATAGATCGTATAGTAGGGATGCTCTTTAAAAAAGCTCTCGTCCCTGAATTTGATCACGTCTTTAAACATGGATCCGTCCTTCATCCGATGTCCGTAAAGAATGCTGTGACGGCCCCGGAAATCCGGGCTGCTCTCAAAGTCCAGATAAATCGACCCGTATACGCTGTCGTTTCCGTAAATGTCCCGATACAGATAATACTCATTATCCTCCTCCGAGAACAGGATCGGATAATCGATATTGGTATCTTCAATCCGGATCCAACCGATCACATCCGGGTTGATCTCCCAAAGCGCCTCAAAATCGATCGGAGAAACATAGGGTTCCGTTTCCGGTTCCGTCTCTTCTGTCTGCGTCTCTGTCTCTGGCTCCCCGGCCGTAGTGATCTCTATTTTCCCGGTATCTGACGTCTCGGGAACCGTTTCCTCTTTCTCTCCCCTCAGCAGGACCGCCACGGCAGCCGAAACCGCGATCAGAACGATCAGAAGCAATATGACCAGAACGATTTTCAGCCAACGCTTCATACCCGATATCCCTCCCCTCACTTTTATATGTTTATACCATCTCGACTTACATCCCGATAGAAATACTCGTCAAACGCCGATCGGCGTATATACCATCAATGCTTTCCTCGTTATTATATCATATGTTTTTCCGGGTGAAAATACCGAAACGTGAGTTTCCCCGAAAGCAAAACTTGTGATTATAAGATTCTTCTGCTCTATTCCCGAGCGCTCCAGACTGTTATAACCATACTCCACAAGGCCGCCGTTGCCATCCGTAATCCTGCTGATCTGGCCAGAGGGGTATATTCATATTCTTCTCTTTTTCACCCTTGTCCGGGCATATTTTTTTCAAAAAGATATTGCCTTTCAGAAAAAAATATGCTATACTACATGAGTTCGCGGGAATGCTGGAATTGGCAGACAGGCTAGACTAAGGATCTAGTGATTGTATGATCGTGAGGGTTCAAGTCCCTTTTCCCGCAGCGGATACGGCGGATCCTGTTAAAGGATCCGCCGCTTTTTTATGCCTGCCAGCGCGCGGAAAGAGCCGATCCGCCACGGCGCCGGATGCGATTGATAAGCGGGCCGCACATCGCGCCGAAAGCCCCCTCAGCTTTGACGAGAAACCCAAAATTTTTTTCAAAAAGTGTTGACATCTGCTTTCATGTACGATATAATCTCTATTGTTCGTGCAGAAGTGGCGGAATTGGCAGACGCGCACGGTTCAGGTCCGTGTGGTAGCAATACCTTGTGGGTTCGACTCCCATCTTCTGCAGATAAATGACCGGAAGCCCGCAAACGGCTTCCGGTCATTTTTAATTTCTCTATTGGATATCCGACCACTTTTCAATGGTGCACTCCAGTACATCCCCGTCGTTTTCAAAAATATATTCGCGGTTCTGTTTCTGCAGCGGCCCTACCAGATCCTCGCCTCCGGCATTCTGCTCGCGCATATCCCAGCTTCCTCTGGTAAATTTATATTCCATTGAAGAATAGGCTTCCGCGGAAAGCTCGATCTCGCAGGTCGTCTCGGAGGTCCTTTCCATAATATAGTTCTCGTCACATTCATTCCAGTCGTTAAAGGTCCCTACAATATACACATTTTCATCCATAGGCGTATTCTCCGGCAGCGTCACGGAAACGGTAATCGTATATTCCTCGCCGGAAACATCCTTGGAAAATTCATCGGCTCCAAGCGGCGTCTCTTTGGACGCGTATCGGATTATCACGGATTTCTTTGAGGGCAGATCAACTTTGTCGCCCGCGGCGTACTCCGTACCTGTCAGGATATCCGTGCCGTCGCACTGAAGAGTGAAGGAAACGTCCTCCCGGAGGGCGTGCACCATCAGCAGCGCCTCCTCCTCATCCGGATCGGAGACACAGTACGCATACGCCCCGTCAAGAAAGCCGATGGTCTCATAATCGCCGTAAAACAGCATCGGATTGTCTTTTCGGATCGCAATCAGCTTCTTGTAATAATTGAGCATACTGTTTTCGTCCTGTACCTCCTCCTCATAGGAGATCCCGTCATCGGGAACGGTATAGACCATTTCGTCAAAATATGTATAGTTCATGACCGTCATGCCCTCTCCCTGTGCCGAAGCATACCAGTCAAAGGGCTCCCGCCGGTTTCCGTCCGGAGACTGTCCATACTGCCCCAGTTCATCGCCATAGTAAATAAACGGCGTACCGGGGAGCGTCAGGAGCAGCGATGCCGCCAGTCTGGCATTTTCCTGGCTTCCCGTCCTGGTTGCGATCCGATCCATATCGTGATTCCCGATCATGGTCGAATCCGCAAAATAGCTGACCAGCCCGTCGGATCCTTTCGCTGCCGACGCATAGCTGTCATATACCTCCTTTTGAATGGATACGACATCCGTCTGGCTGCCTCCGGTCATGTCCGCAATCTTGTTGCACAGCGGGAAATCAAAGGAAGAATAGATATCGCCGTAGTAAGGAGCGATCGACTGCGTATTGCTGAACCAGTTCTCTCCCACAATAAACGCATTCGGGTTCTTCTCCTTGACGTAAGCGGTAAACTCCTGCCACCATTCATGGGTGACGCTTTCGTCCTCCTCATCAATGTTGTTGGATCCGTCCAGACGGAACCCGTCTATTCCCTTATCCAGCCAGAAGCCCGCGACATCCTTTATCGCCTCATGCACCTTTTCGCTGCCGTAATTAAAATCCGGCATAATGGAATCATAATGTCCGTAATAATACAGCCCTGTCGCTTCATCCTGCCACCACATCGACGCATCCTCCGGAGCGGTCTCCCGGATGAGATAATAGTCCCGATATTCGCTGTCCGGATTATCAAGCGCATCCCGGAACCATTCATTATAGGAAGACGAATGGTTTACGACAAAATCGATAATGATCTTAAGTCCGTTTTCATGGCAGGCATTTACAAGCTCCTCGAAATCCTCCATGGTACCGTAATCCTGCTCTACGCTGTAATAATCACATACGTCATAGCCGTGATAAGTAGACGATTCCATCATCGGCATCAGCCAGACGGCGTCTACGCCGAGCTCCTTCAGGTAGGGGATCTTCTCCGTAATCCCCTGGAAGTCTCCCATTCCGTCGCCGTTTCCGTCATAAAAGCTCCGGACAAAAATCTGATAAAACACGGCATTGCGCGCCCACTCATCCGGCGCTTTCTCCTCTTCTTCGCCGCCGGTCTCCTGGACCGCGCCCGCTGTTTCTTCATCCGCGGCCGTTTCCGGCGCTTCAGGCGTCTCTCCCGATGATTCCGTCTGCTGCTCCGTCTGTGCTTCCGTCGTTGTCTGAGGAGCATTGCCCCCGCATCCTCCGGCAAGCAGCGCCGCCGCAAGTGCCGCCGCACACACGGCCGCTCCCGTTCTTTTCCTGTTCCTCCTCATTGTCTGCGCCTCCTTAAATTTGCCAGCTTAATCGTTTAAGTTAACGATTTATACAAATACTACCACACTTGCCGTTTCCTGTCAACGGCCACTTCTTTAGACGCAGACAACAAAACAGGAGCCGAAAGCTTTTCCGTGCTTCCGGCTCCTGAAACGACCGTGAACTTCTGTATTGAAATAGTTTTGTCCGAAACCGCATCCCGCTGACGCGGTCCGGATCACGCGGCGTTCTTCTTTGCCAGTTCTGCGAGCTTGGCGAAGCCCTCCGCATCGGAAACCGCCATATCGGCGAGCACCTTGCGGTTCATCTCGACTCCGGCCTTCTTGAGGCCGTAAACAAACTTGCTGTAAGAAAGTCCGTTTAAGCGGGCGGCGGCGTTGATCCTGGCGATCCACAGGCTTCTGAAATCCCTCTTTCTCTGCTTGCGGCCCTTATAAGACGCGGCAAGCGCGCGCATCACGGACTGCTTTGCCACGCGGTACTGCTTGGAACGTGCGCCCCTGTAACCCTTTGCCAGCTTTAATACTTTATTATGTCTCTTCTTGGCGTTCAATCCGCCTTTTACTCTTGCCATAACAATTCCCTCCTATTCAAGAAATCTTATAAATACGGTAAAATCTTCTTCATTACTTTCGCGTTCGTCGGATCCATCACGATATCTTTTCTAAGATTTCTCTTCCTCTTGGTGGATTTCTTAGTCAGGATATGGGACTTGTAGGCCTTGTTCCTGATCATTTTACCGGTACCGGTCTTTTTGAAACGCTTCGCAGCAGCTCTGCTGGTCTTCATTTTAGGCATAACTGATTCCTCCTTGTATTGTCTATTTTAACGTTTTGCAGTTAAAAACATCACCATGCTTCTTCCTTCCACTTTGGATGGCTTGTCAATGATCGCAATATCTGACAGCACCTGGGCAAAATCATCCAGGATATGCTTGGACTGTGCCATATGGGCGATCTCGCGGCCGCGGAAACGCAGCGTCACCTTCACCTTGTCACCTTTTTCCAGGAATTTCCTGGCGGCTCCCACCTTCGTATTCAGATCGTTGGTGTCAATGTTCGGCGACAGCCTGACCTCCTTCACTTCAATGGTCTTCTGCTTTTTCTTCGCTTCCTTTTCTTTTCTTGCCTGCTCGTACCGGTACTTTCCGTAATCGATAATCTTGCAGACAGGCGGCTTCGCGCCGGGGGCGATCTTCACCAGATCCAATTCGGCCTCGTGAGCAAGCTGCAGCGCTTCTCTGGGCGACATGATCCCGAGCTGCTCCCCATTCTCACCGATCAGACGAATCTCTTTATCTCTGATCTGTTCGTTAATCATTAACTCGCTAATTGTTATTCACCTCCATAAGTGTTGTTCGGAAACGCATTTTGCAAAACAAAAAGCAGATAGCACACGCTACCCGCCATACAAGCCCGAACACGGAACCGATCCCGTGCGTCTTAACTATGAACCAGGGTCACTTATTCGTGCCGAGGTGAGGCGGATACCTGCTTTCCTGTGCGGTTATTTTCATAACCTTTGTTACTATACTATGTCTGTTGGGAAATGTCAACTGTTTTTTCGGAAATATTTGTCACGGGACGATGTCCTTCCCGCTGCGGTCCTGACAACACAAAGCCTCCGCGCTCCTGACGATGCAAACGCGCCGGAGCAAGTCAAAGGAGCCCCGTCCCTTTCGGGAAAGCAGGGCTCCCTTGTCATTTCTATCGCATCAGAAATGTAGCGCATTCCGTATGGCCGGCCTCGGAGGCTCCGTCCCCGATGATCCCGATCCGCTCCGCCTCGCAGTGGCGGTCACGGTTGTAGACACAGTTCACAGCCTCGCAGTCAATCTCCAGGCGGTTCTCCGGCGTCCGGAAAACGTTCTTAAACGCGCCCTCCCGATTCTCGTCAAAGCTCCCGCAGCAAGTCTCATACGTGTCTTTGGCATCGCTCCCGTCCACAATGATCGCCTGCTTGCAGCAGCGTTCGTCGGAATTGTGAAGGCAGGTCGTTACGGTACAGTCCAATCTGGTCATGATCATTTCCTCCTGCATATTGGGTATTTCGTCGGATTCTCCCGATCCGACTGCCGTTTCTGCAGGATTATCATGTCCGTTACAGAAAAAGATTATACAAAATATTTTACGCCGGCCTCAAAAATCTTCATATCCTGCTCACCGCAGATGTTCACGGCCACCGACTCGCCCCGCCGCTCAGAATGTGCCATTTTGCCCAGGATCCGTCCGTCAGGACTTACGATTCCCTCGATCGCCATATAGGAGCCGTTGGGGTTCCACGCTTCATCCATGGTGGGAATCCCCCGGTCGTTCACATACTGGGTCGCTACCTGTCCGTTTGCAAAAAGGCGCTCCAGCCATTCTCCGCTTGCCACAAACCGGCCCTCTCCGTGGGAGGCGGGGTTGCAGTAAACGCCGCCCGGCTCGGCAAGAGCCAGCCACGGGGATTTATTGGTCACGACCTTGGTATACACCATCCGGGATACGTGCCTTCCTATGGTATTCATCGTAAGCGTGGGAGAATCCGGTCTCTGCTCCACGATCTTTCCTTCCGGCACAAGTCCCAGCTTGATCAGCGCCTGGAATCCGTTGCAGATCCCCAGCATCAGGCCGTCCCTCTCATTTAACAGCTTCCCGATCTCCTCTTTGATCGCCGCATTGCGGAACACGGTGGCAAAGAATTTCGCGGATCCGTCCGGCTCGTCTCCCGCGGAAAACCCTCCGGGGAACATTATGATCTGCGCTTTCGATATCTCCCTGCAGAATTCCTCAACCGATTCCCGGATATCCGACGCGCACAGGTTGCGGAACACACGGGTCGATACCGTGGCTCCCGCCCGCTCGAACGCTCTGGCACTGTCGTACTCACAGTTCGTTCCCGGAAATACCGGGATAAACACATGGGGCTTCGCTACTTTGTTCCTGCAGACGCGGATCTCCTTCGCCCGATATACGCCGTCCGCCACCTTTGTCTGCTCTACGCCCGATACCGTCGGGAACACGCTCTCAAGCGTACCGGTCCAGGCATTCAGGGCCTCGTCCAGAGTCAGCGACGCCGCGCCATACGAAAGCTTCCCGCTGTCGGTGACCTCACCGATCAGGGTATAGGGGATGGAAAGCTCCCCGACCTTTCCGTCCGGCACTTCACAGACAATGCTGCCCCACCCGGGAGCAAAAAATTCTCTCGGATCCAGATTATGCTCGATCTTCACGCCCAGACGGTTCCCGAAAGCCATCTTGCTGACCGCCTCCGCGATCCCGTGTCTCTCCACGGCATAGGCGGAAATGATATTTCCCTTCTCTATATCCGCGTGCAGCTTCCGATAGCCGTCGGTCATGCTCCCGTAGACCGGAAGGTCATACTCGTCTCTCTCGATCCGGAACAAAACGATCCGGTTCCCCGCCTTTTTCAGCTCCGGAGAAATGATATTCCCGCTGCGGGTCACGTCTACGGCAAACGAAACAAGGGTGGGGGGAACATTGATCTCCCCGTGCTGTTCGTCATTAAAGGTTCCGGACATACTGTCCTTTCCCCCGACGGATGCCAGGCCGAAGCCCAGCTGCGCGTCATAGGCGCCGAGAAGCGCAGAGAACGGGGCTCCCCAGC
>CANRGP010000026.1 GCA_947630085.1 uncultured Lachnospiraceae bacterium
CCAGGTTACGCTGTATAATTTGAATTATGGACAAACAACGGAAAAAGCAGCTGTTTCGGTTGAAAACCAGTTGTTTGATGAACAGAAAGCAGTTGTTTCTGCTGAAAACCAGTTGTTTGAAACACTATTATTAGGTTTGAAGGCCAAAACCAATACCAAAGAATCAATGATAAAACTCTACCGTCAGTTTGGTTTTGATACACCTTTCGCCAGAGCTGATATTATAAAGATCATAGGCGTGACTTCTTCTCCGGCAGGCGCATTGATAAATAAACTCAAAAGTGCTGGACTTATTGAGCCTGTCGTTGGTCAAGGCAAAGGAAAATACAAGTTTGCAATGCCCAAGGAGTAAGGAAAATGCCCGTTATCAGGCATACAGCCAATAACGGGCATCCTATTAAGCATATACAAGTTCGGTCAGCACGATTTCCTCTGCACGGTTGTGGATGTTGTTTTTACGGCGCACCCACTCCATCTGATCAGCCGCTTTGAGTGCCTCGGTCACGCCTTCTTGCTCCGACATGGCAGATACGATGATTTTCATGCGTTCATTGCAGGCCTGGTCAATTTCGGATAAGTGCTCCCACAGCGTTCCATCCAGCACATAATTGGTATAAAGGATTCTTCGGTGTTCTTTCAGATAATCACGGCGCATACGCCCATATTTGCCAATCTGATAGTCGCCGGCATCCGGCAGTACAAGGTTTGGGATGAGGTAATCGCCTTCCCAGCGGTACGTGCCGCCCATCTGTTCAAACAGGGATTTCATAAGGCAGCAGCTCCTTTCTGTGTTGAATTTCAGCGGTTATAAGATTTTTTCTTCTCCTTTCCTACAACTGCTTTTCAATTCACCACAAATGAGCCGCAGCCATATGTATTAGGTGGCAGAAACCACCCTTTACATATTACATCTTGTTTTTTGATGTTTTCCGCATCCCCGCACAGCACGCAGACACATGAGCCGGAAGAGGGGCGGGCACTGCCTCTCTCTTCCGGTCTTTCCTCCGCGGATCCGATTCCTTTCCGATCAATAATTTTCCTTGCGGACTTCAAAATAGCTCTGCGGATGTGCGCAGACCGGGCAGACCTCGGGAGCCTGGACACCCACTACGATATGACCGCAGTTGCGGCATTCCCAGACCTGCACGCCGCTCTTGGCAAACACCTGCTGCGTCTCCACATTATGGAGCAGGGCACGATAGCGCTCCTCGTGCGACTTCTCGATGGCCGCCACGGCGCGGAACTTGATCGCCAGCTCCTGAAAGCCCTCTTCTTCCGCCTCATCGGCCATACGGGCATACATATCCGTCCACTCCGCGTTCTCGCCCTCGGCAGCATGGAGCAGATTGGTCGGGGTATCCCCCAGCTCGCCCAGCTCCTTAAACCACAGTTTAGCGTGCTCCTTCTCGTTGTCAGCCGTCTTTAAGAAAAGCTCGGCGATCTGCTCATATCCGGCTTTTTTGGCTACAGAGGCAAAATATGTATATTTGTTTCTGGCCTGCGACTCACCGGCAAACGCCTCCCTCAGATTTTTTTCCGTTTTGGTTCCCGCATACTTGGACATGATATCTTCCTCCTTCATAAATTTAATAATGATACTCTATGCCAAAGCCGCCGTTTCCGGAGGCCCCGTCACCTTTCCACGACGATCCTGCGCAGATGCCCTTCCAGCGTCACATCCCGGCTCACGCCGTCGTCGTCATACAGATCGTAAACCGCCCGCTTTTCCGCAAAGTGCAGGAGCCTGAGGTTTTCGGAATCCACCTGCTCCGCAAAAACGCCTCCCTCCGCCGCCATCGGGACAATGTGATCGGGGCGGATAAATATCAGCACCTCATTCAGCGCCGCATCGACATAATGGTGCCCCGCCTCGAGCACCTCCTCATCCATGGAATCCCGGCTGCGCAGGCGGTACATCTTCATTCTCTCCGGAAGATATACATACCGTCCGGAGGCGTTCTGCCGGTAAATCGGCGCGATCATCATACTCTCGCCTACCATGAGCTGATCCTCCACCTTCGGCGCGAAGGGATCCTCCGGATATACGAAGGACAGCGGCAGGAACATCATGTCGTTTGTCAGCGCGGCCTTCATAAATTCGCTGTACAAATACGGCAGGAGAGCGTACCGCAGGCCGATCATGCTGCGGAAATCCTCCTCCCTTCCGAACTGGAAGAATTCCTGCCTCCTGGTTCCCAGCGCCGCATGGTTGCGCATCAGCGGCGTGAAGATCCCCAGCTCCAGCCAGCGCAGGAGCAGATCCTCCGTCGCGTTGGATCCGAAGCCGCCCAGATCGGCTCCCGTATACAGGAACCCGCACATATTCAGGGCGGGAAGCATCTGAAGGTTCAGAAGGATATGCGACCACCAGGACTGATTGTCGCCCATCCAGACTCCCCCGTAACGGTGCATCCCCACGGACGAGGCTCTGGAAAACAGAAGGATCCTCCTGTCAGGGGACAACTCTTCAAAAGCTTCCGCGGCGGCCCGGGTCATGCCCGTCCCGTATATGTTATGTACCCGGTCATGCCTGACCATGCGCCCGTCTATTCTGTGGTAAAACGACGCGTAATCCTCCGGCCGGTTGGCGATCCCCATAACGATGTCCTTCAGGTGGAAGAAGCCCCACACATCCATATCATCCAGGTTCAGCCCCCGCAGCTCTTCCTCTGCTTCCCTGAGATGTTTCCCGCTGTAAAACATAGCCGGCTCGTTCATATCATTCCAAAAGCCTTCGATGCCCTGCTCCAGAAGGACCCGGTACCACCGCCCGAACCATTTCCGCGCGGGGGGATTGAGCACGTCGGGGAAATGCACGCGGCCCGGCCAGACTCCGGCCACATAATCCGTGCCGTCCTCATTTTTGCAGAAATAACCGTTTTCCACGCCCTCCTCGTAGACCGGATAGCCTTTCTCGATCTTCACTCCGGCGTCAATGATAGGAACCAGATGAATATGCTCCTCCTTCATCTCCCGGACAAAATCGGCAAAATCCGGAAAGCGGTCCCCGTCCACGGTAAAATCCTTGAAGCGCTCCATATAATCGATATCCAGATAAACGCTGTCCAGCCCGACTCCCCGGTCCCGGTGCCGGCGGACCACCTCACGTATATCCTCTTCTTTTACATAGCCCCACCGGCTCTGCCCGTAGCCGAACCCCCATTTCGGCGGGATATAGCTGCGCCCGATAGCCGCGCGGAACTCCCGGACGATCTCCCGGAGTCCGGAATTCTCGATCAGGTACAGGACGCATCCGCCCTCCTCCACCGTGACCGTCAGCCGTCCGGGGTCTGTATAGCCGCAGTCAAAGGTCACCTTCTGGGCCGCGTCCACAAATACGCCGAATCTGTCCGCACCGTCAACGATCAGGAAATTGTGGGCTCCGTAAAGGGAGCGCTTCTCCTCCGTATGGCTGGTTTCATCCGTACAGTCGGATACATAGATCCATCCGCGTTTGTTGATCCCTCTCACGGTTTCTCCAAGACCGTAGAGCACATCATGATCCGACAAAGCGCGGGAAAATATCAGTCTGCCGTCCTCCGTTTCCTCCACGGCAAAATACCTGAGAGAGTCTCCCTCCCCGATCCGGGATACTACCGCCTCTGTGCGGATCGGATCCCCAAATACATATTTCTGTATCATACAACGCCTCCTACTGCCATTTATAGACAGGTCTGCCGTGATCGCGGACGCCGTCCGCCTCCCCTGCTTCCTGTATTTTATCATGGACCACATGGAAAACCGCCATTCCCGCGCACTGCCCTCCATATATGTCGCTGGTCCTGTCGTCACCAATCATCACGCTCTCGGAGGGATCAATGCCAAACGTATCAAAGAGCAGCCGGTAAAACCGCTGGTCAGGTTTACGAAAACCGTGATCCGACGACATGAGGATCCCGTCAAAATACGGTTCCAGGCCCAGGATCCCGATCTCCTTCTCCGTAAACACACGCTGCGCATTGGTCAGAAGGTACAGCCCGGCCCCCTTCTCACGAAGCTCCTTCAGCTGTTCCTTTACACCGGGAAAGAGCCGGAATCTCTTCATGCTGCTGATCCGAAAGAATATGCAGGTCTGCCGGACCCGTTCCGGATCGGCCTCGATCCCCTTCAGGCGGTACAGCTTTGCGAAGATCCTCTCCACGCTGATCTCAACGGAGCAGACCGCCGGATCCTCCGACGGCTGTCCCAGCTCCTCCCGCACTGCGGCCTCATACTCCGTTTTCAGCTCCTCCGGCCGGTAGGGCGCGCCGTTCTCTCCCATAAAGATCGCCGTTTTAAACCACAGCTCCGGATCGTTTTCATCTGTCCGGATATCGATCAGCGTGCCGTACAGGTCAAACACATAATTTTTATAAGCCGTTTTCAATTCTTTATTCTTCATATGCTTCCAGCGCCTCGTATACCTTCAGAATTTCTCCTACGCTCCATGCCTGGGCATAACACCCTCTGGAGAAAGCAGGGGATCCGCCGTCATAGATCTCCGGGAGCTGGCCGATGCAGCCCTCTCTCATGGCGCTCTCGACAGCCTTCAGCTGACGTTCTACCGTCCTCCTCGCCTCCCGGGAATACCCCCTCGTCTTCAGATAGGCGAGATAATACGCTCCGAGCGGGAACACCCATACCGTCCCCTGATGATAGGCCATATCCCGGTCCGTGACCGGGCCTCCGTAGGTCCCGTGGAACTCCGGGTCGCCGGGTTCCAGCGTGCGAAGCCCCAGCGGAGTGTATAGCTTTTCGTACACCGCGTCCACGATCTGCCTCTCCTGATCCTCATCCAGCATGGTGAACGGCAGAGAAACCGCCCAGATCTGATTGCACCGGAACTGGCTGTCCGCTTTTGTCCCGGAGATCACATCGTAAAGGCATCCTTCTTCCTTTCTCCAGAACTTTTCGCGAAAGCTCGTGCGGGCCTTCCGGGCAAGCCCGGCACACTGGATCCCATAAAGGAAGGGGCCGGCGTCGGGATCCCAGGCGCCTGTTCCGCCGCTTTGTCCCGCCGCTTCCGGCACTCCCGAAGACGCCTCCGTCCGCTCCAGCCTCTCCCCCATATACTCCATGGCACAGAGCGCATTGTACCAGAACGCGTTGATCTCCACCGGTTTGCCGTGCCTGGGCGTGGGGAGAATGTCCCCGATCCGCACATCCATCCACGTTACCTGATCAAACTCTTCCCCGGCGGCGATCAGTCCGTCCGGCTCCATATGGATCCCAAACTTCGTTCCTCTCCGGTAGCCTTCAATAATATCCCTGGCGACGGGCCACATCTCGTCCGCGAAACGGGCGTCCTCCGTCCGCCTGTAATACGTATACAGACTGTTAATAAAAAGCAGCGCGGCATCCGCCGTATTGTAGCGCGGAGCATTTCCGCCCTCGGGAAACAGATTGGGCATCAGGCCGTCGCGGCAATACGCGGCAAATGTCCTGAGGATCTGCCGCGTCGTCTCCATCTGCCCCGTCGCCATACAGCAGCCCTCCAGCGCGATCATGGTGTCCCGTCCCCAGTCCTCAAAAAAAGGATATCCCGCGAGGATCGTCTTCCCCGAGGTGGATTCCCTTTCCGAGACAAACTGATCCGCGCTTATCACAAGCCGGGATGCCGTTTCGCTGCAAAACCCCGCGGCCTTTCTCAGCTGCGCCCGGTACGAAGCCGCCTGCCCGAAAACCTGCTCCGCCGTCACATCCGAACACTCGGAGGTATTGTAAAGGATCTCCAGGCCCGCGCTTTCATGCGCCGGGATTTTCTTTCCGAAGCGGTGGAGGATGCACGTCCGTCCGACAGATGGTCTTCCGTCACGGGCATCATAGGCATAAAAATCACCCTCCGCGAGCGTCCGGGGAAGCTCTTCGATCTCTCCGTCCGTCCGGAAAAACAGCTTCAGCTCTCCCCGCCGGATACTGCCGGATCCGCCGCTTTTCCCGTTTTCCGCGCTCCATTCCGCCGAAAAACCGGCATCTCCCGTCAGGTTCTCCCCCTTCGGTACAAACTGATAATGCGGCGTGACCCACAGGACAGCGTCCCGGGATGACCGGTTATCCACCGTATACGAAACGGCGATCAGATTCTCTCCCCGTCCCATCTCCATTCTCTTTACAACCTCTATGCCTCCGAACTGAAACGTCCATTCCGGATAATCCTCCATCACGAACTGATCCAGATAGACATATCCGCTCTGTCCGAGGCTTTCTTCCGTCCGGTCCTGTGTGGACAGGCATACCTCTTTTCCGTCCGCGCACAGCACTTCATCCAGGCGGTTCACCATATTGAAGCGCAGATTGGGCGCACGGAGGCAGGCCATAAGAACGGCATGGTCATTGCGTGTATTGGATCCGAGAACCGTGGCGGCGGAAAATCCTCCCAGCCCATTGGTCAGAAGATAACAGTTCTCCTGTCCCCGGTCCCTGCTGCTCCAGTCCTGTTTCCCGTATACGAATCTCATATCCCATCACCTCGCGTATCCGTCCGCCTGTCCCGATCCGGCTCATGCCCGAACACCATCTCCAGAAGCATCTCATATTCCCTGTAGAACGGGTATTCCGAAAAACGGTCGAAATATTTGAATATTTCCCGATAGTACCACTCATGCATCTTCTTGTCCTTCTGGTTGAACTTCTGCCAGATCTCATCACCGTAGATCAGATAATCGGAGGCGGTACTCCTGAGATTGCTCAGCTTATCGCTGAAAGCCAGAATAAGGGATTCCGCCGGCGCCGTCTTCATCCGGTCTATGGTGTCCTGCTTGCGCTGGATCCACGTCCTGGTCTTGTCCTCGCTCTCCTCCAGGACCATGTCGGCTACTCTCTTTCCGAATTCGCCGCACAGCTCCTCATATCCGACGCCTGCGTCCTCGATCACATCATGAAGATAAGCGGCGGCGATGATCTCCGGATCCCCTGTGATCGCCGCCGTGATGGCGGCTACCTCCCTGGGATGAACGATATACGGTACATTACTTCCTTTTCGGGTTGCATTCTCATGAGTCTTAGCGGCGAATTCCGCTGCTTTTCGGATCATATCGTGGCCTCGCTTTCATCGGAGATGTGTGTAAGGACCTTGTCCATTTATCATAACACAACTCCTTACAATTTAGAAGATAAACTTGTAAGAAAGATCATTTTCTGGTATGCTATGAAAGTATCAAGCAGCAGAGGAGGAATATCATGGAACAGAAGCGCTACCGCCGCCCCGTCACCATGCGCCGGAGAAGTATCCTGAGCTATGAATGGGTCAGAATCTTATTATTTTATATATTGCCTTTTGTCGTTATCAATCTCCTGATCTTTTTCCTGGTCACCACCAGGCCGTCCTACGATCTGACGGTAGGAGACACGGACGATTACCGGACCGCCGATGTGACCTTCACCATCACATCGTTCATGCCCCTCAAAAATGTGACCGTCACGCTGGACAACGAGCCGCTCGTCATGGTTCAGACAGGCCGGCGGAGCTACCGCTCCACCGTGACGCATAACGGCGTTCTCGAGGTCCATATGGAGAATTTCAACGGAGTCTCCATTACCGGATATGAAGTGATCGATATCCTGGATAATGAACTTCCCGATGTGGTAAATTACTCTCTGGACGAGGGGCGCCTCACTCTGACCCTCAGCGATACCCAGTCCGGCATCGACTGCGATGGTCTTATGGCCATCGACGGGAACGGGAACCGGGTTCCTCCCCTGTCGGTCGATAAGGGCTCCGGGATCGACGGGACCGATGTAACCGCCGTTTTCGGGATCGACGAAAGCGGTCTTACCGTCATCGTAAAGGATATGTCCGGCAATGAATACCGCCCCTCCTTCTCCCTGACTCAGATCGAAGAGGGCGCCTTATCGGATTCTCAGGAGCCTACCGTAGAATAAAACGGGAGGAAGCGCCTCTCGGCGGCGGGAAATCGTTCCGGTTTCCTTCCCCGAAGGCTGCGCTTCCTCCCGTCTGCGGTCAGTACCGTTTTGCTCCGGTCAATATCCTCTGGCGTACAGCCCGTTCAGCTCCCGGCACCTGGCTATGATCTGCGGAGTAAATTCTCCTTTCAGCATCCGCCACTCCCAGTTTCCGCCGAGGGTGGACGGGGTATTGATCCGGGCCTCCCAGCCCAGTCCCAGATAATCCTGGAGCGGGATCACCGCCAGATTGGCCACGCTTGAGAGCGCCAGCTTTATGAAATCCCAGTGGGCCTCCTCCCACGGCGTGGAAGAGTTCATATAACGGGCCGCGAATTCTCTCGCATACTGCGGCATCGTCTCATACCAGCCGCGCAGCGTATCGTTGTCGTGGGTTCCCGTATAGACTACGCAGTTCTTTTTATAGCCCAACGGCAAATATTCGTTCTTCGGGTTCCCGTCGAAAGCAAACTGGAGAACCTTCATTCCCGGGAATCCCGTCTTCTCAAGCAGCTCGATCACACCGGGCGTCAAAAGCCCCAGATCCTCGGCAATGATATCAAGTTTGCCGAATTTCTTCCGGATCGCGTCGAACAGCGCATATCCCGGGCCGTCCTCCCAGACTCCGTTCATAGCCGTCGTCTCGTCTGCGGGGATCGCATAATACTGCTCAAATCCCCGGAAATGATCCACACGCACAACATCATACATATCAAAGCAGTACTGGATCCTGCGGAGCCACCAGGCAAAGTCTGTTTCTTTATGGTAATCCCAGCGGTACAGCGGATTTCCCCACAGCTGTCCGGTCGCCGAAAAAGCATCCGGCGGCACCCCCGCCACCCCGGTCGGGCGGCACCGCTCGTCAAACTGGAACAGCTCGGGATGGCTCCAGCTGTCCGCGCTGTCAAACGCCACATAGATCGGAATATCGCCGATGATGCGGATCCCCCTGCTGTGGGCATACTCCTTCAGAGCGCTCCACTGACGGGTAAACATCATCTGCTGGAACTCATAAAAGCGGATCTCCTCTTTAAGCTCCTCCTTATAGCGCGCCAGAGCCTCCGGCCTGCGCAGCTTGATATCCTCATCCCATTCGCTCCAGCTTTTCTCTCCGAAGGATTTCTTCAGGGCGGCGTAGAAGCAGTAATCCAGCGTCTCCTCATAAAGTCCCTCCGTAAGTTTCTGATCCACATCCTGCCCGTGAATCTCCGTCCTTTCCTTCCAGCGCAGATATGCCTTTTTAAGGATCGGGAAACGGCTGTAATAAATGGCCGCGTAATCTACATAGCGCGCGTCATTTCCGAAATACATCTCATCGCATTCCTGCCTGGTCAAAAGCCCGTCGTCGATCAGCTGCACCAGATCAATAAAGTACGGATTCCCTGCAAAAGCGGAAAAAGCCTGATATGGAGAATCTCCGAAGCCCGTAGGCGCCAGCGGCAGTATCTGCCAGTAATTCTGTCCCGCATCCTTTAAATTATCGATAAATTCGTATGCTTCTTTTGAAAATGCGCCGATACCGTACGGCGACGGCAGGCTGGAAATGGGCAGCAGCACCCCGCACTCTCTCATACCAAGCTCCTCCTTATTCTGTACTGACATTTTTCTGTTATTTTGGGGCAAAACCGGATCATCGATTCTTGTAACATCATATCAGAAAATGTCAGTTTATGCAATGATTCTTTCTCTTCTTTCTGCAAATTGCAGCAAGAGGAAAGATGAAAATTCCAAGGCCGATCACGATTCCGGTTCCGCTCCTCAGAATGCGGATCCACCCGGCCGGATCCTCTGCTTCTGCCGGCACCCCGGTCCCCCTGTCGGCGTCCTGGGGCGTGGCCGCATCGGAAGGATCTTCCTCTTCCGTCTGCCGCGGCGCAGCGGGAGCAGGCGGTTCCTCATCCTGAACGGCATACACCGCCTCGAGGGCGATTTTGGTCCCCGCCGGAAAGACCGCCGTCCCCTCGCAGAACAGCTCCACATCCGTCACATATTTCTTTCCGGATGCCAGGGCCTTTCTGAAGATCACGCCGTCTTCGCCTTCTTCGGGAGGAGATGCCCAGCAGGTGTCTTCGATCCTGTAGCCGTCCGGATCCAGGCCGGCCAGAGCCAGAAGCTCCGGATAATATCCTGCAAACGGATCATTTTCCTTCACGGGAATCACATTTTCTCCGAGGAGAAAGCTGCCAAGATCATAGCCGGCGACCGTCACCGGAAGAGCAAATCCGTCCTCCCATCTTCCGTTTGATTCCCGGATATCCACAACGGGAAGTGTGCACAGCACGCTCCTGCCGCTCTCCTCATCAGCGGCTTTTAACTGTGCCGTTCCGGGAACGTCCGCCGCCCGTTCCACTCCCGTGTACCGGACAGACCCGTGCACGGGTATCTCCTTCTCCGGAACCGGGACCGCGATCCGCTGCCAGGAGATCAGGCGGCAGCGTTCTCCCTCCCACAGACACTCCTGGGGAAAGACCCGGTCTTCTTCCGCAGGATTTTCCTGCATCCCGGGCACGACACGGAGCGTTTTGCCGTCCCGGCGGATGACCTCTGCCTCCTCCGGCAAATATTCCGGCCCCACAGATTCCGCAGCGGCTCCGGGGCCCTCCTGCGCATATGCTTTTTCTCCCGCCGCAGGGACAGACGCCGCGAAAAGAACAAACAGAACAAGCAGCGCCGCTTTTTTCTTTCCTGTTCTCCGCTTTTTCCAAAAGACTGCGGAAAGCAGGGAAACGAGCGCAAGAACGAGCGCCGCGGCCACCTTTCTGGCCTGTCCGTCATGGGTGTACGGTGAAAAGTATCCGGGCCGCGCCGCGAGGGGAACCGCTTCATCCACGATCATCACAGGGGAATATTCCGCCAGTACGGTGCCGTATTTTTTCGGTTTTTCCGGCTCCCGCGGCCCGGGAACATCCGAAGGGATCCGGGCGTCCCGCATTATGACCCTGTCCGCGCTCCCGTCTTCGGATACCGTAAATTCCACGTCCTCCGCAAGCGAGTAGCCGGGCGGGGAAAGGCTTTCCCGAAGAATGTAGCGTTTGCCCGCAATCAGCTTTCCGGTTATCTCATGCGGCGTTTTTCCGGAAATCCATTCCTCCACTATCCGCATATCCTGATCCAGGATCTGCAGATACGCTCCCTCGAGCTCGTCCTCTCCCGTGATCTCCTTCTTGCTTATCAGGACGCGTGTCCTGCGGTCCTCCATAAGGACCTTTTCCTCAACTCCTTCTCCGGAGATGCGAAACGGTACGGTCTCGGCAAAAGCATACCCGTCCGGCGGCAGTATCTCCTTCAGATAATATTCTTCTCCCGGCTTCAGATCGGCCTCCACCGTATGGGCGTCCCCGTCGGAGATCCATTCCTCGATCACTGCGCCGTCTTCATCCAAGATCTGCAGAGTTGCGCCGCAGAGCTCTTCCTGTCCGGTGATATCCGTCTTGCTGATCCGGACCCGGCCGGGCCGGTCATAGCCGGCAACAGCCTGAACGGAGCCGTTTCCTCCGATCCGGAAGGCCAGGCGGCTGCTCACGCGGGCGCTGCCGTCACTGTAAAACGTAGTCTCCTCTAAAATGTATGTCCCTTCGCTCCGAAATAATTCCCCTTCGGACTCATCTTCCCTCACGGTCAGCTCCGGGGCGTTTTCGTCGGGCTCATAAGAAACGATTTCTTCTCCGGACGCTTCCCGAAGCGTAAGCCGGACGCCCGTCGGCCTTCTGTCCTCCAGGAGCAGGTCTTCTGATCCGGCCCGCCTTGTGGTCCGCCCGGTCGTCTCCCGTGAACCGTCGCTGTATACCGTCCTCTCGGTCAGGGAGTATACCTCTCCCTCCCGTATATGCTTTCCGCAGATCAGCAGCTGCCCGTTTCCGGACGCCGTCCACTCCGCGGCCGGATCTCCCTCCGCGTCTTCCAGCGTCATCTCCGTCCGGACCGGATATCTTCCGCGGAGCGTAAACGCCCGGGGGCTGTGAATCGTGATCGCCGTCAATCCGCTGCTGACGGACGATATCCTCCTTCCGTCCTTCGATATGGTAAACGCGATCGGATCCATCATCCCATATCCCTCGGGAGCCTCCTTCTCGGCCAGGATGTACGTTCTCCCGGCGGTCAGCCCCTCGATCACATGATCCGCTTCCGCGGCGGAGGTCGTCCAGGTTTCTATCGGTTTTTCCTCTTCGTAAATATATTTTCCGTCCTGTCCGGTTCCCTCAAGCCGGTAAACAGCAAGAATGGCTCCTTCTACAAATGCGTCGTGTCCGTCTCGGGACGGAGAAAGTTCCTTCTTATTGATGATGATCCGCGTCTTTTCATTGACGACGGTAAGCTCGGCCCCGGCATTTTCTCCCCAGGAATAAGAGATTCCTTCCCGATCCGGCAGAAATTCAAAGGAGTACGTTCCGGGATCCGCGGCGAAGCCCTCCGGCGGAACGATCTCCCGGAGCCGGTAGCAGTACGGCATGATCCTTCCGTTTTCATCCGCCTCTCCGACAGGAAGTCCTTCCAGAACGGCGTCCGCCCCAAGCCCACTGAACTGTCTGACAAAAACCGGCGCTGAAAAATCCGGCTGTCTGTATGCGGACACCTCGAATACCGCTCCCGCAAGCGGTCTGCCTCCCGCGTCCGTTTTTGTCACTCTGAGATCACCCTTTGCGGGGACATCTGACACACGCACGATCTTCACCGTTTCTTCCAGCCTGTAATCCAGCTTTACCGGCTGAAACGTCGTGTAATAACCGGGGCTCTCCAGCTCCACGAGCCAGTAGCTCCCTTCCGGAAGCCGCGTGAGCGTATGCGGTCTTAAATCTCCCGGGGAATACCCCTCAGGGATACGGTTCCTGACCAGATCCTCCTCTGTGTAAATCCCGTCCTCACCCGTAGTCCAGACCGCGGCCAGATGGAGCGTATCCCGGATCAGCTCCCCGTCTGCTCCGGCAGCATACAGTGCCAGCTTTGCTCCCGTCAGCTCCTTCCCGCTGCCCTCTGCCGTTTTGGAAATGATAAGAGAACCGGACTGATTGATTACCCGATAACGCTGGATATCTCCTGTATCCTGCGGAACGATCAGAACCGGAAGGGACGGGGCCAGTCCCGGTGGTACTTCCGTTTCCACCAGAACATAGGCTTTTCCCACCGGCAGATAATCGAACCGGCGGATCCCCTCTTCCGTCAGCCACGAAACAGCCCTTCCATCCGACTCCTCCAGCATATGACAGTCGAACCGGTATTCACAGGTGAAGTTTCTTCTGGTTTGGTCCCGGTTTTCCTGGTAGGCGGTTATCTGTATCCGCGTCCCGTCCTCCATGCCGAACATCATTTGAGCAGAGGGAGGAAAAGCCGTCGGCTCCCCTCCTTCTCCCGACGGGTCGATCTGCGTATGGGATATACGGTCCGCCCGGTACGTTCTGCCTTCATGCTCCCAGGAGAGCGTTTGCAGATCCGTCCCGTAAAGCCCGTACATTTTCGCGAAGCTTTCCGTAAATCCGGCATATTTGCTGCCGTCATCCGTCACGAAACAGTCGACCTTCCGGCTTTCGTCATATTCGGGTATGCCGTTTTCATCGTAACGGATGCGGCCCTCCCCGTCGGTCCGCGCTTCATAAAGCGTAAATCCCGCTCCGTTTACCAGGTTCTTTCCGCTGTCGTCCACGGTATACTTTTCAATCTCAACCTTTGTATGGTCATTATATACCATATGGCTCTGCACCTGTCTCGCCGCGCGTACCTCTATCTCCTGTGCCGGGGCGCTCACAAAGCCTGCCGGGGTTTGTGTTTCCTCCAGCAGATATGTCCCCGCGGGAAGCCCTTCAAGGAGAAACGGCCTGTCCGTCGTGACCCATGAAGCCGCCGGGGTCTCCGATTTTTTGATCAGCCTCGGCCCTCCTGTTCCATCTGTTTCCTCCCAGTCCGCTTCATAGAGAGACAGCTGCTTCTGGCTGTAGGAGCTCTTTCCTTCGACCGCGGCTCCCAGCTTCAGCGGACGTCCCGACACATCATGGTCCTGCATATTGAGAACCGGATATACATAGTTGTCGGTGCCGTCTGCTTTGCCGATCTCGATCCGCGTTCTGTAATCGGTCACCGTCACATTCTGCGCCTCCGCCTTTTCCTCAACGATCACGCCCTGCGGCACGGCTTTTACATATCCGTCCGGCGCGTCAAGCTCCTCCAGGATATAGGTCCCGGAAGGAACGCGCGTCAGCAGATCTGCCTGCCCGTCTGTCATTTCCCCGCAGAACGGGTCGTCGGGCGATACCTCTCCGCTTATCCACGTATTCTCCCGAATATAGCTTTCGCCGCTGCGGTGGAGCGTCCCGCGGGAATCCGTGTCCTGCTCATCCTGCACACGATAAGATGCCCGGTTCTCGCCCTCGGCCAGGTCCGACGCCTTCCCGCGGACAAGGCTTCCGCTCCTGTCATACAGAGCGCTTTCCTTTTCATACCGCTTTCCGCTGCTTTTATAGTACGTCACAAGGCCGTGCTTATCATATACGGGATTCATTTTCTTTTCAAAGCGTCCCACGTTTTCCGTCGTGATCGTCTCTCCGTCCATATTCTGTCCCGCCTGATTTTTGCGAAGAGTCGAAAGCGGGTGGCTTTCCTGCCCGTCCCCGGCGTTCCAGCTCCCGGTAAGGTAGATGCCGTCGTCTTCCTGTCCGAAAGCGGCCGCGCGGAAGGTTGATATCTTGTCGCGGGCGATGACGCGTCCTCTTCCGTCCTTCGTTATGTTGACCGGCCAGACCATAACCTGTATTTCCGCTTTTCCGTTTCCGGATGCCGGTTCCTGCCGTATGGCATATGCCATGCCCGTATACGGATCCACAAGGCTGTCTCTGCTGCCGTCTTTGTCCAGATGATAAACGGTCACCCCGTCGCTCATCACGGTTTTCCCCTGCTGAAGGACCGGTCTTGCAAACTCCCCTTCAAACACCTTGTCGGAAGGAGAATACGATATGGCCGTAAAGTCGCCTCCCGTCAGCTCCAGCACGGGAATGCCTCCCCGGAAAGCAAAAATGGAATGTCCTCCGTCCGTGACCTCGACTCTTTTCTTGTCCGCTTCTATCGCATTGATATCCACCTTTTTGTTGTCACGGTCAAATCCGTATTTAACCGTTCTGCCGTCCGCCGTCTCCGTCCGGAACAGATCAAGGCTTCCCAGATCGTAATACAGGATATCCGTATCCGGCCTCTGTACGGTGCCTGCGTCCCAAAATGTATCCTCTCCGCTTTCCGTTTTTTGAAAGCGGGTGCTCTCGCCGGCAAATCCTTCCCGGACATACATACGTGTCACGCTCCCCGCCCCGTTTCTCTGAACGGTAAGCCCGTCAAACGCCAGATCCCGGGTGTCTCCCGACGGCACAAGCTGTATCGCCTCATACAGCGTCATGAGCGCCCCGGGAACATAGGGATTTTCGTTGTCGGAAAGGTCCGGAGTCCGTCTTACATAGCCGTACCCGGCAAATACTCTGCCGTTGTAGACAATCGTCACATCCTCTCCGGCCTCTTTTCTCCCCTGCAGATATTCCAGCGTTCCTTTTTTCCATGCGTACCCCAGATACACGCCGTTGTCATATGCATATTCATAATTCGGATCGCCTCCGATCTGCGCCAGCGTTCCGTCGATCCTTCCGCTGACCTTATACGTGACCGGGCAGGGAGCCCCGGTGCTTTCGGTGCTGTCTGCATCCTCCTGTCCGTCTTTGTCCAGTCTGCCTTTGTCCTGCCTGCCTTCCTCCCGCTCCTTTATCTTCTCCACGGTCAGCGTGATCGGGGCGTCCTCCACGTAAATCCTTGCCGTTTCCCCAAATGCGGACTCATCCCCGGTCCCCTCATCCGGATACCGGTAGATCGTGGAGGCAGTCTTCTCTTCCCCGGCCTTTCGGACATAGGAAACCGTATCGCCAAATATTTCCACGGCTGTCGGGGCGCTTCTGACGTACCCCGCCGGAGGCTTTGCCTCCGCGATGACATAGGCTCCCGCCTCCAGCGGCTGAGGGATCTGAAGGATGCCTGTGTTCTGTAAGCCTGCCTTCATCCGGGTTTCCTCCTCATCTTCCATCTCCTGATCGCTCAAGGTCGTAAATGCCAGGAACCTTCCGGTCCTCACTCCGCTCTCATCTGTCTGGGAGACCAGATTTTCCTCAAGGCAGACCGGGGTCCCCTGCGGAATGATCCCCGCGCAGACATCCTTTTCCCTGCAGGGATACACGGGGCGGATCTCCTTCGCTCCCATACTCTCAAGGAACTGCCGGCTTCCCGTGACGGAAGTGTCTTTTTCGTAGAAAAGGATTCCTTTGCTTCCGTCTTCTCTTTTCCCACATTCCGCCCGGTAGATCCGGAACACCGCGTCGTCATGCAGGATATTCTCATGAGTTGCGGAATCCAGCTTCTCGATGCGCAGGCGGGCCTTGTAGATCCGGTTGCGGAAGCGCACCCGCGCACAGGGGATCCCGCTTTCCGCATCCTCGGGAACGCCCGGGACAAGTGCAGAACTGTATTTTCCGTCGTAAGCCGTCAGTACGCCCGTCATGGACCGGGTTCCCTGTAAGAACCCCGCCTGCTCCGACACGCTGCTGTAGCGGTAGTACGCCGACACCTTCTCTCTTCCGCTCATTCCCTCGGAAAGGTAATAGGAGACCTTCCCGTCGCGGCTGTTGTCCCGGTCATTGTAATAATTCTGGAACGGCTTTAGGGCATCCTGCGTCAGCGCGAAGTAATCCCCCTTCTCCGCCTTTGCCGCTCCGTTGCTGACCATATCAATGTCCAGGCCGTATTTGTAGAGCTCATAAAATCCGTCCGTTCCCCTGGCCTCCGTCACATCCGACTCCTCGCAGAACCGGATCGAGAAGCGGTCCTGCATTTCCTCCGCCGTCATATCCGCATCGTAAATATACAGGCGGCTCAGCTCATCCGTATCCGGATCTTCATAGACCGACGGGATCTGCACTTCCTTCGGTTCGTCGATCCGGTACCGCCGCCTTTCATATTCCTCCGGCGTATCGTTTTGCGGCTGTTCCGCCACCACATACTCTCCGTAAGGAAGCGGCCGGGAAATTCCGCAAAAAGCCTTTCCGTCCGCTTCCCGGGCTTCCAGCGTGCTCCGGTCTTTGTCCTCACCTCCCGCCGGATCCGGGTCCCAAAGGACCGCGTATATCTCATCCAGGTCATAGGAGAAGAACGGCTTCAGGTAATCCTGCGCCTTTGTGATCGCCCGGCGAAGAGCTTCGTCATAAAACTGATCCCCATAAGCCGTTTCGCCCGCCGCGGGGCTCGCCGCCTCGCCGTCCAGATACCAGTCAATGGCAAACTGGCGCACCCTGTCGGAAACCAGGGCGTTCTCCTCTGCGTCGCGGCTCCGGTTGATCCGGTTCCCCAGGGGCCGGAAGGAAGTAAATTCCGGCTTTCCGAGATCCCATTTATCGTGGTTTGCCACAGATATGGCATCGAAAAATTTGTCATAGCGGATTTCCTCTACGGTGTGAACGCCGTTTTCGTCCCGCACGGTGCTCTCCTCCGACTCCAGGATCGAAGTAAAACCGGGATTCGGGTCGCCGGCCCCCTCTTCGTACAGGCGGGCGTTGGCAATCACCGATCCGGAAGACGGACGATACAGGGGATCCGTTCTATGCAGGACCTTCGTGAATATGGCCGGAACCGGTCCGGGATATGCCTCCCGGAAAAAAGCGGGATCCGTTTCGTTCCCCTGCCGGTCCATCCAGACCACATTGCCCTGCCGGTCCCGGTAAAGTCTGAGGAGATTGCTCTTCAGATAGACCTTAAACCGAAACCCGCTTACGTCCGCGTCGTCCTCCACGGTCTTGATCACCTTTACCGGCTGGCGGATGATCCTTTCACGCACCGGAATCGGGCGGAGGCGTGTTCCCCGTCCCGGAACCGCGTCCCCGTCCTGGTACACGGCCGTCTGCCCCGGATATGTAATATCCGCGATGTATATGTCTTCTCCGGGCTCACGGCTCAGGGCCGCGAAGGCGCTGGCGCCTGCCCCGCTCACATCGCTCAGATAGTCGCTGTAAAAAATGCGTTCTCCGTTCACATCCGCTTCCGTCCGGGGCGCCTGGGCACGGAATGTCTCCGTCACGCTGCCGTCCGTCTCGTCCCAGTCCGTTCGGTTTTCGACATGGATTGTATAGCTCCCGCCAGCCGGATCGTACTCCGCTTCAAGCGGTTCCAGTTCATACGAGCTTTCCGTCTGAGACTTTTCCCCGTATATATACCTCCAGCTGTAAACGGGGATCTTATTTCCCGCCCCGTCCAGGCGGAACTCTCCCCCGCGGTATGTTTCATAAAGCGGCTCATATTCAGGAACAAGATATTCCTCCATCGGTGAAAAAAGCGGGATCTCCTTCTCCTGCCGCCAGTATCCCACGGTCGCACAGCCGCCTTCTGCTGTAAACTCCGACCGGTCCAGAGCCATAAACATATGCCTCTGCCCGCCGCCCTCCACACGAACCGGTATCCGTATATAGAGCTGATTCGTAAGGGACTCATAAAAGGCATCTCCCGGAAGGCGCAGATAGTCATGGAGAAGAACCGCGAAACGTGAGCCCTCTTCTTCCCGTATCTCCCACACCGTCCCGCTGTCCCAGAACGGATTCTCCGCGTACCATCTCAGGATTTCTTCTACGATCTGTCGGTTGTCGGTCCCGTCGAGCCGGACGATGCTCCAGGGAGAACCGGATTCCGGCTCCAGCCGGTTATACCCCATCTGGGAAAGCATGGAGTTGGCTTCCTCGCGGATATATTCGGTATCCGCGGAGCGGGTATCTTCCCACTTCTGCGGATCCACCGACGGCGATGCCTCCTTTCGCGGATAGATCGGCGGCCGTAATGTTATCCGGCAGGTTCGGAGCACCGGGCTGGAGAGATCATAGACGATATTTCCGTCCTCGTCCCTTACCGGCACATGGTTTCCGTTCTCGTCCAGGCGGTATTCGCCCTCCAGGGCACGCTCGAATTCTCCGGTCGGAACCAGCTCCGCCCCCGTAACCACCCGTCCGTTTTCCGAATTTTCCCGGATCCCGGAACGGTAAAATCTGCTTCCCTCAGGGAAGCCTACGACAACAATATCGTAGCCCAGGCGGGTATCCCTGGCGGTTACTTCAAATTCCAGCCATGATCCATCGTGCATATCGACAGGATGGCTCATCGGGGTAGTGACATCCGCGCGCCCCTCCGTCCGGATCATTCCGGATCGGTCTCCCGTCTCCGACGTCTCCTGACGGCCGGGGTCCGTCTTTTCATATCCCTCAGACCGGGCGATCTCGCGGATCTGATATCTTCCCGCGATCAGAGGGCGTCCCACCCAGCTCCCGGAGCCGGGCCCGGTTCCGTTTTCTTCCGTATATGCAAGAAACGAAGCGTCGCCGAACTTATCTGTCGAAGCGATCGCCGTCAGCTGCCCCGCCTTGTAGACGACACCTGTTTTTCCGTCCGGATGTATGATGTCCTCCGCAGCATACAGCCCGTACACAGCCCCTTCCAGAGTGGCGTCCGCCTGTGTGTCTCCATAGCTGTCATACGCTTCCCCATCCGCCGCCGTCAGTTCCAGATCCCTCTTGTTTATATGCAGTTCTCCTTCCGTCCGATGGTCGCTGACATGAAACGTATAGGAAGTCCGGTCCGGGCTCCCCGCCGCCGTGATCGCGGCAACGTGATCTTCCTCCGCTTCGGGAAGAGAAATGCCGCCGCAAAATACCGAATCCTCATCATCGGTCGGGCCGTCCGCAGTCCGCTGCAGAAAATAGCGGATCCCTTCCTCTCCGGCTTCCTTCGCCGCATCCGCCGTCGACGCCGGATCAAGCTCCGGATCATACCGGTCCGCGTCCGCAGCCGTGCTTTCCTTCTGCCTCCTCCCCGGCACGTTTTTCTTCAGCTCCAATATTCCTCCCAGGCGATCTCTGACAGCTTTTTTCCGCGCGGCCGTTTCCGGCTTTGCCGGCGGCATTCCGGATCCGTCCGCATCTGTCCCGGCCTGTACAGCGCCGTCCTCCTCTCCGCCCGTACCGATCCGTCCTGCCCCGGCGGTCGTGCCCTCATCCCGGACAACCACCTGTCTCTCAATGATCTCGCTCTGACCTCCCGCTTCCGACGAGGATACTCTTACAACCGGGATCGGAAGGTCGTCTCCGTGCTGTCCGTGCCTCGCATAGCCGTATCTGGCCTGCGTCTCCTCGAATGTATAGTCATACCTGAGCCCGATAAACTGTTCATATGTCTTCTTGCGGTCCTCAAGCATCATCCGGAGGCCCTCCCCCTCCTCCACGCTGTGAAAATCCGTAGTCTCCTCGCAGAGCCGCACCGTCTCCTCCCACTGTTTTCTCAGGATCCGGTCCGCCTCCTCCAGGGCTTCTCTTTCCTCTTCCTCCTGCGGCAGTTCCTCTTCTTCTGATCCCTCCGGTATGAAATATTCCGGCTCCGGATGGCCGCAGCAGTATGTCCGCACATACTCATATTTCTTTTCATCCCGGTGGATTACGTGCCCGTTTTCATCGGACACCACATTTTCACATACCCTAAAATCGTCCCATACCGCGGGTTTCGGCGTCATGTTCTCCTCACGGACATATTGCCGGGGCGGATCCTCCGAGACGGCTTCCAGAACTCTGAAAACAGCTCCCTCCAGCGGCTGCCCCGTCTCCGCGCAGTTCTTCTCCAGCTCTATCTGGTAATGGGAACGGAAGGTTTCCCGATGCTTCATGATCTTCACCTGTACCTCTCCGCCCTCGCCCGGCGAAAGATACAGGTATATTCCGGGTGTATAGGCCCCCGCACAGATCATGACCTGATTCCGGTCCTCATTACTCTGAGGAATATAGAAATTCAGCGAAACCGTATTGCGTGCCCATGCCGAAAGAGATGAGGGAAGCTCCGCGCTGACCAGCTTTCCCGTGCAGGACCCGCCGGCATACGAAAATACGATCTTGCCGTCGGATACCCGATAGCTCCAACCTTCCGGATCTCCGTCGAACTTCCAGTTTACGGAGGCAAGCTGCGGCACATCTTTTATATCGAATTCCGCGCTCCATCTTCCCTCCTCCTGCTCCATACCCTGCGGGCATCCGCGCGCCTCAGAGGCGGACGGCTTCAGCCATGACGGCATCTCCTGGGCGGAGCTGTCCCTGCGCTCCACATAATCACGGATCTCCTCCCATCTGGCATATGTTCCCGTGATATGTTCTTCTATAATGCGTGCAAGAGAGTCGGCGCTCTCCCACCCGTCGTCCATGACGGCCCATACCGCAGTCTGCGCCGCGGCGTAGGTCGCATTGTCCGCATATACGGATCCGTTCCGGTCAAACCAGCTGCAGATCTGAGCAAGCTTCTCATAATCCTCGCGGCTTTTCACATAAGGGATTTCTTCATCGTCAATATGGGTAAGCAGCGCGCCGGAGGAAACCAGCGTCCCCATATGCTTGCCCGGGGAAATGCAGAATGTCATCTGCGTTCCGTCGGTCCAGCGGTAGAGATAATTTCTCCGGCTGCCGAACAGCATCTCCGAACCGCCGCTCCAAATGTTCCTTCCGGAAAAGGTGCCCGCGCGGCTCACGATCTCCCCCGCCGAAAAGGTGCCGAGCAGTGCCGTTAAAAAGCAGACGGCGGCCATAAGACCGGACAATATCCGCTCCCTCAATCTCCCTGCATATCCGGTTTTCATATGCTCTCCTTTCCCAAAGCTATCTCGTCTGCTCCGTTCCGGCTTCGATCCATGCTCCGCTTTCGTTCACCTGATACCCGTCCGGCGTCACAGTGTCATGGAGCATCGCTCCTTTGCATCCATCCGAATGCTCATTGAAATAATAGCATTTCATCCTGCCGTCCTGTCCCTTGATCCATCGCCAGCCTACCGCCATATACCCGTCATCGTCAAAATAGAACCAGTCGGCGGATGCCTGTCCCTTTTCCGGATCCGCGTACGGATTGACAATGTACGCCCAGCTTCCGCAGACAATCCGGCCTTCTGATGAGAATGTCCACCTCCCCTGCGCATCGCAGACCCATTTCCCCTGAAGCGCATTCAGAACAGTATCCGCTGCCGCGGTCGGGACCGCAGAGTCGCCGATGGACACCGTGCCGCCTGATCCGGAGTAAGAACCGCGCGGACGGGTTTCATCCAGCGTCCGGAATTGCAGCGTCACCCGGCATTTTGCGGAAACCGCTCCGTGCGTCCGGTCTTCCGCTGTCGCCGTAATGGTCTCCGTCCGGACGGCGCTTCCCGAAAGCTGTACATTCGGATCCTCCTTTTTCCTCTGGTCATCTTCATTGATCACATTCTGGATCCATGCGGGATTGTCGATTCCCTCCGCGTCATACCGGGCGGTCACCGTACATTGGGAATTATTTTCTCCCCCCGCGCTCATCAGTACGGCCGTGCCTCCGCTGCTCTCATGCCAGGATACGTTTTTGTTGAACGGTTCGTCCGGAAACAGGATCGCTTCCAATACCACCGGTGCGGACACGGTGATCGTCTGCTGCGGCTCCGAACGGTTTCCGGTCAGCCTGCGCGTAATGGTGACCGTCACGTCGCTCCGGTTCAGATCCAGTCCCTCCACCCGGAGCGTAGTTTCATCCAGGATCCGGAATGTGACCGTTACCCTGCAGTTCCCGTGCACCGCCACATGATCCGCTGATGTTTTCGGATTGGATGAAGCCGTCACAACGGCGCGGCGCTCATAGATGACCGGGCGGATCGCCTCCAGATATCCTCCGTCCGCCTGGATCTTCTCCTGCTCCTCCACGATCTCCCGAATAAACGAACTGTCCGGATTGAGGAAGATCCTGGCATCGTCCTCCGTATATCCGGCATCGGAAACCAGATGAAGCAGATCCGCATCGTCCACGCTCCACAAAACCGAGCGGTCCGCCGTGCTCTCCTGAAGATTATGGACGCAATGTATCCTCACGGGCTGGACACGGACCTGTTCGTCCTGGGCTCCGTCGATATATCTGGCGATCAGCGCCCCGTTCGCATCGTTTACTTCCGTCACGATCCTCGGAGCTTTTCGGTCCCCCGTCCGTATCTGCGTAACGGAAAGCCTCATTTCATCCGGCGACGCGGAGAGCGCCGTAGTGGCCTTGACGTATTCCGCGTTGATCTGCGTATCTCTTGCCGGCATGACAAACGAGTATATACCGCCGGAAACGTAAGACATGGGGACCTCTCTCCCCAGCGCATTGATATAGGTGGGGGCTTTCACTCCCCCCGCCGCTGCGGGATCTTCCGCCATTTCATACCGGTCCGACTCCGTATTGTTCGGCGCGGTGATCACGGACACCACCGTACCGGGGACAACCGCCGCGGGATGGTTTTTGTCAATGGCCCGGTAGTAGGACTGTCCTCCCTCCGGCATGGCCGTCAGCGCCGCAACGTCCGTGTCATATGTTCCGTTTGCATTCCTTGTATCGATCCTGGGAACCGACAGAAGATATCCTCTTACCGGCTGTCCCTGGCTCCCCGGAGCGAAATGGTCCAGACGGTATTCCTTTCCGGCCGAGGCGCCGTCCCAGGTAAAGTCGTTCAGAAGCTTTGTCGTAATGATGTGCCGGACCCCGTCCTCCAGCTCCTCATAAAAGAACCGGTCCCCGTTTTCCACGGACGTGTTCCCCCCTATGAGCCGGTAGGTCCGCTGATGGTCCAGCCAGTACCCGATATGTGCCGAAGCGGTAAAGGTATTGTCCCCGTCGATCCCCGATCCGACTGCCCTCCCGGCCTTTTCGGCGCTGTCTGTGAAAAGGTACGCGAAATGATCCCCCGGATCCGTCCCGCAGCAGAAAAACGCACTGTCGTCCCTGTCTCCCACGAAAGTACCCTCCCGTGCCTCCAGGCCCAGGCCGCTGGATCCGATGGTTCCGGCAAAGCGGGCCAGGATCATCTCTCCGCCCTTATATGTCCCGATGATCCCGCCTGACGCCCGGCTCCTGCTGCCTCCTACGGTTCCCTCCACGTATGAATTGTACAGAGAGCAGTTTTCCGATACTCCGACGACTCCTCCCACAGATCCCGCGCCGCGGATGCGTCCCGTATTGTCCCAGGTCCGAACGGACACGTCCACAAGATCCGCGTCCGCCGCGGTTCCCGCGATGCCGCCCGCACCCTTGTCTCCGGCGTCGGAGCTGACGGAAATCCCGTCGGCCCTGCAGTTTTCCAGCGTTGCTCTTCCTCCCATACCGTCCGCTTCCGCCGTGATGCCGCCCGCGTTTCCTTCCCGGCTGAGCACGCTTCCCGATACCGTCACGTTCCGGATCACCGAATCGCCATACACGCTTCCGGCCAGCACCGCGGCATTTCCGCTGCCCGCCACATTTCCCGCGAAAACCGTAAGATTCTCTACCGTTCCTCCGTCTATTACTCCGAACAGCCCGATCTCGTCAAGATATTCGTCGGACTCTACGATGCTGAGTCCCCGGATCGTATTTCCTCTTCCGTCAAAAATCCCGGAAAAAGGATGCTCCACCCGGCCCCCTATTTCCCCTGACGTCCGATACCATCCGATGGGATTCCATCTTCCCACGCTTTGAATCACCGGGCTCAGATCCAGGCTCGCGGTCAGTTCAAAGTAAACCCCTTCAAACGTTTCTCCCTGGGCGACGGCCTGCGACAGTCCCATCAAGTAGGCGAGAGACGTGATCCGGTATGGGCAGTCTTTGGTCCCGTCCCCCGGAAAGTCTGTCTTTCCCGTCCATCTGTCCCAGAGATCCGGCTTTTCCATCCGTATGGCGGACGCTGCGGTGGCAATCTCCGCCTGAGAAAGATCCTCCCCGGATCCCTCCGCGCCGGCCGTTTCCGGCGTGTATTCTTCCGCCATGTATTCTTCTGGCGTGTATCCTTCCGCCGCGTCTTCTTCCGCCGTGTATTCCTTTGTTGTGTATTCTTCTGTCGTATATCCTTCTGCTGCGTACTCTTCCTCTGTATTTTCCTCTTTCACGGGCGCCGCCTGTGTATTGGGAATGATCCCCTGCAAAATAATGGCGGCCGCCAGGATTCCCGTCATAAGCTTTGTTTTCTTCTGTTTCATATCGTCTCTCCTCTGTCTCTCATTTGTATCGCGGTTTTCAGATCCCGGACGGAAGTACGAAAGCCGGTCTGATCCCATAAGGACTGGTAACGGCAAGCTCAGGATCATCCGTTTCGCCGTCCGGCCTGATCTGCTGCGGATGCAGGTTTCCCTTTACGAGGTCAACTACATAAACCTGTCCGCTTTCCTTTTCCGATCCGTCCCGAAACGGCGTCCGCAGCCAGTAGCCCCTGGCAAACGGCCCCGCGGCCTCCCCGCACTCTTCTTCCTGATATCCGTTCACCTTCCACAGCTCATCCCGATATTTCAGGGCCTCTTCAAGTGATAAAATAAAGCAGCCGTCCGTCAGCGTCTGGCTTCCTACAGGGCAGAAGCGCAGGGCCGCCGCGTCAAAGCGCCCGTACTCCCCTTCTCCCGTCTCTCCCCGGCAGCCGTAAGTCACGCCGACCGGAACCGGCAGCGCTCCCGTACATCCTTCCTGCGAGATGAGCCAGGAACGGATGCGCGAATCACGGTACTCGGAGCTGTCCCCGAAATTCACCGCCGGCCCCTCATGAAAAACGGTCTCCATGCTTCCGTCCCCGCGCTGCGTCACGAACGTCCGGGAACCGGTATTGGCCGGGATAACGGACTCGCACAGAAACAGTGCCCCGGACATCCCCTCACCGTCCCCGCTCCCGTAATCGTCGTCAATGCAGCGGAATGTATATGAGGTATCCCCCAGTTTTCTTAACACCCTGTCCCCGATCCTCCAGAAGACGCGGCCGTCAGGAAGCGTGCCCTCCTGCCCCGTGCCGCTCTGCTCCTCCTGCGCATCCGTCCGGCGCAGGGCAAACCGGACCAGGGTGTAGGTATCTCCTCCGTCCTGAAAAACGGCCTCCGTCGTGCTGGAGTATTCCAGCGCGTCTCCGTATACCGAAGCCAGCGCGCTTCCCTCCGGCATATAATTTACGCCGATAACATAAAATTCCGACTCCCCGTTATCCCGCGCCATATCCCGTCCCGCGGCGGAGATAACTCTCAGGTCGTTTTCCTTTCTGTCTCCGGCCGTAAAGCGGCTGTCCGGAATAAACCGGATATCTTCTCCGGTATCGGACGCCTCCTGCTGTCTTGCCCGCTCAAAAATCCCCGTCAGGGAATCTTCTTCGCCCGCCGTGATCTTTTCCGGTGTTCCGCCGGGTGATGCGGACGCTTCACAGGACAATAGTATCCCCGCAGCAAGAGCCGCAAAAACAGCCCTTCCCTGTTTTCTGATCTTCATAACATTTCCCCTTTTTTAAAAAATCATTCGCAGCGGCAGAACTGACTATGCCTCCGTACCCAAAGGCGCCACCCCTCTCTTTGATCTGTCTTTAAGATTTCTGTTGAATGTTGGTGATCCATACCCGGAAAATCAGAATTTCCAGAAATGCGGCCTCTGAAGAACCGGCCGCCTTGACTAGTCCTTTTCAGTATAAGGCATTCCTTCGTCCCGGTCAAGAGCATTTATAAAGTCTAAATGTTCTGAAAAAAAGAGCGCAAACGGGTAACCGCCTGCGCTCCTGGTCCGTCGCGGAATGTAATACGAGAAAGGGGGATTTTCTCTCGCCTTTTGGTGCAGCTAGAGCAGCTCCGTGCGCTCCTCTATATCTACAGGGATCCGGAATCCCCGGATCAGCTGGTCATAACAGTCCTCGCAGAGATCCAGATGGTGGACCTCTCCGTCTTTCTCCGAGAAATAATCCCAGGCGTGATCAAGCATCAGCGCTCCTTCGCGGACGATCCCCCCTTTGACGGCAAGTTTTTTCGCGCAGCAGTTACAGATTGCTGATTCCAGTTCCCCGTTGCCTTTGTACTTCCTCATCTTACGCTCACCTTTCTTTCATCCTGATTTCCTGCGGCCGGATATTTCTTTTTTTATCCCCTGTACGACCGGACGGCGTCCCGCACGGCATTTCCGTCTCATCGGATCCGAATCCTATAGAATAAAGAAAAGGATATCCGTCTCTCACAGATACCCTTACATTATAAATCGTTTTTTGTCGAATTTTAAGTGGTAAATGTTTCATGGATCCCGCCGCCACATGATGACCGCGTCCTCTGTCGGATTCCGGTAATACTCCCTGCGGAGCCCTTCTTCCGCAAATCCGCAGGATTCATAGAGCTTTCGGGCCGCCTCGTTTCCCGCGCGCACCTCCAGAGTGATGGCGGAGACCCCTTTCTTTGCGGAAAATCCTATCATAATTTCCATCAGTTTCCTGCCGATGCCCTGCCTGCGGAACGCCGGTTCCACCGCGATCCTCTCGATCTCGCCTTCCCCGGCCAGGATCCTCAGGTTCGCGCAGCCGCAGACACGGCCGTCCGACTCGGCCACCCAAAAATGATCGTAATCATGTCCCAGGGCTTCCTCCAGCAGCTTTTTCGACCACGGATCCGAAAAGCACGTCTGCTCCAGGTACCACACCGCCGTCAGATCGTCATGGGTCATCGGGCGGAGACTCACATTCCCGGTGCGGGAAAGGCCCTGCTCCTCCCGTTCTCTCTCTGCCTGAGATTTTCTCAGATAGTCCGGCTTAAATTCGGCCGCGGTCACCGTCCGGCCGCGTTTTGCGTACTCCATGCCCAGGGCCGCCACAGACGCGGCTCGCTGCAGGCTGTTCTGCGCGGGTGCAAATGCGTACGGCACCCTCAGTTCCCCGGCGATCCGCCCGCCGAACACGGGAACTCCGTC
>CANRGP010000027.1 GCA_947630085.1 uncultured Lachnospiraceae bacterium
GATGCCGCCGGTAGCGAGCGAGATCTCGCCCGGCTTCGGCCTCGTTCCGCCGCCGGTAAGCGCCTGCGGAGTGACCGTATGGTGCGGGGCGCGGAACGGCCGCTCCCCTACCAACGTCCGCCCCTCTCCCAGAAGCCTGCACACACTGTATACCTTGGAGATCTCGATGCTTTCGGCAAGGCCGAGACTGGGCAGGATCGTCGGCATCCGCTTCGCCACCATCGTCTTTCCGGAACCCGCCGGACCGACGATCAGCATATTGTGCATCCCCGCAGCCGCGATCTCCGCCGCCCGCCGAAGGAGCGGCTGACCGTTGACGTCGGAAAAATCAACGGTATACCGGTTCAGGCGGATCTTCGGGATTGTCCTTTGCCGCTTTCTTACGGACGCTTCCGGCTCCTTTAAGATCTTCACAAGCTCAGACAGGTCCGTGACCGCGTACGCGTCGATCCCCTCGATCAGTTCCGCCTCCGCAAGATTTTCTTCCGGCAGGAACACGCGTGAAAATCCGCACCTTTTGGCGCACTCCATCAGCGAGAGCATCCCGGGGACGCCCTTTACGGTCCCGTTCAGACCGAGCTCGCCGAGAAAGGCCGCATCCCCGATCGCCCCCGCGGGCACCGCGCCGTGTCCCGCCAGGATGGCGGCCGCGATCGCGAGGTCGAAGCCGGTCCCCTCCTTCCGGTATCCCGCGGGCGAGATGTTGACCGTCACCTTCTTCGGCGGAAGCCCCAGATCGAGGCTTTTGAGCGCCGTGCGCACCCGGTCCTGCGCCTCTCTCACCTCCGGGGCAAGCGCTCCCACCATTGAAAAGCCGGGAAGTCCCTCCTGAACATCCACTTCCACATGAATCAGACAGCCCTCTACGCCGAGAAGGCCGATCCCACATATCTGACTGAACACATATACCTCCTTATTCGATTTTGTATTCGATTTGTACGCAGTTCTGTTCCAATACGGAGTGCTCGGCGCGGAACGCGCCGGACGGCGGATCAATCCGCCGGATATGAAAACATAAGATAAAATCCGATATATCCAATATACACGTCCCGCCGGGAAAAAGCAAGCTGTTTTTTCAGGATCTTCCATAAACCTCACGGCCATAAAGGCGGAGACACTTCCTTCGTGCTCCGCCTTTTCTGTATATTCCTTCCGCAAATCCTACTGCATCCCCGCGAACTGATTCTTTACCTTCTGAATCTTCTGCTGTTCCGCGCTCTCGGTCGAATACCAGCCCTTCGCGCTCATTTTTTTGTAAATGTCGTCCTGAATGCAGAGGCTGTCGTCCAGGGCCCTGTCAAAGGTCTGATGAACATTCTGAGTGGAAGATTCGATGGTTCCGTGCAGATACAGATCGCAGACGCCCTTTGTCGTCAGAAGAAGATTTTCCATAATACATTTGTCATCCATGCTGTTTCCCTCCTCAGATCAGATTGTAAAAGTCGTTGAAAATTTCCTGGTGTTTCTGCTGGATCTGCTGCACGCAGCCTCTCAGTTCCTCGTCCTGAAGGTTGTTCAGAGCATCGCGGCACTGGTTTTTAAGAAAGCTCTCGTGGCTTAACGCGTCTTCAATATAAGACAGTTCCTTGGGGCTCATAGTGGTTCCTCCTGTTTCGGTATTATTTGTAAGACGAATTCCTGTCTTCACTGTTAATATGCGCGATGGTTCAAAAAATAAACGGGGAATATGATACTGGAAGAATCCGGCAGAATATGATAAACTTGACATAGCAAAAACCGGATCCGGAACCGCGCCCTGCCTTCCGGATCAAAAGGAGGCTCCATGCTGTACCGGATCAGCGACGGAACCGTGTCCGTAAAGGGAAAAACGGTCCTCTCACACATACATTTTGAGATCCGCGGAAATGAAAAAGCCGCCGTGACGGGGAAGAACGGGGCCGGGAAAACGACTCTGCTCCGCCTTATCTCAGGCGAAATTTCTCTGGATCGGGACGACAAACGGCAGGAGCCCGGTATCTTCCGCTCCCGCCGCCTTTCCGTCGGCCTGCTGCGTCAGCAGGCCGCATCATCGGATCTTCAGAAGACGCCGGAAGACCTCTTTGATCCGGAAGCTTTCCGTGACCGGACCTGCGGCTCTTCCCCGGACGCCGATGAGGAATATTCCCGCAGGTGCAGGGTCCTTTTTACCGGCCTCGGATTCTCCCTTCCGGAGCTGAAAACCCCTCTTCGGGAGTTTTCCGGCGGTCAGCAGCAAAAGATCCTGCTGATCTCCCTTCTGCTCCGCCGTCCCGATATTCTGCTTCTTGACGAACCCACCAACCATCTGGACCTGGATGCCGTTCAATGGCTGGAGGAGCAGCTCCGCTCCTATCCGGGCGCCGTGCTGATGGTGAGTCATGACCGCTTCTTTCTGGATCAAACCGCAGATACCGTATGGGAGCTTGAGGGCGGACACCTGACAAAATATCCGGGAAATTACACGGATTACAGAAAAGAAAAGACCCGGCAGGCGGAGCTTGCCGCCCGGGCCTACCGGCGCCAGCAGGAAGAGATCCAACGGCTGAACGGGCTGATACTGCGTTTCCGGGACAAACCGGCCAAAGCCGCCTTTGCCCGCACCAGAAAAAAGATGCTGGAGCGGATGGAGCGGGCCGAAAAGCCCGCGCAGGACGGCCCTCATATTTTCATCGGACCGATCATTCCCGCTTCGCCCTCCGGCAAATGGGTGCTGGAAGCGGAACACGCGGCGATCGGATATGACCGTCCCCTTCTCGAGATCAGCATCCGGATCCGCCGCGGCCAAAAGGTAGGGGTCCTGGGCCTGAACGGGACCGGAAAAAGCACGTTCCTGAGAACGGCCGCAGGACTTTTGCCTCCTCTGGACGGGCAGATCGGCCTGGGGAGCCGCGTGACCGTGGGATATTTCGATCAGCATTCGGCCCGGATCGCCTCCCCGAAGACCGTGGCGGAGCATTTCCATGACCGTTTCCCGTCCCTGACCGAAAAGGAAGTACGATCCGTCCTGGGCTCTTTCCTGTTCGCTCACAAGGCGGCGCAGTCCGTGGTCAGCTCGCTCTCCGGAGGTGAAAAGGCAAGGCTGGTCCTGGCCGAGCTCCTGCAGGAGCGGCCCAATTTCCTGATCCTGGACGAGCCCACCAACCATATGGATATTCAGGCAAAGGAAACTCTGGAATCAGCCTTTCGTGCCTATGAGGGGACGATCCTGTTCGTATCCCATGACAGGTATTTTCTGGACCGGGTGGCCGACAGCCTTATCATATTTGAAGAAGGCAGCGCCCGCTACTATCCGTTCGGATACGGGCATTATCTGGAGCGCTCCCTGAAGACACCGAAGGGCCAGGATATAATCTCTCTCATCCGGGCAGAGGATCAGGCCCTGATCTCCGGCCTGCACTCCGTCCCCAAAGCCGAACGCCACCGTCTCCGGGACCTCCCGGAGGACGAGATATACGGCGAGTGGAAGCTTCGTCTTGCGTCCGAGCATATGGAGGAAGCAAAAGAGCGCTTTTTCCGGTTGTGGGAGGCGCTTCCCGCATCCTGGTTCCTTCCGGAGTATGACCGCCTCCTGGAAAACTGCCGGGCCGCCGCGGACAGCTGGACCCTTGCCTGTCTGGACTGGTACGACGAATATGCGGGCCTTATCCGGGAATCGGATCCCTCCGGTCCGGAAGCTGGGCAAGAATCACCGCGCAGAACATGAGGACACATCCCGCAAGTTCCCGCAGCGTGAGGCTCTGCCCCAGGATCACCCAGCCCGCAAGCACGGAAAAGACCGATTCCAGGCTCATGATCAGGGATGCCACCGTGGGATCCGTATCCTTCTGGGCCACCACCTGGAACGTATACGCCACTCCGCAGGACAGGATCCCCGCATACAGGATCGGCTGCCACGCGGCAAGGATCCGGTCCGGCCGCGGCTGCTCCGCGGCAAACGCGCAGACCGCCGACAGAATTCCCGCCGTAAGGAACTGAACGCAGGAGATCACCACTCCGCACGCTTCCGGAGCGATATGATCTACCGCCAGAATATGGAACGCGAAGCAGACCGCGCAGAGAAGCAGCAGAAAATCTCCCCGGCTTATCCGAAATCCTTTTGCAATGCACAGCAGATACATTCCAACAACGGCGCACGCCACGCTGATCCATACGGACGCGGCCGGCTTCCTTCGGGTGAAAACGCCAAGCAGCGGGACCAGGACAATATAAAGGGAGGTGATAAATCCTCCCTTTCCTACCGTAGTCATGGACACTCCGATCTGCTGGAGCGTTCCCGCTCCGAACAGGATCAGCCCGCAGACAATCCCTCCGCGGATCCCGTTTTGCAGCCTGCGCCCGGCCTTCTCCCTGCCGTCCCGAAGGGACTCCCGTCCGATCATGGCCGCCGCCACCGGGAAAAGCACCAGGCTTCCCAGAAGAAAGCGCGTCATATTAAATGTAAAGGGGCCCACATAATCCATTCCCACGCTCTGCGCCACAAACGATGTTCCCCATATAAATGCTCCCAAAAGCAGAAGAAGATTGCTTTTCATTTTCCGAGTCATATCCCGAACCTATCCCTCTTCCCATTCTGTTTTCTTTTCAAAACCGGACGTGTATTCCATATGGCCGTCCGGATACAGCCACAGGGCGTCCACACCGTCCATCCCGTCCAGCAGTGCTCTTCCCTCTTCCTCCGTCATATTGAACAGGGCCGTGGAGAGTCCGTCCGCAAGGCCGGAATCCCCGCAGAGTACGGTGACGGATTCATACTCGTGCCACGGCGCAAGAAGCTCCGGGTGAATGATGTGGTGGAGCCGGACCCCATCCACCGTATAGTAGCGCTGATAGGTCCCGCTGGTCACCAGCGCCCCGTCCGCAAGCTCCACTCTGCATACCGCTCCGTCTCCGTCCGGATCCTGCACGGCCACCGCCCAGTCCCCGCCGTCTCCCCGTCTGCCTATGGAACAGACATTTCCGCCGACATTCAGGAGGGCGCTCCCGAGCCCCTCCTTCTCAAGGCGTCTCGCGGCGCATTCGGCCGCGTATCCTTTCGCCACCGCGCCTACGTCCAGGCGCATCTGTCCGTCCTCCAGATATACGGTAAGCCCCTCCCGATCGATCTCTACCTTGTCCATATCCATATGGAGGGCAGCCTCTTTCAGAAGCGCCTCCGGAGGATACTGCGCCAGCTCCGGATTTTCATTTCCCTGATCCCGGTATTCCTTCCAGATGGAGAGCACGCTTCCCATCGCCACATTGACCGCGCCGCCGGTCCTGTGATACAGCTGCGAGGACTCCTCCAGAAGCCCGATGATCCTTTCATCGACCTTCACAGGGGCGATCCCCGCCTGATCGTTGATGGTTTTGATGTTGCTGATGCCCTCGTAATCATGATAAATGTCAAACAGGCGGTGGCAGGCCGTAAGCTCGTCCATGAGGATGCTGTCATAGCAGTCAAACTGTTCCCGGTCCTCCGTATAGGCGGTAAAGACGATAACCGTATCAAACAAGCCGTAATGCTGGGAGCTGAAGCGCTGAAGCGTATGTCCGGCTCCGCAGCCCGTGAGAAGACACACGGCGGCCAGGCACAGCGCGCCGGCCGCCGGCCGGAAAAATCGTTTTCTCATCCCGCCGCACGTTCCTTTCCTCTCTCTCATGCCTCTCCGTCCGCTCCCGCGTTTTCCGCAGCGGTTTCCGTCATTCCCTCGATCAGGCTCCAGATCTCCTCCCTGCCCTGCTTTGTCTCGGCGGAAAACGCGATCAGGATATCCTCCTGTCTCATTCCCAGCGTATTTCTGATAAGCTTTGTCTGCTTTTCCAGCTGGCTCCTCTTTATCTTGTCCAGCTTGGTGGCGATCACCACCGGACGGAAGCCGTTCTGCAGGATCCAGTCGTACATGATCCTGTCGTTCTCCGACGGTTCGTGACGGATATCTACCAGAAGGAACACGCTTTTCAGAGCCGCAGACTGTTTGAGATAGCGTTCCACCATCCTTCCCCAGGAAGCCTTTACCTCCACGGCCGCCTTTGTATATCCGTATCCCGGAAGATCCACAAGAAAGAACTCTCCGTTTACCTGATAAAAGTTGACGGTCTGGGTCTTGCCGGGCTGCGAAGATGTGCGGGCCAGGGCTTTCCGGTTCATCAGCGCGTTGATCAGCGATGATTTTCCCACATTGGATTTGCCCGCAAAAGCAAATTCGGCAAGATTCCCGTCCGGCATCCGGCTGTTTATTCCGCACACAGCGGACAGCTCCGCGCTTTTAATGATCATTGATCCACCTCTTTACCGTTCCGAAAGGCTTCCTTCAACACCTGTTCCATATCCGATACAAACACGATCTCCAGCCCCCTCGTGATCTCCCCGGACAGCTCCGCAATATCCGGTTTGTTCTTCTCCGGGACCAGTACCCGGCGGATCCCCGCCATCCGCGCCGCAAGGATCTTCTCCTTGAGTCCGCCCACTGGAAGCACTCTGCCCCGGAGAGTGATCTCTCCGGTCATCGCAAGCTTGCAGTCTACCGGCCGTTTCGCGACAGCGGACAGCATGGCCGTGGCCATTGTGATCCCCGCAGAGGGGCCGTCCTTGGCGACCGCCCCCTCCGGGATGTGGATATGAAGATTATGCTTTTCAAAATACTGATCGTCCACACCGTATCCGGGGCAGACGGAACGCACATATGTCATGGCGATCTGGGCCGACTCCTTCATCACGTCGCCCATCTGCCCGGTCAGGAGCATTTCCCCCTTACCCGGCATCGTATTGACCTCGATCTGAAGCGTATCGCCTCCGACGCTGGTCCACGCCAGTCCTCTGACGATACCCACCTGATCCTCCTCGCTGGCATTCTCAAAGGAGATCATTTCCTTCCCCAGATACTTTTCCAGGTTGGCCTCCGTCACACGGATCCTTCGGACCTGCGCCCCCGCGGCCGCCGTTTTCGCGCCCCTTTTTTTCGTTTTGGATACGGCCAGGCTCTCCAGATATTCCCTGGCCGCCTTGCGGCAGATATCCCCGATCCTTCTTTCAAGGTTCCGCACGCCGGCCTCTCTGGTATAATTGTGAATGATCTTCCTCAATGCCGCATCGCTGATAACCAGCTGGTCAGCGGTAAGCCCGTTCTTCTCCAGCTGCTTGCCAATCAGATAATCCTTCCCGATATGGAATTTCTCATTCTCCGTATAGCTGCTGACCTGGATCACCTCCATCCGGTCAAGAAGCGGACGGGGGATCGTCTGGACCGTATTGGCCGTCGCAATGAACAGCACCTGGGAAAGGTCGATGGGAGTCTCCACATAATGGTCCCGGAAGCGGCAGTTCTGCTCGCCGTCCAGCACCTCCAGAAGGGCCGAGGAAGTGTCTCCTCTGTAGTCGCTTCCCACCTTGTCGATCTCGTCAAGAAGCATCAGCGGATTGCACACTCCCGCCTGTCTGAGGCCCTCCGCAAGACGGCCGGGCATAGCCCCTACATACGTTTTTCTGTGGCCGCGGATCTCCGCCTCGTCCCGCACTCCCCCAAGGCTGATGCGGACATATTTCTTGTTCAGCGCCCGTGCCACCGAACGCGCGATGGAAGTCTTCCCTGTTCCGGGCGGCCCCACCAGGCACAGGATCGGGCCGCTTCCCTTTCTGGTCAGCGTCCGCACCGCCAGATATTCCAGCACACGCTCCTTCACCTTGTCAAGGCCATAATGATCCTCATTGAGGATCTTCTGCGCGTGCATGATATCTTCATTGTCCCGGGAGGCTTTTTTCCACGGAAGCTCGAGAAGCGTCTCGATATACGTCCGCAGCACGTAAGCCTCCTGGCTGGAAGCGGGCATTCCGGCAAACCGGTCGATCTCCCTCGACAGCTTATCCTTTGTCTCTTTATCCGCCTTGAGCTGCTTTACCTGTTCCCGGTACTCATCCGCCTCCGTTGAGGGGTTGTCCTCTCCCAGCTCCTGACGGATGACACGCATCTGTTCCCGAAGGATATAATCCTTCTGGTTCTTGTTGACCGCGTCTTTCACCTTTTCCTGGAATTCCTGCTTGATCTGATCCACCTGGATCTCCGTCATCAGCCTGCTTACCAGAAGCTCGTAACGGCTTGCGGGGAAGATCGCCTCCATATATTCCTGGCGGACCGTATAATCCCACGGGACCTGAACGGCAGTCCTGAGCATCAGTTCTCCCAGCTCCCGGATCATCAGAAGCCCCGGGAGACAATCTCTGCCGAATCTGGGGTTCTGGGACCCGTATTCCCGGAGCTTGTCCTTCAGCACCTGGACCATCGCCTGCCTGGCAATGGGATCGGGATCCGTCCCGGTCTCCACGTTCTCCGGAAGAATACCTATCTGTCCCTCCAGCAGCGGATCCGTGCTTTCCAGGAAGAGAAGCTCGGCCATATCCGTTCCCTCCGCCATTACCCGGATCACGCCGCCCGGCATCTTGACCATCTGCCGTATCTGGGCAACGGAACCGATGTGATACAGATCGCCGATCGACGGCTCCGCCACATCCGGCGATTTCTGGGCCACCAGAAACACTTTCTGATCGCTTGCCATAGCCTTTTCCACGGCATCCACGGATTTTTTCCTGCTGATATCAAAATGAACCATCATCGTGGGAAGGACCGCCAGCCCCCGCAGCGCGATGACGGGAATTGTCATCACCTTGTCCATCATGAATTCCTCCTGAAGTAAAATTATCACTGTTCAGACGGTATGGCTGAAAGCCGCACAGGTACGGAGATCCGCCGCCTGCGGCTTCTTCTGTATATCCTTACGTAATCGGAATGGGGGCGCGCTCCGCCCCCATCCTTTCATATCCTCCGCTTTCGCGGTATCCTGTCATGCGATCTCTCCCGTTTTTTCCTTGCGGAAACGCTGGCCGAACGACACCTTGGGAACCTCCGTGTCCCGGCGCACGATCTCCGCCTTTCCGGTTCCGTCCACCACCTCCTTGGTGATGGTAACGATCCCCACCGAGCTGTCGGACGGGATCTCATACATCAGATCCATCATGGTATTCTCCAGGATCGATCGGAGCCCTCTGGCTCCTGTCTTGTGCTCCATGGCAAGTCTGGCCACCTCAAGGAGAGCTTCGTCCTGGAACTCCAGCTTCACATCGTCCAGCTCGAACAGCTTCTGATACTGCTTCACCAGCGCATCCTTCGGTTCCTTCAGGATCCGGAGCAGGGCCTCCTCCGTCAGAAGCTCCAGCGTCACCGTGACGGGAAGGCGCCCGATAAACTCCGGGATCATGCCGAATTTGATCAGATCCTTGGCCTGGACCTGCTTCAGCAGCTTGTCGATGTCGGAGCTGCTGCGGTCAACGATCTCCGAATTAAAACCGATCGACCCGGTATTGATCCGGTTCTCGACGATCTTTTCCAGGCCGTCAAACGCGCCGCCGCAGATAAACAGAATGTTGGTCGTGTCGATCTGAAGCACATCCTGTTGAGGGTGCTTTCGTCCGCCCTGCGGGGGAACATTCGCCACCGTTCCCTCCAGGATCTTAAGAAGCGCCTGCTGCACACCCTCCCCGGATACGTCTCTGGTAATGGAGACATTCTCAGACTTTTTTCCGATCTTATCGATCTCGTCCACGTAGATGATCCCGTATTCGGCCTTATGGATATCATTATCCGCAGCCTGAATCAGTTTCAGAAGGATATTTTCCACATCCTCGCCCACATACCCGGCCTCCGTCAGCGCCGTGGCATCGGCGATCGCAAACGGGACGTTCAGGATCCTGGCAAGCGTCTGGGCAAGGTACGTCTTGCCGCAGCCCGTGGGACCGAGCATCAGAATGTTGCTCTTCTGCACGTTCACATCCATCGTCTTGTGTGATGTAACTCTCTTATAATGGTTATAGACCGCTACCGAGAGGACCTTTTTGGCATCTTCCTGTCCGATCACATACTCATCCAGAAATTCCTTGATCTCTTTTGGTTTTAAAAGGTTGATGTCCCCGAAATCGGTCCCCCTGCGCTCCTTTCCTCCCAGGTCCTCATCCAGGATCTCGGAACACACATCAATGCACTCGTCACAGATGAACGCATTGCCGATTCCCGCGATCATCTTCCTGACCTGACCCTGGGTCTTGCCGCAAAAAGAGCACCGGATCTTCTCATCCATTCTTCCCGGCATATGAATACCTCGCTTTCCCGCTTTCTACAGGCGGCGCCTCCGCCGCTCTTCCGGAATCAATGTTTTGCGATCACCGCGTCGATGAGGCCGTATGCCTTGGCCTGTTCGGCGGTCATGTAATTATCGCGCTCGGTATCTCTCTCGATGACCTCGATGGGCTGTCCGGTATTCGCTGCCAGAAGCTCGTTCATCCTCTTCTTTGTCTCAAGAATATGCTCCGCCGCAATGCGGATCTCCGTCGCCTGTCCCTGGGCTCCGCCGGACGGCTGATGGATCATAACCTCGGCGTTGGGAAGGGCATACCGCTTGCCCTTTGTTCCTCCGGCCAGGAGAAACGCCCCCATACTGGCGGCCATGCCGATACAGACCGTCGAAACGTCGCACTTGATATAATTCATCGTATCGTAGATCGCCATCCCGGCGGTGATCACACCGCCAGGGCTGTTGATGTAAAGGTTGATATCCTTTGTCGGATCCTCCGACTCCAGAAACAGAAGCTGGGCCACCACGAGGCTCGCTGTCACCTCGTTTACTTCCTCTCCCAGGAAAATAATCCTGTCCTCAAGAAGGCGGGAATAAATATCATACGATCTCTCGCCCCGGCTGGTCGCCTTCACTACATATGGAACTAAGCTCATCTCTCATCCTCCGGTTTCTCTGTACAGACGCCTCCGCGCCTTACACAAGCTTTGCCTCCGCTACCAGGAAATCAATAGCCTCCTGAGCGGCAAGATCCTCCTTCATCCGCTTCATGCCCGTTTCACCCAGACGTGCCTTTATCTGATCGGCCTCCATCTTGTACGCGGAGGCCATAGCGTTCACTTCTCTCTCCACCGCCTCGTCGTCCGCCTCGATGTTCTCGGCCTTCACCACAGCCTCCAGGACCAGCCTGGTGCGGATGTTCTTCTCAGCCTGCGGCTTCATCTGATCCAGGACAGCCTCTCTGGTCATACCCGTATACTTCAGATAATCGTCAAACGAAAGTCCCTGGCTCTGAAGCCTTCTTGCGTAATCCTCCGCAAGGCTGCGGGCCTCCGTATCGATCATTGCCTGCGGGATCTCCATGGAAGCGCCGGCCACGACCTTCTCCACGACCCTGTTCTCATTTTCCGAGGCTGCCTGGCGTCCCTTGCTCTCTGTAAGCTTTGCCCGGATATCGTCCCGATATTCTTTAAGAGTCTCAAACTCGGAAACCTCTCCGGCAAACTCGTCGTCCAGCTCCGGAAGCTCCTTGACCTTGATCTCCTTCACTTTCACCTTGAAAACCGCGGGCTTTCCGGCCAGATCCCTGGCCTGGTAATTCTCCGGGAAGGTCACGTTGACCTCACATTCCTCCCCGGCGCTCTTTCCGATCAGCTGCTCCTCAAAGTTGTCGATAAAGGAATGGGAGCCTATCGTCAGCGGATAATCCTCTCCCTTTCCGCCCTCAAAAGCCGTGCCGTCAACAAAGCCTTCAAAGTCGATGACGACCTGGTCGCCGTCCGCCGCCGGGCGGTCCTCCACCGTCACAAGCCTGGAATTCTGATCCTGCACCCGTTTCAGCTCGGCCTCCACGTCTTCATCCGTAACCTCCGCGGACGCCTTCTCCACCTCAACGCCCTTATACTCTCCCAGAGTGACCTCCGGCTTCACCGCTACCAGAGCCGTATAGATAAACGTCTTGCCTTTTTCGATCTGCTGGATATCGATCTCCGGGCTGGAAACAATGTCCAGGCCGCACTCCTTTACGGCATCCGGATACGTCTCGTCCAGAAGCGTATTGGCGGCGTCCTCATACAGCACCTCCACGCCGTACATTTTTTCCACCATCTGCAGAGGGGCCTTTCCTCTGCGGAATCCCGGAATATTAAAACGGTTCTTGTTTTTGTTGAACGCGGTTCTGATCGCCGACTCAAACTTCTCCGCCGGTACTTCAACGGTCAGCTTCGCCATGTTCTTCTCTAAATTTTCTACCTGTAAACTCATGCCATGTGTTCCTCCTTGAAATATATGTGAATCGCCGTCTCCATATGGGCGCGCCACTTCAAATTAGCATTATAGCATAGGTTTTTTATAAATACAAGCAGGAGTTTCGGGCGCAAAGTTGTAAACAGGCGCCTTTTGTGGTATCCTGTCTGTATAAATGATATCGGAGGTCCTGTTATTATGGAAATCGAACGCAAATATCTGGTCCAAAACCCGCCTGCCGGATACCGGCAGATGCCCTGCCTGCAGATCGAGCAGGCATACCTGTGCACCGCCCCCGTGGTGCGGATCCGCCGCCAGGACGATGAATTCTATCTGACATACAAATCCGAAGGGCTCCTGGTAAGGGAAGAATACAATCTGCCGCTGACCGAAGCCTCGTATTCCCATCTTCTGGAGAAAGCCGACGGTATCGTGCTGACAAAGCGGCGTTACCTGATCCCGCTCCCCGAATATCCTTCCCTCACCGCCGAAATGGATGTATTCGAGGGGGAGTACGAGGGACTGATACTGGCGGAGGTGGAATTCCCCAGCCGGGAAGCGGCGGAAGACTTTTCGCCTCCCCTGTGGTTCGGCAGAGAGGTGACCTTCTCCGGCGAGTATCAGAACAGCCGCCTGGCATCGGCAAAGCCGGACCGGCAATAGCAGAATTCAACGTCTTTCATACTGCAAAACAGGGCGGCCTGACTGCCGCCCTTCTGTAAGTCTTTACTGCTCCTCATCCTCCCCGTCGACCAGCTCGTCGAACTCTTCATTGTCCAGGAGTTCGTCAAAAGCGTCGGCAGCGATCTCATACTCTTCGTCGTCCTCAATGTTGTCGAGCTCGGGCTCCCCGTCCTTCTCCATATAGCGGTACAGGTACACCTCGCCTGTGTCCGCATCCTCTCCCTCCGTAGGAAGGAGCGCAATGTAATCCCTTCCGCCGGCCTCAAATACGGTGAGCACCACACACTCCAGCTCCGTATCGTCATCCAGCGTCAGCGTAACCGTCATCTCCTCGGTCTGCCCGACGTCCGCAATCCTCTCTCCTGATTCCCTGTCCGCCATAATCTCTCCTCCTTTATACGGATATTTTTTCTGCTTCCACTCTACCAGACATCGGATGCAAACGCAAGGATTTTTTCCAAAACCGGAAAAACCGTATCCCGGGCATCCGGCTCCGGAAGCGGCCGCGGCGTCTTCCGGCCCGCGGAGAGAATCCTCTTTTCTCTACGATCTCTCCAGATATTCGTTTACAAAACGGGAAACCTCCTGCTTTTTCCCGTACCGGTTCAAAGCGTAGCAGATATGCAGCCTGTCCTTCGCCCTGGTCATCGCCACATAGAACATCCGCCGCTCCTCCTCCAGATCCGCGTCAAGCACCGCCTTCCTGTGGGGCGTGATCCCTTCATTGGCGTCCAGGATATAGACCACGGAAAATTCCAGCCCTTTTGAACCGTGCATGGTCATCAGCGACACTCCTTCGCGGACCATGCGGCGGGCCTGGGCCTGTTCCTGAAGACGGATCCTGTACTCCTCCATATGAGCGAACCAGTCTTCCATGATTTTGTAATTCGCCGCGCTTTCCTGGAGCTGATCCAGTATCTCCGCAAGCTCCTCCGGCTTCATGCGCCGGTAAAGAGCATACTCCCTGAGATAGCCGTCATAGCCGATGCCCTTGCGTATGTAGTTGACCGCGGCCGCCGGAGGCATGGTCTTAAGCATCTTCAGATCGTATTTCAGCTGTTCGATCCGCTCCACCATCCAGCCCTTATCCTGGTAAAACGACTCCACCCTGTCCCAGGAGACCGTCGCGTCCTCCAGCGCATCCCGACTGATATAGCGGTTAGGCCGGTTGATGATCCTGAGAATATTTCCCCGGCTCAGATCGCCCTCTGCAGCTTTGATATAGGCCAGCACATTCTGGGAGATCCAGTGATCATAAAGATTCGGCAGGCTGTCCTTCATCGTGAACGGGATATTGTACTCCATCAGCTTCTCGATCATCAGTCTCGGGTTCAGATTCGTCCGGTAGAGGATCGCGATGTCCTCCAGACGATATCCCGCCTGCACATATCCCTTGATCTCATCCACGATGCGGAGCGTTTCCGCCTGAGCGTCTGCGCTCGCGCAGGTAATGACAGGACGGCCGTGGCCCCTGGCTGCCTCCAGCTTCTTTTCATAACGTTTCTGATTGTGACGGATCAGGCGGGAAGCGGTGTCCACGATCTCGACGGTAGAACGGTAATTGACCCCAAGAAGGACCGTCGCCGCCTGCGGATAATCCTTCGGAAATCCCAGCATGATCTCCGGCTTTGATCCCCGGAAGCGGTACACGGACTGATCGTCATCACCTACAATGAAAAGATTGTCCTCCGGCTTTGCCAGCATACGCACGATCTCGTACTGGATCTTGTTGATATCCTGAAATTCATCGACCAGGATATAGCGGAACTTTTTCTGCCAGATCTCAAGGATATCGGGCCGCTTCGTAAACAGTTCGTAGCACATGACCAGCATATCGTCGAAATCCAGAAGATTGGCACGCCGCATCCGTTCCTCGTAGCCGGCATAAATCTTTTTGAACATTTCCTCAGAGCAGTTCTGGGAATAATAGTGGTTCAGATCCACCATCTCGCTCTTGACGAAGCTGATCTCCCCCAGAACCGAGGCAATGAATTCATGCTCGTCCTCAATCTCCAGCTTCAGCCTTTCGATCATTTCCCGCACGAAGCGGATCCGCTGCTCCTCCCGTACAATGTTGGATGCCTGATACCGGTATGCGTATTTGAGGATCGTAAAAAACACGGAATGGAATGTGCCGAAGCTGACACGCGAAGAAGCCCGGGACAGTCCGCCGCGCTGTGCCCGGACATCCTCCTGCTCTCCCTGCAGCTCCTCATCCATCAGCTTTCCGAACCGCTCCTGCATCTCACCGGCCGCCGCCCGGGTAAATGTGATCACCAGAATGGAAGACGAATCCACACCGCACTTTTCCACCAGATACTTCACCCGGTGGGTGATCACCGTAGTCTTTCCGGAACCGGGGCCCGCGAGGACCATCATCGGTCCGTCCTTATGCTCGATCGCCTCTTTCTGAGACGGATGAAATTCTCTCAAGAATGCCTCCCAAAACAACGTTTTCCGCGGCGCCGCTCTCCGCCGTCGCGGCCCGCCCTCATCTTTCCCATATGACCCGAACAGAGGCCCCTGATCGGAGCCTCTGCCAAAAACCGTTTTCAGTATACATCCGCCGCTTTCAAAAACCGCCGTATTTTCTCAGGCCGTCTCGAGCATCCGGATTCCCTTCCGGATCCTGTCCAGAGATTCTTCCTTTCCCAGTACCTCCATGATCTCTGTCGCTCCCGCCGGCGTCATCTGTCTGCCGGATACGGCGGTGCGGATGGGCCACATGACGAATCCGGTCTTATATCCTTTCTCCGTCACATAAGCGGACAGGGCCGCGTAGAGGGCGTCGTTGGAGTAGTCCTCCTGTGCCTCCAGAAGCGGCAGTACCTCAGTGAGCACCTGGAGGGACGTCTCCTTCGTGCTTTTCATCTTTTTATGGCAGTACATCTCCGGATCATATTCCGGCAGCGTTTCAAAGAAATCAATGTGATCCGCTATGTCCGGCAGAACCTCGATCCTGGTTTTTACCATTGCGGCTATCTTTTTCAGATCGAGATCCTTTTTTATGACCGCCCTCAGATACGGCTCCGCCATTTCGTAAAATCGGTCGGGATCCATGGCTTTTAAATATTCTCCGTTCATCCAGCGCAGCTTTGTCATGTCAAAAACGGCCGGGGACTTGCTGATCCTGTGATAATCAAACACCTTCACCAGCTCGTCCAGCGTGTAGATCTCCCTGTCCTCCTCGGGCGACCACCCCAGAAGCGCCACAAAGTTTACTACCGCTTCACTGACAAAACCCTGGTCGATCAGATCCTCATAGGAAGAATGTCCGCTTCGCTTGCTGAGCTTTTTATGCTCCTCGTTGGTGATGGTGGGGCAATGGATATAAACCGGAACCTCCCATCCGAATGCGTCATAAAGGCGGTTATATTTGGGGGAGGAGGACAGATATTCGTTTCCTCTGACTACATGGGTAATGCCCATCAGATGGTCATCCACCACATTGGCAAAATTATAGGTCGGATAACCGTCGGATTTGATCAGCACCATATCGTCCAGCTCCGAATTGTCCACGGAAATATCCCCGTATATCTCGTCGTGGAAGGTCGTCATTCCCTCGGTCGGATTGTTCTGGCGGATCACATAGGGCTTCCCCATAGCCAGGTTGGCCTCTACCTCCTCCCTGGTCAGATGCAGGCAGTGCTTGTCATAGGTCATGATCTCCTCGCCGTTTACCACGCGTTTCAGGGAATTCAGCCTCTCCTGGCTGCAGAAGCAGTAATACGCCTCGCCCTTGTCGATCAGCTTCCTGGCGTAATCCAGGTAAATGCCCTTCGCCTGGCGCTCGCTCTGAATGTACGGCCCTACGCCGCCGTCCTTATCCGGTCCCTCGTCATGGATCAGTCCCGTGCCGGCCAGCGTCCTGTAAATGATCTCCGTCGCTCCCTCCACATATCTCTCCTGATCCGTATCCTCAATGCGCAGCAAAAAATCGCCGCCCTCATGTTTGGCGATCAGATACGCATACAGCGCCGTCCGAAGGTTCCCAACGTGCATTCTTCCCGTAGGGCTCGGCGCATATCTTGTCCTGATTTTCGTCATATTTTCACTCCTCTGTCATAATCCGGCCGTATTAGTATAGCACAGTCCTCCGCAATTTTCCACCGCAATTTTTTCTCTTTTCTTGACATGGGACGCAGTCGGCGAATACCATAACATGAAAACCTATTCAGGAGTTTCTCATGAGCCAGTACACACCCGTTTCCGGCGTCGTCACCAATATTTCCGCCGATTCCCCGGAGCGCTCCGGCAGTTTCTCCTGCGCCCTGACACTGACGGTCCAGGACGCGTACGGAAATGAGCAGCACATCGTTGTGCAGCCCTACACTTATGTTCTGAATCAGACGCCCGTCCGTCCCGGAGACGTGATTATCGCCTTCTATGACCGGACGGCTCCCATGCCCCTCATTTACCCGCCGCGCTTCCAGGCGGCAGCCCTGGTCAAACCCGCCTACGGGCAGTCCGCCGCCCTGGACGTATTCGACCGGAATCTGATCAACAGCGACAACACACTTCGCCTGGAGCTCTCCAACTTTACGGAAATACGGACCCAGAACGGGCAGATCTTCAACAATATGCTGGGAGGACAGCTGATGCTCGTGCTCTTCGGGGCGACCACCCGAAGCATCCCCGCCCAGACGATCGCCGAATCCGTCACGGTCTTCTGCGGATAAAGTCCCCGCGGGGCGCGGCTTCCTATACGACGCGAAGCTCCTGCCGGCGCGGTGTTTTCCGCGTACCGGCATATATACAATCCCCCTGCGCAATGCCGGTTCCGGCATCGCGCAGGGGGGGAATATATCATTATTCGTCGTCGCCGTCATCCCGGTCGTCACGGTCTCTGCGGTCCTCGCGGTCGCGCCGCTCTCTTCCGCCGCGTCCGCCCCGGTCGCGTCTGTCTCCCCGGTCTCCGCGGTCCCTTCCGCCGCGCCCGCCCCGGTCGGAGCTCTCCGGATCCGGCAGATCCCCGGTCATCTCGCTGGGCTTCATGGTCAGGTTGATCCGGCCCATCTTATCGATCTCGATAACGCGCACCGTTACCTCGTCGCCGATATTGACCACATCCTCAACCTTCGCCACTCGTTTTTCCGCCAGTCTGGATATGTGGACCATTCCGTCCTTATTCGGCGCCAGCTCCACGAAAGCGCCGAAGGTCATGATCCTGGCGACCTTGCCCTGGTAGACCTGGCCCACCTCCACATCATTGACGATGCTCTCAATGATGCTGATGGCCTTCCGGATCATATCCTTGTCCACACCGCATACGGAAACGCTTCCGTCATCCTCGATGTCGATCTTTACTCCCGTCTCCTCGATGATCTTGTTGATCACCTTGCCCTGCTTGCCGACCACGTCGCCGATCTTCTGCGGATCGATCATGATCTGCTCGATCTTCGGCGCATACGGGCTGATCTCGGGCCTGGGCTCGGAGATCTCCGGCTTCATGCAGGTGTCCATGATGAACAGCCTGGCCTGACGGCAGCGGGCAATCGCCCCCTCCACGATCGGCCTGGTCAGGCCGTGGATCTTGATATCCATCTGAATCGCGGTGATGCCGTCCGTGGTTCCGGTCACCTTAAAGTCCATATCTCCGAAGAAATCCTCAAGTCCCTGGATGTCGGTAAGAAGTACAAAATCATCATCCGTCTCGCCGGTCACCAGACCGCAGGAAATACCGGCCACCATCTTCTTGATGGGAACACCGGCGGCCATCAGGGACATACAGGACGCGCAGGTAGAAGCCATGGATGTGGAACCGTTGGACTCGAATGTCTCGGAAACGGTACGGATCGCATAAGGGAACTCCTCCGTGCTCGGAAGCACCGGAAGAAGCGCACGCTCCGCCAATGCGCCGTGCCCGATCTCCCGTCTGCCCGGTCCTCTGCTCGGCTTTGTCTCGCCCACCGAATAGGATGGGAAATTGTAGTGATGCATATAGCGCTTGCTGACTTCATTCTCGTCCAGCCCGTCCAGCTTCTGGGCGTCGGACAGAGGACCAAGGGTACAGACATTGCAGATCTGGGTCTGGCCGCGGGTGAACATGGCGGAACCATGAACCCTGGGAATGATATCCACTTCGGCGGACAGCGGACGGATCTGATCCATCCTGCGGCCGTCGGGACGCTTCTTGTCCTTCAGGATCATCTTGCGGACCGTCTTTTTCTGATACTGATAAACGGCCTCTCCCAGAACGGCAAGCCAGTCCTCCTTGTCGGCGAATGCCTCCTCCAGCTTCTCCGTTATCCGGCGGATGTTCTCCTCACGGACCTGCTTCTCGTCCGTAAACACCGCCTCCTCCATCTGCTCGGGCGGAACGATCTCGCGGATCGCCTCGAACAGCTCCTCGGGAATGGCACAGCTCTCATAGGTGTGCTTGGGTCTTCCCACCTCGGCTACGATGGAGTCGATAAACCGGATGATGACCTGATTCACCTCATGGGCCCGGTATATGGCCTCGATCATGGTGTCCTCCGGGATCTCGTTCGCGCCGGCCTCGATCATGATGACCTTCTCTCTGGTGGATGCCACCGTCAGGTTCAGGTCGCCCTCCTTCCACTCTTTCTGGGAAGGATTGATAATGAACTGGCCGTCGATCATTCCCACCTGGGTCATCGCGCAGGGACCGTCAAAGGGAATATCGGAAATACTTGCCGCAATAGCGGATCCCAGCATCGCCACCAGCTCCGGACGGCATTCCGGATCCACGCTCAGGACCAGATTGTTCAGCGTTACATCGTTGCGGTAATCCTTCGGGAACAGCGGCCTCATGGGACGGTCGATAACGCGCGATGTCAGTACGGCGTTCTCCGACGCCTTGCCCTCGCGCTTGTTGAAGCCTCCGGGGATCTTACCCACGGAATACATTTTCTCTTCAAACTCCACGCTCAGCGGAAAGAAGTCGATCCCGTCCCGGGGTTTGTCGGAAGCCGTAGCCGTCGAAAGCACCGTGGTGTCGCCGTAATGCATGAACGCCGCTCCGTTGGCCTGCTTCGCCACTCTTCCCACATCGACAGTCAGCGTCCTGCCTGCAAGCTCCATGGAAAAACTTTTGTACATGGTTCATTCTCCTTTTCTTTATATATTATACCGCAGAAGACGCCGAAACTACTGAAAAACGCACCGCCGCAGGTTCCTGCGTTCGGGGGCGGCAATACCCTTTTCAGCGGTCTCGGAACCAGTCTTCTGCGTGAAGATAGGGTGGAGATGGCTCCACCCTAAACTTTTCACTATTTTCTGATGCCCAGCTTGTCGATCAGGACACGATAGCTGTCCAGATCCGTCTTCTTCAGATAATTCAGCATCCCACGTCTCTGTCCGACCATCTTGAGAAGGCCGCGGCGGGAATGGTGGTCTTTCTGATTGACTTTCAGATGCTCCGTCAGTTCCGTGATCCTGGCCGTCAAAAGGGCGATCTGCACCTCGGGAGATCCGGTATCATTGGGTGTTCTGCCGTACTCGGCAATGATTGCTGCTTTCTTTTCTTTTGAGATCATAATGTTCCCTCCTTGTTATACTGACCTCGGACTAAGCATCGGCCGGAGGATTCGGAAAGCCCCCGGGAGGCTTTTTCATCCCGATATGCCCGCAAACTGAGTCCTGGCGCAAAATTGTACTGATACAGTCTAACACAGAGACTTCGGATTGTCAAGAAAAAGCCTTAAAAATCACAGAAGCGCCCGCCGGCTGCGCATTTTCTGCGGATATCGGAAAAACATCTGTCCTGCGGCGCTTAAGCATGATATAATAAAACAAAAAAAGGAGGAACGTCATGAGCCATTCCTTTTCCTATGACGACCGCACCGCCGTCGTCCGGACTACCGGCGGCCTGGTTCGCGGTTATGTCTACGATCACCTGTCTGTCTTTAAAGGGATCCCCTATGCCACGGCCAGGCGCTTCCACGCCCCGCAGCCGGCAGAGCCCTGGGAGGGCGTACTGGATGCCACAAGCTTCGGTTATGTCTGTCCGCTTCTGGAAATGCCGAAACCGGAGGGCGAGCTGCTCATTCCCCACCGTTACTGGATCATGGACGAGAACTGCCAGAACCTGAATATCTGGACTCCCGCCTGCGACGGCGCCGCAAGACCGGTCATGGTGTGGCTCCACGGCGGCGGATATTCGGCAGGCTCCGCCATCGAGCACATTGCTTATGAGGGAGAAAACATGAGCCGCGAAGGGGACGTTGTGGTCGTTTCCGTCAATCACCGGCTGAACATTCTCGGCTATCTGGATCTCTCTCCCTTCGGAGACGAATACGCCGATTCCGCCAATGCCGGTATGGACGACATCATTGCGGCCCTTATCTGGATCCGGGACAATATTGCCCGCTTCGGCGGCAGCCCGGACAATGTGACGCTCTTCGGGCAGTCGGGGGGCGGCGGCAAGATCACTACCCTTCTTCAGATGCCGGCCGCCGACGGTCTTTTTTCCAAAGGCATCAATATGAGCGGAGTCATCGGACCCGTGCTCTCCGACAGCTGCGGGGACGGAAAGGCGCTGGTACGGTCCATCATGAACGAACTCGGCCTTACCAGGGTAACCGATCTGGAAAAGGTCCCTTATGCCTCCCTCGCCTCAGCCTATCGGAAGCTCAGGCCCGCCCTGGAAAAAGAAGGCGCCTATGTGGGGTGTTCTCCCCTTCCCAACGCGTTCTATGCCGGAGAACCGGTCAGCAGGGGATTCCGGAAGGAATCCGCGCAGATCCCGCTTATGATCGGCACAGTGTTCGGCGAATTCAACTCCTTCACCCCCGCCCCTGTTGACGTCCGTTCCGTCACTGTCGGGGAAGAGCGGCAGGCCGTGCGGGACATTCTCGGAGAAGACACGGCGGACCGCCTGCTCACCCTGTTTGAAAAGGCTTATCCCAGGCGCCGCCCGACGGATCTTCTCTCCCTGGATTTTCTCTTCCGCCTTCCGGCGCAGGAATACATCCGGGCCAGAAGCGCGGTCAATCCCCGCACATACTCCTACTTTTTCAACCAGGATATGCCGGTAGACGGAGGGCGCGTCCCGTGGCACTGCGCCGACATCCCGTATTTCTTCCACAACACGGAGCTCGCTCCCTACACGCAGCAGGAGGGCGTCACCGAAAAGCTGGAATCGGAAATCTTCGGAGCCGTGATGGCCTTTGCCAGATCCGGCGACCCCAGCCATCCGGGTATCCCCCGTTGGATTCCCTGCACGCCGGAATGCGAATATACTATGATCTTCGACAGGGACACCCGTCTTGTCACAAATCATGACGCGGAGCTGATCTCTCTGCTCGCAAAAGAAGCCGGACCTGTCCTGCTGGCCCGGCTCAAAGAGAAAGAGGATAAGATTCAGCATTAAAAGCGGCGGCGGCCTCGCGGTCGCGGGCAAGCTGTCTCTTCAGAAGATCGAGAGAGGAAAATTTCCGTTCGGGGCGCTGAAAGTGCAGAAGCTCCACCAGGATCCGCTTGCCGTACAGGTCCCGGTCAAGACCAAGGATGTGGGTCTCAATGCCGACCGGCCAGCGGCCTTCCACCGTGGGCTTGCATCCGATGTTGGTAACGCCCCGGTAGTACCGATCCTCCGCCTTTACTCTCGAAATATATACGCCGAAGGGGGGAAGCGCTTTTCCCTCCTGAGGCGCGATGTTGGCGGTAGGAAAACCCAGCAGCGGGCCCCCCATATGGTTTCCGTGAACCACCGTGCCTTCGAAAGAATACGGATGTCCCAGAAGGCTGCTCACCTTCTCCATATTGCCCGCATCCAGTTCTTCCTTCACGTAGCTGCTGGAAATATCTCTGCCCCCGTCCTGCTCTTTTTCTATCACTTCAAGTTCAAATCCCAGCTCCGCGGAAAGCCTTCTCAGCAGATCGGCGTTTCCCTCCCGGTTCCGCCCGAATCCGCAGTCCGTTCCGACCACCACGGCCCTGGCGTTCATGCGGTCCGCCAGTATCTCCCTGACAAATTCCTCCGGCGGCATCTGAGCTGTCCTTCTCGTGAACGGATATTCCACCAGATAATCGATCCCCATCTGTTCCATTTCCCGGCGTCTCTCGGACGCCGTAGAGATCCCCTGAACCGGAATGCTGGGAACGCGGACCATAGGCGACATATCAAAAGTAAAAACGGCGGCCGCGTATCCTTTTCTCTTCTTCCATTCCAGCAGTTCATTCAGGAGCTTCTGATGGCCTTTATGGCGGCCGTCAAACTTACCGATGGTGACCGCCGACGGTTCTGTGATCCGAAAATCGGTTTCTCCGACGAAGCATTTCATGTGAACCTCCCTGCCCGGTTCCGTCCGGGCCCTTTTTCCCCCGTTACCGGGAAAGCGAATCCGGAAGAAACATCTTTCGGGGGACCCATCTGCCCTTTTCCGGTTCATATCCGTAAAGTCCCAGGAACCGTCCGCCGCTGTCGCAGAGGCGGATCAGTGAAGCCGCATCCGGCGTACCCGGTCCGTCTCCACCGTTCCTGTCCGGGACGCTTTCCCCGCCGGAGCCCTCCCCGGCGAAGCGGATCTGCCCGGAAAGCAGAGGGTTCCCGTTATGCAGCAGACGGTCGGCCTCCAAAACGGCATACGCCCTGGGGTATTCGGCGAGCGCCTGCTCGACCGGAAGAATATGCTCCTGCAGCTCTCCGGCTTCCTCCAGTTCCGCCACCCGGGACAGTGTCAGGCTGTCCTCCGCGAAGAACCTTCCGCTTCGCACACGGACCAGTTTTTCCATACATCCCCCGCATCCCAGACGTTCTCCGATGTCGTGGCAGAGCGTGCGGATATACGTTCCCTTGGAGCAGTCTACGGTGATCTCTGCCCGGGGAAGATCCACGGACTCGACGCGGATCCGAAAGATCCGCACCCTGCGGGGCTGCCTCTCTACCGTTATGTTCTGCCTTGCCAGCTGATAGAGCTTCTTGCCGTTGACCTTCAGGGCCGAATACATGGGCGGGACCTGGTCGTAATCCCCCGCGAAGCTCTCAACGGCTTCCCGCACGCCTGCTTCGTTCACCGTCACAGGAAACCGGGCGGTCACCCGGCCGGCTGTATCCTGAGTATCCGTCTCGACTCCCAGCAGGAGTACGGCGCGGTACGTTTTTCCCTCCCGGGTGATCATCTCGCAGAGCTTCGTGGCCTGCCCCAGGCATACCACAAGCACGCCCTCCGCGTCCGGATCAAGCGTGCCGGTATGTCCGATCCTTTTCATTTTTAATATGCCGCGGAGCCTGGCAACCACGTCATGGGATGTCATGCCCCGCTCCTTGTATATATTCAGCACACCCTCGTACATCTGTTCTTCCAGGCGGAATGCCGCTGCCCTCCGCCTTTTCCTCCGTTTCAGGCTCCTATTTGTCCAAACCGTCGGAAGTGCTGCCGGCGGCCTGTGCCATCTGCATCTCGATCCGGGCGGCAAGATTGTTGATCACGTCGCGGGCGCTTCCGGTCATGGTACATCCGGCGGCTTTTTTGTGTCCTCCGCCGCCAAAATACCGGGCTATGGAACTCACATCTATGTACCGCTTGGACCGAAGGCTGACCTTATAGATATGGGTGTCGAGCTCTGTCAGGACAATGGCGGTCTCCACGCCGTCCACCAGACGGAGCTGTTCCACGATTCCCTCCAGAGCGCCCCTGTCAACCCGATAAAAAGCCATATCCTTCTTTCTGACCACGCTGAAGATACATTTTCCGTCCATAAACCTCACGCTCTCCAGCAGGGCGCGGCCCAGTATCTGCGTCTGCATATAGGTTCTGCGGAAATAGGCGCGGTCCGCGATCCTCTCGAAATCCACACCCTTATCCATCAGCTTTCCCGCGATCTGCATGGTAAGAGACGACGTATTGTTGTAGCGGAAGAGGCCGCTGTCCGTGATAATTCCGGTATAAAGGCATTCGGCGATCTCCCGTCCGATCTTCTCCTCGTCCATCTGCATAAACATTACCTCGCAGGCGGAGCTGGCCAGCGGAAATACGATATTCTCCATACAGTACCCCGTGTTGGTCACATGATGATCGATGCAGACGGAACGCGCCGCATGATCCAGCAGGCTTCCAAAGGGACCAAGGATCTGCCGGTCCGAACTGTCCACGCAGAACAGCAGATCCGCCTCCTCTCCGGGAGACACTTCACACAGGATCTGGTCAAATCCCTTCAGATATGCGAATTTTTCCGGTTTTTTCTCCAAAAACAATCTGACCCGCTTATCCGGAAAATACTCGCATATATAGTTCAAAAGAGCAAGCGCGCTTCCGACGCAGTCCCCGTCAGGATTCACATGGCCCGTGATCATGATGGAGCCCGCGCCGGCAATCCGTTCCTCCAGCAGGGTCATGACGGCTCCTCCCCGTCACGGAGATCCCGGGTCACGTCTTCGATCATCCGCGTCATATTCACGCCGTACTCGATGGAATGGTCTGCCACAAAGGTTATCTCCGGTGTGTTCCGCAGATTGACCCGGCAGGCCAGCTCCCTGCGGATAAACCCCATCGCGCTCTTCAGCCCCTCGATAACCGTCTTTTCCGCCTCCGGATCACCGAGGACGCTGATATACGCCTTGCAGTATTTCAGGTCCGGCGACACCTCTGCGCCCGTTACGGTCACCATGGCCGTCTTGAGCCTGGGATCCTTGACCTGTGTGCGGATAATATCGCTCAGCTCCCTCTGCACTTCCATATTGATTCTTGTATTCTTGATACTGTTTTTACGCATAATCTGTCCTTCCTGCGGGATTGTATTCTGCCGGAAACTATCTGGGAACCTCCACCATTGCGTAAGCCTCTATCATATCGTCCTCCAAAAGATCGTTAAACTTCTCGAAGGACAGGCCGCACTCGTATCCGGCAGCCACTTCCTTTACATCGTCCTTGAAGCGCTTGAGGGAAGCCAGAGGCCCTTCGTGGATCTTCTCCCCGTTTCTGGTAATGCGCACGGAGCATCCTCTCTGAAGCTTTCCGTCCAGCACATAGGAGCCGGCGATCGTTCCCACGCCCGAAGCCTTGAAGGTCTGACGGACGACGGCATGGCCGATGACCTTTTCCTCGAAAACAGGATCCAGCATTCCCTTCATGGCGGCCTCCACATCCTCGATGGCCTGGTAAATGACCCGGTACAGGCGGATATCCACCTTCTCCTGCTCGGCGACGGACTTGGCGGTGGCGTCAGGCCGCACATTGAATCCGATAATAATGGCGTTGCTTGCCGATGCCAGCGTCACATCGGACTCGTTGATAGCACCTACTCCGCCGTGGATCACCTTCACCACGACTTCCTCGTTGGAAAGCTTACCCAGACTCTGGCTCACAGCCTCCACGGAGCCCTGCACATCCGCCTTTACGATAATGGGGAGCTCCTTCACATTTCCGGCCTGGATCTGCGTGAACAGATCGTCCAGGGAAAGCTTTGTCTTGGTATCCTCCAGAAGCTTATTCTTGCCTTCGGAGATAAATGTCTCCGCGAAGCTTCTTGCCTCCTTCTCGCTGTCGGTAACCACGAAGATCTCTCCGGCCCCCGGGACCCCGTTCAGGCCCAGGATCTCCACCGGCGTAGAGGGAGCTGCCTCTTTCACCCTGCGTCCCTTATCGTCCATCATGGCGCGGACCTTGCCGTAGCAGGCGCCGACGGCTACATTGTCGCCCACGCGCAGCGTGCCCTTCTGCACCAGCATCGTCGCGACCGGCCCCTTGCCTTTGTCCAGCTCGGCCTCAATGACCAGTCCGCGGGCATTGCGGTTGGGATTCGCTTTCAGCTCCTTGACCTCCGCAGCCAGAAGGATCATCTCCAGCAGCTCCGGAATGCCCTCCTTAGTATGTGCGGATACCGGCACAAATATCGTGCTGCCGCCCCAGTCTTCAGGGATCAGCTGATATTCCGTCATTTCCTGCTTGACGCGCTCGATGTTGGCGCTGGGCTTATCGATCTTGTTGATGGCCACAATGATCTCGACCCCCGCCGCCTTGGCGTGATTGATGGCCTCCACGGTCTGCGGCATGACTCCGTCGTCCGCCGCGACCACCAATACGGCGATATCCGTGGACTGTGCGCCTCTCATACGCATTGCCGTAAACGCCTCATGTCCCGGGGTATCCAGGAACGTGATCTTCTGTCCGCGGGCCTCCACCACATATGCGCCGATATGCTGTGTGATCCCTCCTGCCTCGTGGGAGGTTACATTGGTCTGGCGGATGGCATCCAGAAGGGACGTCTTGCCGTGATCGACGTGTCCCATGACACAGACCACCGGCGGCCTGGAGACCATCTCGCTCTCATCCTCGGCATCCTCCTTCAGGAGTTCGCCGATCACATCCACCTTCTCCTCTTTCTCGCACAGGACCTCATATTCCATGGCGATCTCTTCCGCCTGCTCATAATCGATCTCCTGATTGAGCGTAACGATGGTTCCCTTCATGAAGAGCTTCTTGACAATGGCGGAGGGCTGGAGCTTCATCTTCTCGGCCAGCTCCTTGATCGTCAGTGTCTCCGGAATGGTAATAACCTTGATGGAATCCTCCACCTTGGCCTCGGCAGACTTCTGGGGCATGATGAACGGGTGTTTATTTGTCGCGGACTTGCCCCTTGCTCTCGGGCCGTCCTCGTTCATACTCTTTTTATTGTCATAACGGTCATTTTTGTGGGCGTTTTTCTGCGCCCTGTTGCTCTGGGGCTTGGTCGCAAGAGGCGTATCAAAGGATTTGCCTCCGTCGCGGCCTCCCTGGCGGCTGCTCTGGCTCCGTCCGTCGCGGCTCCCCTCGCGGTTCCCGTATCCGCCGGCGCTCCGTCCGTCACGGTTTCCGTCGCGATTCCCGTACCCGCCGGCGCTCCGTCCGTCACGGTTTCCGTCGCGGTTCCCGTATCCGCCGGCGCTCCGTCCGTCACGGTTTCCGTCGCGGTTCCCG
>CANRGP010000028.1 GCA_947630085.1 uncultured Lachnospiraceae bacterium
TTGTTTCAAAAGGCTATTTTTCAATAGCTTGTTTCAGTGCGCCATTTTTTGGCTTTCCTCTACTTTCTTTCACACTATCACTTTCCTTTCCTGTTCCGCTTTTAAAAATGGCAGCACAAATAAATTGTGCTGCCACCGTTGGCAGGCTGCTGATATTTTAACATTTTATCACACGAAACTAATAAAGTCAACTGGTTGTGTGAATTACAATATTTTTATTGTGGGCGGTGGGAAGAGTCCCTGTGCCCGGTCATCCTTCCAGCGCCTGCCGCAGATCTTCTATGATATCCTCCGCGCCCTCGATGCCCACGCTGAGACGGATCATGGCGGGATCCACACCGGCCTCCTTAAGCTGCTCATCGCTCAGCTGCCTGTGGGTATGGCTCGCCGGATGAAGGACCGAGGTGCGTGCGTCGGCAACATGGGTGACGATGGCCGCAAGCTTCAGCCGGTCCATAAATTCCGCGGCGGCCTTTCTTCCGCCCTTTAATCCGAAGGAGATCACGCCGCAGGTTCCGTTCGGCATATACTTTTTGGCAAGCTCATAATACCGGTCTCCCTCAAGTCCCGGATAATTCACCCAGGCCACATCCCCCCGGGATTTCAGGTATTCGGCCACCTTCCGGGCATTCTCACAATGCCTGGGCATACGAAGATGGAGCGTCTCCAGTCCCACATTCAGAAGGAACGCATTCTGAGGAGCCTGGATCGGCCCCATATCTCTCATAAGCTGGGCCGTAGCTTTGGTGATGTACGCGGCTTTCCCGAATTTCTGTGTGTAAATGACCCCGTGGTAGGACTCGTCCGGGGTGGTAAGGCCCGGGAACTTGTCCGCGTGCGCCTCCCAGTCAAAATTGCCGCTGTCCACAATGCAGCCGCCGACCGCCATCGCGTGCCCGTCCATATATTTGGTCGTCGAATGGGTCACGATATCCGCCCCCCACTCGAACGGGCGGCAGTTGATCGGCGTCGCAAACGTGTTGTCCACGATCAGAGGAACGCCATGCCGGTGCGCAAGGCGGGCAAATTTCTCGATATCCAGGACCACCAGAGCCGGATTGGCTATCGTCTCACCGAAGACCGCCCTGGTGTTGGGCTGAAACGCCTTTTCCAGCTCCTCCTCCGGCGCGTCCGGATCCACCAGCGTACATTCGATGCCGAAGCGCTTCAGAGTCACCGTAAACAGATTGGACGTGCCGCCGTAGATGGTGGCGGCGCTGACCACATGGTCCCCTGCCGAACACAGGTTGATGATAGAAAACATATTGGCGGCCTGCCCCGACGAGGTGAGCATCGCCGCGGCCCCGCCCTCCAGCCTGCATATCTTATCCGCCACCATATCGTTCGTGGGATTTGCCAGCCGGGTATAAAAATAGCCGTTTTCCTCCAGATCAAAGAGGCGTCCCATCTGCTCGCTCGTCTCGTATTTGAACGTGGTGCTCTGATAGATGGGAAGCACCCTGGGCTCCCCGTTCTTCGGTGTCCAGCCGCCCTGGATACAGATGGTATCAAGAGACTGTTTTCTTTCCATAATTTTCATCCTCCTGCGTCTTTCCCAAGTTTTTGCGGTATCGTGCCCGGTAAGATCCCCGCCCGGAAACGGCGGGCTTTCCCCGCAGGCGGCGGTCCCCTGTTGAGACAAAAAATCCCGGCTGACATCTTCGCCGGGCACCACCTGAATCTTTTTCGCACTCCAGTATGGAGTTTAGCACAGAAAAAAAGCAATGTCCAGCACTATTTCGTTTTTTCGCAAAATAAATACACTCTTTCCGAAAAAATTTTCCGGAAAGAGCGTATCTGCCTTAAACATCCTGCTCCGGAGGATCGCCGATCTCATCCGAAACATATTTTCCGTTCTTTTTCCGCTGGCGGACACATTCGCTCAAAAGATATTCGATCTGGCCGTTAACCGAGCGAAAGTCATCCTCCGCCCATGCAGCAATGGCGGAGTAAAGCTTTTCGGAAAGCCTCAGGGGAATCTGCTTCTTGCCATCCGCCATATCAGTACAGGCTTCCCGTGTTCACGATGGGCTGGGCGTCATGATTGCCGCAGAGCACGACCAGAAGATTGGATACCATCGCGGCCTTCCTCTCCTCGTCCAGCTCTACCATCTTCTTTGCGTTCAGACGCTCAAGCGCCATCTCCACCATGCCGACCGCGCCGTCCACGATCATCTTCCTGGCATCAATAATGGCGGAAGCCTGCTGACGCTGAAGCATGACGGCTGCAATTTCCGGCGCGTAGGCCAGGTAAGTGATCCTCGCCTCAATGATCTCGAGTCCCGCCTGCTCCACCTTGGACTGGATCTCATCCCGGATACGGGCAGCTACGATCTCGCTGGATCCCCTCAGGCTGCCTTCATCGGCGACGCCGTCCCCGGTGGTGTCCACATTGGGAGCCACGTCATACGGATAAAGCCGGACGATGTTGCGCAGCGCGCTGTCACATTGAAGCGATAAGTATTCCTTGTAATTATCCACGTCGAACACGGCCTTCGCCGTATCCACGACCCGCCACATAACCGCGATTCCGATCTCGATGGGATTCCCCAAAACATCATTGATCTTCTGCCGGTTATTGTTGAGCGTCATGATCTTAAGGGAGATTTTTTTATCCGTGCCGCCCTTTCCGCTGCCTGTCGCGGAGGACGCGGTCAGAAGCGCAGACAGAGAAGGACTGCCTTCGCCGCTGTTTACGTCGCCGCTCTGGCGAAGCCGGGTATTGGCCGCGGGGTTTACCGCTGTCGCAAACGGATTCATACAGTAAAATCCCGCCTCCTTGAGCGTCCCGATGTACCTTCCGAACAGAGTCAGAACCAGCGCCTCCTGCGGCTTTAAAACCTTGAAGCCCGCGATGGGAAACCATTCCAGCGCGATAAGCCATATCAGTCCCGCCGCCAGGATCAGGCCGGGAAGCGGCCCGCCCGTATACGGTTCCTCGTCCAGTCTGATCAGCGACAGGATCACGCCAAGAATCGAAACAATATCCAGGCAAACGACCAGGAGCAGCCATTTCATCCCGTTTTTCTTTTTTCCGAGTGCAATCTCCTTCATTTTTGTGATTCTCCTTTCTCACGAACGCTTTATTTGATATCAAAATAATATCAAAATAGAATCACATTGTCAAGAGTCTTTTTTAAATTATCCCGTTGTCTCCCGCCGCCCCGTCAGTTCGGACGGTATCTCGCGGCGATCTCCTCCGCCACCTTGATACCGTCCATGGCCGCCGAGGTAATGCCTCCGGCATATCCGGCCCCCTCTCCGCAGGGAAACAGCCCTCGGATGCCGCTCTCGTAATCGTCTCCCCGCAGGATGCGCACCGGGGAGGACGTGCGGCTCTCCACCCCCGCCAGGATGGCATCGTACCGGGAAAACCCGTGTATCTTTTTTTCAAATTCCAGGATCCCCTCGGAAATCGCTTCCGACAATGTCCGCGGAAGGACTTCCCTCAGATCGGCGAATTCCGTCCTCCCCATGAACTGCGGCTCTACGTCTCCGAATTGCAGGCTTCTCCGCCCGGCCCGGAAATCTCCGAACAGCTGGACGGGGATCCTGCCGTTTCCATATAAAAATGCCTTTTCCTCCAGCCGCCGCTGAAACCCGATTCCGGCAAGCGGCCCGCTTTCCCCGAAATCCGCCGGCGTCACGGTGACGATCAAAGCACTGTTGGCGCATTTTCCGTCCCGGCCGTGGTTGCTCATGCCGTTTACGGCAAGAAAGCCCTCTTCCGACGAGGCGTCCACCACATATCCTCCCGGGCACATACAAAACGAGTAGACTCCTCTTCCCTCTGCCGTCTGATGCGTCAGCTTGTAAGAAGCCGGCCCGAGAAGCGCATCCGTCCTTCCGTACTGGGATTCATCGATCATTTTCTGCGGGTGCTGTATGCGCAGCCCCACGGCAAACGGCTTGGGCTCCATGGGGACTCCCTGCCCGTGCAGCATGGAAAAGGTATCTCTTGCGCTGTGTCCGATGGCCAGAACCACCGCGCGCGCGGGTATCCCGAGCTTTTCTCCCTCCGCGGATTCCGCCCGGATCCCCGTCACCCTGCCGTTTTCCACGGTCAGTCCCGTCATCTGCGTCTCAAACATCACCCGGCCTCCGAGGGCGATAATATGGTTCCGGATATTTTTAACAACCTCCGCCAGGACATCCGTTCCGATGTGCGGCCTGGCGTCCCAGAGGATCGAGGGGTCCGCTCCGTGCTCCACAAATACATCCAGGACCTTTTTTCCTCTCCCCGCGGGGTCACGAAGCACCGTATTCAGCTTTCCGTCGGAGAACGTTCCGGCGCCGCCCTCTCCGAACTGCACGTTGGTGCGGGGATCCAGGATCCCGTTCCTCCAGAAATCCTCAACCACCCGGCGGCGCCTGTCCACTCTTGCCCCGCGCTCCAGGATCACCGGACCGTATCCCGCCTGCGCAAGCATCAGGCCGCAAAAAAGTCCTGCCGGACCGCTACCCACGATCAGAGGCGGGGCGGAAAGCCTCTCACTGCCCGACGCGGGAAATATGTAGGATCTGTCCGCCGCGATGCCAGCCTTCCTGCTCCCGGACCGCTTTACGGTCCTTTCCTCTTTGTCGGTCTCCACATCCAGCGTATAGATAAAAAGGATGTTATCCTTTTTTCGGGCGTCGATCGAGCGTTTTACCACCCGATAGCTGCGGATGGCCTCCGAAGGGACTCGGAGCTCTTTGGCGGCCGCAAGGAGCAGCGCCTCGGGGCTGTGGTCATAAGGAAGTTTAAGCTGTGAAATCCTGATCATGATCTGCTCCTCTCTGCCGCGCTCATTCCCGCCGCCGCTCCGCCGGACCAGGCCCACTGGAGGTTGTATCCGCCGCAGATGCCGTCCACATCCAGGATCTCCCCGCAAAAATAGAGTCCGCCGACCAGCCTGGACTCCATGGTAAGCGGATCCACCTCCGCCAGGTCCACGCCTCCCGCGCATACCTGGGCGTGCGCAAAACCGTTGGCCTCCACCACGTCGGAGCCAAAGGCTTTTATCTGATCGAAAAGGGATCTCCACCCTGTTTCTCCCACCTGGGAGACGGGCGTTTTGTCCGACAGGCCGGCCCGCGCCAGCAGGACGTTCCCCAGCTTTCCGTTCAGCAGTCCCGTCATCCACTGGCCGCAGGTTCTCTCCGGGTGAGCGGCCGTTCGGTTTTTCATCATCTCCCATGTCTGTTCCTCGTTCATTGAAGGAAGAAAATCAATGACGGCCCGCACCTTCCGCTTCTCGTGCAGCGCCTCCGCGGCATACCGGCTGACCTGGAAGACAGGAATTCCCGAGATCCCGTAATCCGTGAGCTGCAGCTCCCCCCGGTCGCGGGCGGCAAACTCCCAGCGCTCCGCTCCGTCTTTGCGGCTCCCTCTCTTTTCCGTAAAAAGCGTCACCTGGGCTTCCGTGCGCACTCCCGCCATTTTTTTGTAGTCCTTCTCGGCGCAGCGAAGCTGGGTAAGCGCCGGAAGCGGAGTGATCAGGCGGTGCCCGAAAGCCTCCGCGAACCCGTATTCGCTCCCGTCGGAGCCTGTCGCCGGAGCCGCCGAAGATCCTGCGGCAAGGATCAGGCTGTTTCCGGTAAATGTCCCCTGATCGGTCCCGGCCTCGAAGCAGGCGTCCCTTCCTTTCGTCCGCCGGATCCACTGGATCCTGCACCCTGTAAAAAGCTCCACTCCGAGCCGGTTTATCTCCAGAAGAAGGAGCTCTCTCACGGATGACGCCTGATCGGACGCGGGATAGAGATACCCGTTTCTGTCCTTCACCGAAAGGCCGAGCCCCTCAAAAAAAGAAAGCGTCGCGTCCAGCGGGAATCTCTGGAGCGTCTGCCACGCCAGCTGCGGGTTCCGGGAGCGGTAGCACTCGGGCAGCTGAACCCGGTTTGAAAAATTGCATCTTCCGTTCCCCGTTGACAGTATCTTTTTCCCTGCCCGGTCCATATGCTCCAGAAGCGCTACCGACGCCCCTGCCCGCGCCGCGTAAATGGCAGCGGTCATTCCCGACGCCCCCGCGCCGACGATCAGCACATCGCTTCTCCTGTTTTTTTCTCTTTCCTCCACCTCTTCCTCCTTGACCTGTCCTGAAACCGTTCAGCTGGTATACGATTCCAGATAAAAAAACACCTCCATCATGGAATCAAACCAGATCCCTTCCCGAAGTCTGCTCTGCTCTTCCTCGGGAAAATCGGTTATCGGGATATGTGTCTGCATACATTCATCATAATCGCCCTCTTCAAACACCAGAAGATACCCGGTCTCCGAAACCAGCAGGAAACGGTCCGGCGGCAGCGTCTCGGGAGCGGGCTCTATCCAGTCCTGATTGATGACCACGCGGTTCTCGGGAACCGTCTCCGTCTCGAAGGTGGCGTTCGGAATAGGTTCCTCATATCTGGGATATCTTCTCGTCAGGCCATATCCCGCCGCAAAGCCCAACAGCAGCGCTGCCAGAATAATCAGGAAGCAGATACCATATTTTTTCATGGGATGATTCCTCCTTACAAATATAGTATCTGCCTGTTATTCTCTTTTTAAACATGGACCGGATCACATCAGGTGCAGCTTCCGGGCAACTCTGAGGATGCGGCTCCCGCCGGGCATCCGGCCAAGCTCCCGCTCCGTCACCCCTCCCAGCTTCAGGAGGAGGACAAAATACACCAGTACCGCGGCGAGCACCGAAGCAACGGTGCTTAACGCGTTCCCCATGACCATGGAGCAGAGCCGGTAGATTCCGAAGGCCGCTCCTCCCATAATGACGGATGCCGCCGCAGGTACGAGAAAGGTCCTTACAATCTCCTGCCGGTAACCGGTATAGCGGGCAATGCTCACGGCATTGAAAATGCAGACCAGAAGGGCGAAGACAATATTGGCGAAGACCACACCGTAGATGCCGGTCCCCAAAAGGAGCATGACCGCCAGGAACACGGCGTGGAGCACCATGGCGATACTGGCGTTGACAATGGGCGAACGCATCCGGCTGATCCCCTGGAGCACGCCGTTGGTAACGGTAGAGAGGGAATAAACCACCACCGCCGCCGAGCCGTACCAGAGCATCCGCACCAGCATGGTATTGTCCATGCCCGAAAACAAGAGGCGGCTTATGGGGCCGGCGAGCACCGTCATCCCCACGGCGGAAGGAATCGCGATGATCATGGAAAACCGGATGGCCATACTGATCCGGGATCTGACCTCGCTCTTTTTTCTCTCCGCCACCGCCATCGAAAGGGCAGGGATCAGCGACGAGGAGAGCGAGTTGGCGATCGCCACGGGAATGTTGAAAAGCAGATGATATCTTCCCGAGTAAACGCCCCACAGAGAGGCAATGTTTTGTTCCGAGACCCCTCTGCTGTCCATCATCTGTCCGAATATCACATTGTCGATCACGGTGCCGCTGTTATAAATGGTGCTGCTGATCAGGATCGGCATGATCGTCATGAACATGACATAGGAAATGCTTCTGTAGCTTTCCACGGAATTTCCGGTGTCCCTCGCTATGCGGGCGCGGGACGCGCGGCGTCCGCCCGCCATGAGAAACAGAAAGAATATCAGGGCGGCCAGGGCTCCCGCTCCGGTTCCCATAGTGGCCCCCACCGCTCCGAAAGCATAGGAATACTGATCGGAACCGTACACCAGATTGGAGCGAAGCCCCACCTGAAACAGATACCCGGCCGCGATCAGGCTGATCGCCGCGTTGATGATCTGTTCCAGGATCTGGGAGACGGCAGTGGGCGTCATGGTGGAATGTCCCTGGAAGTATCCGCGAAGCACACCGAGATAGGCCATCACCCACACCGTAGGCGCAAGCATCCGGAGAGCGTAGGAGCAGTAGGGCATCTTCAGGATATCCGTCGCAAAGAAATCCGCTCCGAACCACATGATGCAGAAGCAGGCGCCTCCGGCCAGCGTAGCATAAAAAAGGGAAGCCCGCAGGATCCTCGCATTGTTGCGGTACTGTCCGACCGCCAGCCTCTGGGCGATCATTTTCGACACGGCCACCGGGAGACTGTAGGAGGACATGATCAGAAGCGTGGAGTAGATTCCGTACGCCGCGCTGTAATATCCGTTCCCCACATCCCCGATCAGGCTTGCCAGAGGGATCCGGTACAGCATCCCGATCAGCCGGACAATGATCCCGGCGACGGCCAGGATACTCCCCTGAATCAGAAAATTGGAGCCGGACGGACGGCGGGAACTGCCGCGCCCGCGCGGGGCGTCCGGACGGACGGGCCTTTTCGCCGCTTCCTTCTCCCATGCCTGCTGCGCTCTTATACTGCCTGCCTTTGCACGGCTCCTGCCTCTGCTACTGGTCTTTTCCATGTATCTCCGTCTTTCCGAAATCACTGGTCGGTATGATGCAGACCCAGGTCTTTCCCTGGTTCAATGTGATCTCTTCATTCTCCGTGTTATAATAGTGGGTGACGCCGAACTCTCCGTCCTTCTTCCAGGAGATGGGAATGGCGCGCCCGTTGGTAATATAATACCCATATTGAGAATTATGTACGTCGATGTTGCGATATTGTGTCGTAGCGTAATACCCGGACGCGCAGTACTGGAAAATGATATTTTTCACGGCGATCTGGCCCTCATCCCCGTTATGCTTCCCTCCGTACTGATACCGGTAATACAGGCCGTCGTCCTCATTATAGATAAAATAGGGCGCGTTATAGGCGTATCCGGGTTCCACACGATATGCGTCCAGAGAATTTTCCAGATAGATCTGTTCCCCGTTTCTGGCGAAACGATAATGTCCCTGGTAGTCGGAAGAATATTCCTGCGAATATCCCATCTGCTCGATGGACTTTTTGATCCCGCTCGCGCTGGCATAGGCATTGTGCGGTGATTTCTTGTCCTTTGAGCGGTAATATGCCACGGTCCCTATGCCCTCGATCCCGTTGATGTTATCGATATACTGCAGATACGGCTTGGCAAAGGTGCTCTGTCCGAAATGGGCGTAGATCGCGTCGAATTCCCTCGCGAAATACACATAGTAGGTCCGGCAACTCCGCACGGATCCGATCCGGTCCAGATCGTCATAATCTTCTATGATCGCCATATACCGGTTCATGGAGCCCTCCACCGGGGCCTCGTAGACCACTCCGGCCCGGTTTATCCCGTAATTGGGCATGGCCTCCTTGTCATTGCTCATCATAATGGCGAGCGGCCTGCGGTTGGCCTGCTTTACGTCCACCATCTCTCCCGTCAGATAGCTGCGGATCTTTCCGTCCACTTCGACGCGCTCTTCCGGCTCCGTCTCCGCTTCTGTCTCCGGCTCCGTCTCGGGGGGCGCCGCGGTAGTGAGCCGGACCACCTGCGTCTCCTGCCTGTCCGAGCTTTCTTCCGTGCTCTCCGCAATGGTGACGAAAGCCTCTTTCTCCTGTCCACCCCTGAACGCCGCAGCGACGGCGACGATAATGATAATCACCGGGATCACCGCAACCAGCCAATACCACTTTCTGATCCATTTCCCGATCGTTTCTTTGATCATCTCAAGTACCCTCTGCTTCTTAATATTTCTTCCTGCCGTCTTTCCATATCTTCCCGTTCCTTATCCTCCATGTGGTCATAGCCGCAGAGGTGCAGCATACTGTGGGCCATCAGGAAGGCAAGCTCCCGTCTGACGGAATGACCGTATTTTTCCGCCTGCTCCTTCACCTTATCCACGGATATCATCACGTCGCCCAGTACCAGCTCTCCCGTCTCGGGATTGAAGCAGTCCGCGAAGGCTTCCTCCGCGAAGCCGAAATCCGACGGAGCGGCAAACGTGAGCATGGGAAAGGACAGCACGTCGGTAGGCTTGTCCACATTCCTGAATTCCCGGTTCACCTCCCGGATCTGTTCATCGTCGGTCAGAATCACGTTGACCTCCGCCTCATAAGGACATCCCTCATAGTCCAGGGAAGCTTCGCATATCTCCTCAAGGATCTCCCTGCAGGGAACCTCAAGCGTTTTGTCTGTCTCGTATTCTACATGAACCGTCATATGTGTTTTTTCTCCCCCTGTTTCGGCGTCGTACTGTTCCGGCCAGAAAGCCGCATCTCCCCCATATGGCCCTTCCGGATCGGGGGCCTGTCCCCTGCAGCCCTGTGCCGCGCCTCGTAGGCGTCATACGCCTCGACGATCTTCTGGACAAGCGGGTGGCGGACCACATCGCTGTTGGTCAGCCTGCAGAATCCGATGCCCTCCACGTCCTTCAGCACCTTTACGGCCACATCCAGGCCCGAAAGCGCTCCCGCAGGAAGATCCTTCTGCGTCTGATCACCGGTGACGATCACCTTGGATCCGAATCCGATCCGGGTCAGGAACATCTTCATCTGGGCCGGGGTGGTATTCTGGGCTTCATCCAGAATGATGTAGGCGTTGTCCAGGGTCCGCCCTCTCATATAGGCCAGAGGCGCTACCTCGATCAGTCCCTTTTCCGCATTATGCAGATAGCTCTCCGAACCCATGATCTGGTACAGGGCATCGTAAAGCGGTCTCAGGTAGGGATCGATCTTGCTCTGAAGGTCGCCGGGAAGGAAGCCCAGCTTCTCTCCCGCCTCAATGGCCGGCCTGGTCAGAATGATCCGGCCGACCGCTCCGTCCTTAAACGCCTGAATGGCCATTGCCATAGCCAGGTAGGTCTTGCCTGTCCCTGCGGGCCCCAGGCCGAACACGATCATCTTTTTCCGGATCTCATCCACGTAGGCTTTCTGGCCGATGGTCTTGGGCTTTACCGGCCTGCCGTTTACGGTGCGGCAGATGATGTCCTTATCGATCTCAAGGATTTTACCGTCATCCTCTGAAAACGAAAGCGCCAGGGCGTAATCCACATTCTGCTCCGTGATCTGCGTGCCCCTTCTGGACAGCTCCAGAAGGTTTCCGAAAACGCTTTTGGCCTTATATATCGTCTCTTCCGGCCCGATGATCTTAAGCTCTCCGTCCCGGGAGACCATCGTGACCCGGAGAGTTTTCTCGATCTTCTTCAGATATTCGTCGAACTGTCCGCAGACATTTCTCTCATGTTCAGCCGGAATGTCAATGATGCTTTCCGTCACACTCATTCCTTCTCCGTCATCTCCTCGTTCTTCACTTCGACCGGCTCCCTCCCGGCGATCTGTGTCTCCGCCGTGATCTCGACGGTCACGGTATAGGATAAGCCATTCTCTTGTATTTTAACATTATTTTCTATAATGTGTACCCCTTTTTCCGATAAATTTTCAATATATTGATTTTTTCTGTATTCCGCCCGTTCATTCATTTCTTCGTCCGTGCTTTTTCTGTCATAATACCAGAACTCTTCCCCAACGGTCTTTTCCAGATAAACCGGAAGATAAAAATCGCCGAATAGCTTCAGCTGGCTGCTCTGGGACGTGTAGCGCCAGGTCCTGCCGTTTTCAGACAGAGCCGCCGGCACGCTCTCCTCACCCCGTGTGCCGTCCGCCTCTGTGTTTCCCGACAGGTTCAGAAGGGAACGCAGCGTATCCTGCAGATCCCGGCAGATCCCCGTAAAGGAGGGCAGATGAAACGCGGCACGAAATCCTCCCGCCGTGACCGCGAATCCGTAGCTCTTCCTTCCGGACGCCACATACTCCGTCCGCATCAGCGGCTCCTCCGTCGTATACACATTCCGCGTCCGGGCATAAATATCCGCGTCTGCATGAACATATTTTGTCCGCACCACTTCTCCCGCGTCGTTCATCACTGACAGCTCCGGGGTCACAAGAAGCTGTCCCTCCTCCACGGTATCTCCCACCGACACCACGGCCTTTCCCTGCCTCACTACCATGCGGGTAATGCTCCCCGGCTGCGACGCGGTGATCCGGCAGGGAGAATCGTCCGTCTCCGGAACCGATGAAAGCACTTCGTTTTCCTTCACGCGGACGATCAGCCTTGTCCCCGAAACGCTGGCCGATACCCATGTGATCTCCGGAAACGCGCTGCGGATGGACTCCTCCAGATCCTCACAGGAAATGCCGTCTTTTCGTATGCCGCACCGGATATCCAGGGTATCGAGGTAGGAAAGAAGCGTATCCTGGCTGTAGTGAAAATTCCCTTCAAACGTGATGTTCCACACAAAAAGAGAAAGGGTATAGATCAGGATCCCTGCCGCAAGGATCCCCAAAAGCATCCCCTCCCGCATTCTGTTCCTGTAAATAAAAAAAGGCAGGCCCTTTCTGCTCATGATCCGGATCCGAACGCCCGCCTTTTTCGCCAGCGGACGGATCCTGCGAAACGAGGCAAGCGACATACAGCAGCAGAAGCCCTCGTCCGCCGGTCTCAGATCCCACACGTCAAGTCCGCCCGAGGCACAAAGATTGAAGAATCTCTCGCCGCCGCAGCCTGTGACCGCGACTACAAGAAATCCCTTCCGGTAAGCGGTAAAATTTGCTGGCAATCATGTCCTCCATTCTCACGTAGCAATGCTTAACTACTGGTTCTCCGTACACACGGATGTGATCTGGCCCACCACCACCATATCGTCCCTGGTGTAATATTCGATCATCAGCCTGCGTCCCGTAATGACGATCCTGCAGGTCCTGGCCTGGATCCGGATCTCCTCGTCCCGGATGCTGACGATCCGGCGGTAATTCTCTATATACACCTGTCTCCTCCCCGTGACGGTAATAACAGGCTCGCCCAGGATCACGTCCTGGGGAATATGCAGGGTACTCGCGGCCCGGCTCCTGATCCTATTAAGCATCTTCCATGTTTCTAAAAGCGGTTGTTGTTAAATGGTATGCCGGAAATACAGAAAAAAGTCCTCAATCACAGGATTGAGGACTCCGTTCCGCTCTTAGAATCAGTTATACTTTCTTTTTCTGGCGGCCTCAGACTTTTTCTTGCGTCTGACGCTTGGCTTCTCGTAATGCTCTCTCTTACGGATCTCCTGCTGAATACCGGCCTTGGCGCAGTTCCTTTTGAACCTGCGCAGGGCACTGTCAAGAGATTCATTATCTTTAACGATTACGTTCGACATCGCTCACACCTAACCTCCCTCCAGTTGTGTATTTGTGCAAAAAACAACTGTTTGGGTATTTCATAGCACTGAGTTGATTATACCATAAAAATGATATTCGTCAACTGGTTTTTCGCCGGAATTGAAAATTTATTTTCAGGACCCCAGCTGTTCCTTCAGCACCTCGGACGCTTTCGCGAGGGCCCGGTCGATGCCTTCGGGGTCTTTGCCTCCGGCCTGTGCCATCCCCGGCCGGCCTCCGCCGCCTCCGCCGACCAGGCCGGCAATGGCCCTGATCAGATCGCCGGCGTGGGCGCCTGCCTTCTGGGCGGCATCCGTAGCCGTCGCCATCAGGTTCACTTTGCCTCCGACGGCCGAGGCGATGACGATAACGCCCTCTCCCAGCTTGTCCTTCATCTGGTCTCCCAGGTTCCGGAGCCCGTTCATATCCACATCGGCGACCCTGGTGATAAGCGTCTTCACGCCGCCGATCTCCTTCACCTGGCTCATCACATCGCCCATGGCATTGTTTGCCAGCCTGCTCTTGAGCTTCTCGTTTTCGGAATGGAGGACCTTTATCTCCTCAAGCATGGATTCGATCTTCTTCGTCAGCTCCGCGGGTGTGGTCTTTGCCGCGCGCACCGCCCGGTTCAGCTCCTCCTCCACGCCGCGGTAATAGGCCGTCAGGCCGTCGCCGGTCAGCGCCTCGATCCGGCGCACGCCCGCGGCGATGCCGGTTTCGGAAAGAATCTTAAACTGAGAGATAACGCCCGTATTTCCTACGTGCGTACCGCCGCACAACTCAACGGAGAAATCGCCCATCCTGACCACGCGGACCTTCTCACCGTATTTTTCTCCGAACAGAGCCATCGCGCCGGTCTTCCTGGCATCGTCAAGGCTCATCTCCTGCGTGACGACCGGAAGCGCCGCGCGGATCTGATCGTTTACCAGATCCTCCACCTTTTTCAGCTCATCCGCGGTCAACGCCGAAAAATGCGTGAAGTCAAAGCGCAGACGGCCCGCGTCCACATAGGATCCCGCCTGCTCCACATGGTCCCCCAAAACCGTGCGCAGGGCTTTCTGAAGCAGATGGGTCGCGCTGTGGTTTTTGCACGTAGCGGCCCGGTTCACGCCGTCCACCCTGAGCGTTACCGTGTCTCCTGTCCTGAACATACCGCTCGTCATCACGCCCACATGGCCGATCTTTCCGCCCTGAAGGTGGATCGTATCCTTTACCGTAAACGTACCGGAAGCATTCTCGATCACGCCCACGTCCGCCTGCTGGCCGCCCATGGTGCCGTAAAACGGAGTTTCTTCCACGATGATGGTCCCGCTCTCGCCGTCCGTCAGCGCTTCCACGATCTCCTCCTCGGTGGTCAGCACCGTGATCACCGATTCATGAACCAGCCTGTCATACCCGACGAACCGGGTAGTGACCGCAGCCGGAATGGACTGGTAAACCGTCACATCCGCGCCCATATAGTTGGTGGTCTTCCGGGCCGCGCGCGCCTTCTCCCTCTGCTCCTTCATGGCCAGGGCGAAGCCCTCTTCGTCCACGTCCAGGTTCCGTTCCGCCAGAATCTCAATCGTCAGGTCGAGCGGGAAGCCGTAGGTATCGTACAGCCGGAACGCATCCGCACCCGCGAGTGTCGTTCTGCCCTCCGCAGCCATCTTCTGCTCCATCTCTCCCAGGATCTCCAGCCCCTGATCGATGGTCCTGTTGAACTTCTCCTCCTCCTCGGAGAGAACTTTCAGGATCATGGCCTTCTTCTCCTCCAGCTCCGGATAACCGTCCTTAGACAGCTCGATGACTGTCCTGGCCAGCTCCGCCATAAAGCGTCCCCGGATCCCCAGGATCCTGCCGTGGCGGGCCGCCCGGCGCAGAAGCCTGCGCAGCACGTAGCCGCGCCCCTCGTTGGAGGGCATGATACCGTCGGAAACCATAAAAGTACAGCTTTTCACATGATCCGCAATGATGCGGAGGGAAACGTCCTTCTTCTCATCCGTCTGATAGGAGGTATGCGCCATTGCGCAGACCTCATCCAGAAGCGCCCTGTTCGTATCCACGGTGAACAGGGAATCCACGTCCTGGACCACCACGGCCAGGCGCTCCAGCCCCATCCCGGTATCGATGTTCTTCTGCTTCAGCTCCGTGTAATTGCCGTGGCCGTCATTGTCAAACTGGGTGAATACATTATTCCAGACCTCGATGTAGCGGTCGCAGTCGCAGCCGACGGTGCAGGTGGGTTTTCCGCATCCGTACTTCTCGCCGCGGTCATAGTAGATCTCCGAGCAGGGGCCGCAGGGACCCGCTCCGTGCTCCCAGAAGTTGTCCTCCTTGCCGAACCGGAAGATCCTTTCGGCGGGGATCCCGATCTTCTTGTTCCAGATATCATAGGCTTCATCGTCGTCGAGATAGACCGACGGGTACAGCCTGTCCGGATCCAGGCCAACGACCTCCGTCAGAAATTCCCAGGACCAGGAAATGGCCTCGTTCTTAAAATAATCCCCGAAAGAAAAATTGCCCAGCATCTCAAAAAAAGTGCCGTGGCGCGCCGTCTTCCCGATGTTCTCGATGTCGCCGGTGCGGATGCACTTCTGGCAGGTGGTCACGCGGCGGCGCGGCGGGATCTCCTGTCCCGTAAAATAAGGCTTCAGCGGAGCCATACCGGAATTGATCAGCAGAAGGCTGTTGTCATTATGGGGCACCAAAGAAAAGCTCTTCATCACCAGGTGTCCCTTGCTCTCAAAAAACTCAAGAAACATCTTCCTGAGTTCGTTTACACCGTATTTCTTCAATGTCTTATCCCTCCAGCAGCTATTTGGTATCTTTTCCGGAAGATCCGGCCGCTTTTTTCGCGTCCCTGTAACTGCGGAATTTATGTCCGCAGATGACCCCCGCTATGGCGACGGCTCCGAGAACGAAGATTTCAAATAAATTGCTCATAATGCTCTGAAAAATCGCGGTCATTTGGGTTCCTCCTTTATTTTTCATCCATAATCCTATCACAAGAAAAAGAATTTATCAAGACATAACTTAAGCAGCCGAAGCGTTTCGGCTGCCTGAGATCTCATTCGCCCTGATCCGTGCCGGACAGGGCAGTGAGCAGATATTCATATTGATCGGCAAGTTCGTAGGCGCGGCTCCTGGTGGACTGGACCAGGGACATGGTGTACTCCACGCTCTCCTGAGAGCCTCCTGACGAATTTTTGGCCGCTTCCACAGCCTCGGCGTCCCGTTCTCTCAGCCATTCCCTCTGGGAAGCCGCCAGCGCCCCCGTCTCGCCGGGTCCCACATTCTCCAGGACCGTATTGTAGATGGTATTCAGTTCCCCTTCCCACAGTTTCAGCTCGCTGTTGGCCAGATTGCGGGCCGCGGTGTTTGTAGATGATGCCTGTCCCTGGCTGTCGCGGTTCAGCCGGATCTGAGCGTCAAGATCCTCAAGCCGGACCAGGTAGGGATTGACCGCATCGGAACGAGCGGCCCCTTCGGCCCTTTCCCCGACATCCGCTTCCTCCGGTGCCGTCTCCAGAGGAGATAGGGCCGCCTCCTTCGCTTCCCCGGCATCCGGAGCCGCGGCATAAGCGGTCCCCTCTTTCGTCTCTCCAACCGGGCCGGGAACGGGCTGCGGGGCTTCGTCCCGATCCGTATCGGAAGCGGTTTCCTGCGCCTGTGCCCCGGAAGAGACCGTGCTCCCCGTCAGATTGATCGGCTCCGCCGGAGCGTTTTGGGCCCCGGTCAGGTATCGGGTGCACAGCGTAACGGAAAGTCCCAGCACCGCAACGAAGAGGAGCAGAAAAATATTCCTATATTCCTTCATTGGGCATCCCTCATGACAAAAGTCTTTGATATCTCTACCATATCATAAAGCTTTTGGAAATGGAATAGTCCCCAAAATTTCGTAAGATTATTTTAATATTCCCTTCATCCGGCTTCCTCTGCGCCCTCATCCACCAGCAGGCTGTCCCCCTCCGCCGCGGCAACAGCCAGCCTGTCGCATCTCTCATTCTGCGGATGTCCCGCATGGCCCTTTACCCAGATGAACTGGACGCGGTGGCGGCTCTTGGCCTCCAGGAGCCTTTCCCACAGATCGATGTTCTTCACAGGGCCGCTCTTCCCTCTCTTCCACCCGTTGAGGATCCAGTTGTCGATCCATCCCTGGTTAAACGCGTCCGTCAGATAGCGTGAATCGGAATAGAGCTCCACCTCGCAGGGGCGGTTCAGCGCCTCCAGACCGGCAATGGCCGCCATCAGCTCCATCCGGTTGTTGGTGGTCCGCTCATAGCCCTCGGAGATGGTCTTCTCAAAAAGATTTCCGCTGCGGTCGGTATACTGAAGGATCACGCCGTAGCCGCCGGGGCCGTCAGGGTTTCCTTTGGCCGCCCCGTCCGTATAGATCTGTACTTTACCCATGGATATTCTCCTATCTGTCCCACTTGTCGCAGAGCGCGTGGATCTGGTCGGCAAATCTGGCAAGGTCTTTGTTGGAACCGTTTTCGTTTTTCTGTACCACAGAGAGAAGCCTCTGGGCTGCGGCAAGGAGGCGCGCAAATACGCTGTCCGCCCTGCGCCGTCCGGCAGTCTCCTTCACAAAAGGAACGCCCTCCGTCCGGACCAGCCATTCTCCTGCCGCCAGATCAAAAGCGGAGCCGGAAAACGGAGCCGTCACGTTCAGGTGCAGTTCATGGATGAGCCTGTCCGCAAATGCCTCGCAGCTGGCGTCGTCGCCGTGTACCAGGAAGACCTGCTCCGGGGCGTCCGTAAAGGAGCGGATCCAGCGCATAAGCCCTTCCTGATCGGCGTGTCCGCTTAATCCCGGAAGCTCCTCAATGTGCGCCTCCACGTCGATGGTCTCGCCGAACAGCTTTACCGTGCGCGCCCCGTCCAGGAGGCTGCGCCCCAGCGTGCCTTCCGCCTGATACCCGGCAAAGACCACGCAGGACTCCGGTCTCCACAGATTGTGCTTCAGATGATGGCGGATGCGGCCCGCGTCGCACATTCCCGACGCGGAAAGGATCACCTTCGGCTTCGAATCGAAATTGATCGCCTTGGAATCGTCGCTGGTCACCGAAAGCCTGAGCCCGGGAAATTCAATGGGATTGATCCCCTTCTCAACCAGCTCTCTTGTCTCCTGGTCATAGCATTTCAGCAGATTCTTTTTGAATACATTGGTGGCCTCGATGGCGAGCGGGCTGTCCACATATACCTCAAATCCCTCATGGCCGCGGATCATATTTTCCAGCTTGATATGGCGGAGGAAATACAGGAGCTCCTGGGTACGTCCCACGGCAAAGGCCGGGATCACCACGTTCCCGCCGTCGTCCAGCGTCCTCTGGATGATCGCGGCAAACGCCCGGATATGGTCCAGAGTGGTCCTCCTGGAGCCCTTCACCTCATGGTTGCGGTTCCCGTATGTGCACTCCATGACCACATAATCGGCGTCCTTGATATACTGGGGATCCCGGATCAGCGGCTTGTTGCAGTTTCCGATATCTCCGGAAAAGACGATCTTTTTTTCCACGCCGTCCTCCCGGCACCACATCTCAACGGAGGCGGAGCCCAGCAGATGCCCCGCGTCGGTGAAGCGGAACCTCAGGTTGTCGTTCAGGGTCACAACCTCGTTGTAGTCCCAGGTCTTAAAAAGCTTCATGACACCCTCGGCGTCATTTACCGTATAAAGAGGCGGCGTCTCCTGGTTTCCGGCCCGGCGCGCCTTGCGGTTCTTCCATTCCGCCTCCATCTCCTGGATGTGAGCGCTGTCACGGAGCATGATCCCGCAGAGGTCGCCGGTGGCCGTTGTGGCCAGAACCGTCCCCCGGAATCCTTTTGTATAGATAAGCGGCAGATAACCCGTATGATCTACGTGCGCATGTGTGACAAATACGTAATCGATCTGCCCGTATGCCACAGGTAGCTCCGCATTCTCGTAAACATTGACTCCCTGCTCCATGCCGCAGTCGATCAGGATCTTCAGGTCCCCTGTTTCCAGAAGGTGGCAGCTTCCGGTCACCTCATGATCCGCTCCGATAAACGTAAGTTTCATTTTTACCCTCCGTACATACATTTGTGGATAGTATCCCTGCAAAAAAGTATATCATACTTTATCCTACATTTCAAATGAATCAGATAATAATGCAGATCATCCCCCCGTTGGAGTCATTGATGATCTTCTGCAGCGTATCCTGAAGCTTCATCTGGCATTCCTCCGTCAGCTGGGAGACCTTGGCCTGGATCCCGTCGTCCACGATCTGCTCAATGGACTTCCCGAAAATATTGGTATTCCAGATCCCATCCTCACCGGAAGCCCCGCTCTGACGGATATATGCGATCAGGTCCTCCGCCTGCTGTTCGCTTCCTACGATCGGTGCGATCTCCGTCTCGATATGGGCCTTTATCATGCTGATCGACGGGGCTTCGGCGCGCATCTTTACCCCGTAGCGGTTTCCGTGCCTGACGATCTGCGGTTCGTCGAGCATGATCTCCGACCGCTCCGGCGTCACAAAACCAAAGCCGCGCATCCTTACCTGGGTGATGGCATTTTTCACTTTTTCGTATTCTTTTTTCATCTGGGAAAGCGTACCCAGAGTCTGCATAAGGCTGTACTCACCTTCAATGGGGATCCCCGCATAGTCGCTCAGGATCTGGTAATAGTACCCGTCGTCCACATCCACGTCCACGTCCACGGTCCCGTCTGAAAGGTTCATCCGGGCAGCCTTCATCTCCCGCACCGAATCTCCGGAGATCTCGGAAAGAGGGGCGGCCACGTCCTTCATCTGGCGTACCTTTTCCATGAGCTCTTTTACCTGCCGGATCACGCCCGCCTTGAGCCAGTGATCGGCGGGAAGGATCTCCATCCACCTGGGTATCCGGAAATTCATCTGCGTCACGGGAAATTCCAGAAGCACCATGCGCAGGATCTTCATCACGTCTTCTTTTCTGAGCTGCTCGCAGTTGACGGGCAGGACGGAGACTCCGTATTTTTCCTCCATCTCGCCGGCCAGCCTCTCCGTATCGTCCGAATACGGTTTGGCCGAATTCAGCAGGATGAGGAACGGCTTTCCCAGACTGTTCAGCTCCTCGACGGTCTTCTCCTCCGCCGGTATGTACGCCTCTCTCCTGATATCTCCCACGGTCCCGTCGGTGGTCACCACCAGGCCGATGGTGGAGTGGTCCGTAATGACCTTCCGGGTCCCGATCTCCGCCGCCTTGGTGAACGGGATCTGATAATCATACCAGGGGGTTTTCACCAGCCTTTCGCTGTCGTTCTCCACATGGCCCACGGCCCCGTCCACCATGAATCCCACGCAGTCGATGAGGCGGACCTTTGCCTCCACGCCCTCTTCCAGCCTGATGGGCGCCGCCTCCTTGGGAATGAATTTCGGCTCCGTCGTCATGATCGTCTTTCCGCCGGCGCTCTGCGGAAGCTCATCCCTGGCCTGCGTCCGCTTATGCTCGTCTTCCATTCCGGGAAGGACCATAAGCTCCATGAACCGTTTGATAAAGGTGGATTTTCCCGTCCTGACCGGCCCTACCACCCCCATATAGATCTCGCCGCCGGTCCTGGCCTGTATATCCCGGTAAACCGAATACGTTTCCATAAAAATACCCCCTTGCTGTGGTGTTACAATATATGCAGGGGGGTATGTGCTTATTCGCTCAGGTATGCTTTCTTCACCTGTTCATTGTCCATCATCTCTCCGGCGCTGCCGCTCAAAACGATCTTCCCCGTTTCAAGAACATATGCCTTATCCGCGATGGACAGTGCCTTTTTGGCGTTCTGCTCCACCAGAAGGACCGTGGTCCCGCTCCTGTGGATCTCCTTGATGATATCGAAGATTTCATTGACATAGATCGGGGAGAGACCCATGGACGGCTCATCCATCAGCATCAGCTTCGGATGGGACATGAGCGCGCGGCCCATGGCCAGCATCTGCTGTTCGCCGCCGCTTAAGGTCCCGGCAAGCTGATTTTTCCTCTCTTCAAGCCGGGGGAAACGCTGATAGATCGTTTTAAGCGTCTCCTCCACCTCGGCCTTGTCCTTCCTGGTGTACGCGCCCATCTGCAGGTTCTGGAGCACCGTCATTTCCGCAAAAACGCGTCTTCCCTCCGGGACATGGGCAATTCCCATGGAGACAAGCTTGTATCCCGGCATCCTGGTAATATCCGTGCCGTCATAAATGATCTGCCCCGCCTTGGCCGGAAGCAGGCCGGTGATCGTCTGAAGAGTCGTGGTCTTGCCCGCGCCGTTCGCTCCGATCAGCGCGATGATCTCCCCCTCGTTCACCTCGAAGGAGATTCCCTTAATGGCCTGGATGACGCCGTAGCAGACCTCCAGATCCTTCACTTCCAGTATCGCCATTGTTCTCTCCTCCTATTCTCCCAGATATGCGGTGATGACCCGCCTGTCATTTAAGACCTGTGAAGTCTCGCCCTGGGTCAGGATCTGACCGAAGTTGAGCACCGTAAGCTTCTCACAGATCCCCGAAACCAGCTTCATATCGTGCTCGATCAGCAGGATCGTCATCTGGAAGTGGTCGCGGACAAAATGGATGGTCTCCATCAGCTCCGCCGTCTCATTGGGATTCATGCCGGCTGCGGGTTCATCCAGAAGAAGCAGCTTCGGATCCGTGGCAAGAGCCCTGGCGATCTCCAGCTTTCTCTGCTTGCCGTAAGGGAGATTGGACGCCTTGTAGCCGCTCTCCCCGTCCAGATCGAAAACCTTCAAAAGCTCCATCGCCCTTTCGTTCATCTCCTTCTCCACCTTAAAGTAGGCGGGAAGCCGGAGGATGCCGGTAAGGGTCGAATAGCGGTAATGGTTGTGGAGCCCGACCTTAACATTGTCCAATACGCTCATATCCTTAAACAGGCGGATGTTCTGGAAGGTCCTCGCTATGCCTGCCTGGTTGATCTCGATCGTCTTCTTTCCGGTAATATTGGCGCCGTCCAGGAGTATGGTCCCCGTATTCGGCTTATAAACTCCCGTCAGAAGGTTGAATACGGTGGTCTTCCCCGCCCCGTTGGGGCCGATCAGGCCATAAAGGCAGCCTTTTTCGATGGAGATGTGAAAACCGTCTACCGCTTTCAGACCTCCGAAGGATATACTCAGATTCCTGACTTCCAGCATCGGTATATTCTCCGGCTTCTTTTCCCGTTCTGCCATCTCACGCCGCCTCCTTCTTTTCCGTTTTTTTGTGACGTATCTTATCCATGACCACCGAGCGGAGCTCGATCGCCTTCGGGCTGGAATTGAAGATGGTCATGACGATCAGTACGATGGCATAAATCAGCATACGGTAATCGTTCAGCCCGCGCAGCATCTCCGGCAGGGCCGTAAGAAGCACCGCCGCGATGATGGATCCCCGCATATTCCCCAGTCCGCCCAGCACCACGAATACCAGAATCAGGATGGATTTGTTATAGCCGAAGTTGTTTGACGAAGCCTGCAGAGTGGAAAGGCTGTGGGCGTAAAGCACACCGGCCATTCCGGCCAGCGCCGCGGAAATGGAAAACGCCATCAGCTTGTATTTTGTCACATTGATGCCGACGGACTCCGCGGCGATCCGGTTGTCGCGTATGGACATGACCGCCCGCCCCGTGCGGGAATTGATCAGATTCAGCACGATAAACAGCGTCAGGAGAAGCAGCAAAATGCCGATCGTAAAGGTAGCGGCCCTCGGTGTCCCGGTGATCCCCTGGGCGCCCTTTATGAGGATCACTCCCGTCTCCTTGTCAAGGCCCAGGGATGTGGTATCCTTCATGGAAAAATGGAATCCGTTCGCATCATATCCCACATAAAGGACATTTATCAGATTCTTGATGATCTCCCCGAAAGCCAGCGTCACGATGGCCAGATAGTCGCCCTTCAGCCGCAGGACGGGGATCCCGATCAGCAGGCCGAAGACTCCCGCGACCAGGGCGCCCAGAAGAAGTGCCAGAAAGAACCGGACCCCTACGCTCGGAACGGCGCCCTCCAGGCAGTTGGTCAAAAACGCGCCGGAGAATGCCCCCAGGCACATAAAACCCGCGTGTCCCAGGCTCAGCTCGCCCAGGATGCCCACGGTCAGATTCAGGGAGACGGCAAGGATCGCATACATACACAGAGGTACCAGAAGCCCCTTCAGCAGGCTGCTCAGGTTTCCGGTCCTGTCCATGATCTCGACCACCGCCCAGAAGATCAGGACCATTCCATAGGTGACGGCGTTTTGAATTCTTATTTTTTTCTTCGTCATATGCCTCACCTACACTTTCTCGTTTATCTTTCTGCCCAGAATGCCCGTAGGACGGATCAGGAGCACCAGGATCAGCACCGCGAATACGATGGCGTCCGACAGCTGGGAAGAAATATATGCCTTGGACAGATTTTCAATAATGCCGAGAACGATGCCGCCGATCAGCGCGCCCGGCACCGAGCCGATGCCGCCGAATACCGCAGCTGTAAACGCTTTGATTCCAGGCATGGATCCGGTATAGGGCGTAAGGGAGGGATACGCGGAGCACAGAAGCGCTCCCGCAATGGCGGCAAGAGCGGAACCGATCGCAAATGTGACGGCAATGGTCTTATTCACATCGATCCCCATAAGAGAGGCCGCCCCCCGGTCCTCGGAGACCGCGAGCATGGCCTGCCCCATCCGTGTCTTATTGATAAACAGCGTAAGAGCTATCATAATGACGATACAGGTTATGATGGTCACGATCGTCGTGGAGGATATCGTCAGCTTTCCTCCGGCCAGCACCAGATTCGGCAGCGTCACGATGGGAGTGAACTGACGGGAATTCGACCCAAAGACAAGCAGCGCGATGTTTTGAAGAAGATAACTTACTCCGATAGCCGTGATCAGCACGGCCAGCGACGACGCCTCTCTGAGGGGCCGGTAAGCCACCCTCTCGATCGTCACTCCAAGCACCGTGCAGGCGGCAACCGCCGTCACGATCCCCACAAACGGCGGCATCCCCAGTGTGCTGACAATGGTGAATATCACGAAGCCGCCCACCATGATCACGTCCCCGTGGGCGAAATTCAGCATTCTGGCAATTCCGTATACCATGGTATAGCCAAGGGCAATGATGGCGTAGACCGCCCCCAGGCTGACGCCGCTGATAAAATATGACAGAAATCCCATATTCACTCTCCCTCTTCTCTTTTTACGTTCCCTGCCCGTTCCCGGACAGCCGAGCGCCGCAGAGACAGGATCCTTCCGTCCCCGCGCCGTATCATGTCGAATTATAGCACAGGCCAGGGCAGTTCGCAAGGTTTTCCTTTGCGGAAGCCCATGTAGGAAAAGGGGCCGCCAGACAGAGGCGACCCCACTTCGGATCACAAGATCTTAACCTTGCAGGATTTACTGCATCACATAAACACCGTCAACGATCATGGCAGCCTTCGGCGCCTTGTTGGGCTCGCCAGCCGCGTTCCAGGTCATTCCGGAACCGGTCAGACCGTCAATGCTGATCTGGGTCATAGCCGTCTTCATCGCATCGCAGATATCGGAAGCGCTCATATCCGGGGTAATACCGGCCGTCTCCGCAGCCGCCTTGATGGCGTACATCGCGTCGTAAGCGTCAGCGGCAAACTGGTTGGGGGTCTCCCCGTAAGCAGCCTCGTAAGCGGCGGTAAACTCCTGGCTGGATTCCTCGGTTGCGGAGAAGGGGGTCAGAAGCATAACGCCCTCGGCCAGGGAGGTGTCAAAATTCTCTACGCTCAGGATACCGTCCATACCGTCCACGCCGAAGAAGATCGGATCATAACCCATATCGTTGGCCTGGCTCAGCACGATGGACGCCTCCTGATAATAGAAGGGGCAGAACACCAGCGTAGCGCCGGAATCCTTCGCCTTGGTCAGCTGTACGGAGAAGTCGGTCGCATTGTCCGCGGTAAACGCTTCGTCGGCGACGATCTTCAGTCCCTGGTTGGCAGCCTCCTCCACGAACGCCTCGCGGATGCCGGTGGAATACTCTAGGGAGCTGTCGTAAATGATAGCTACATCGGTAGCCAGCTGATGCTCGCCGATATACTGAGCGGCAGCTGCGCCCTGATCCGGGTCAGCAAAGCAGACGCGGAACACGTTGTCCGGGGCCACACACTCGACGGCGGAGCCGGAGGGAGTGATCTGGAACATATTGTCGATCTCGGTCTCGGCAGACACCGCGATGCAGGGAGCGGAGGTAACGGAACCTACGATCATCTGAACGCCCCAGTCCTTCAGGGTGTTGTAAGCGTTCACGGATTTCTGGGCATCATGCTCGTCATCCTGCGCATTCAGCTCGATCATCACGCCGTTGATTCCTCCTGCCGCGTTGATCTCATTCGCGGCAAGCTCGGCCGCGTTGCGGACGCCCTGTCCGTATGCGGCAGCCGGACCGGTAAGAGGCCCGATCACGCCGATCTTAAACGTAGCATCGCCGGAAGCCTGTGAATTTTCTGTTGTCGATGTCCCGCCGCAGGCGCTCATGGAAAGCACCATTGCCGCGGCAAGTCCAAATGCCAGTAACTTTTTCATAATTGTTTCCTCCTCTTGAAAACATTTAATGAATATAAAATAACTAAAAAACTTTGAACATTATAAATCCATCGCCGGAAAATGTCAACGCTTTTCTGAAATAAACTTATCACAAATCAGCGTTTCAGCGCGGCAAAGAGGCCGGGCGGGAAGGCATATTCCCGGCGCGCCGTGATCCCTCTCCTACTTCCACGGAAGCATGGGGGATTCCACCGACCGGTCACGCATCATCAGATCGCGCACCGCGTCAGACGCGGATTTTCCTTCAAACAGGATCCTGTTCACCTGCTCGATGATGGGCATGGATACCTCATATTTCTCCGCCAGCTTCAGGGCGGCCCTGGCGGAATATACGCCCTCCACCACCATCTTCACCTGACTGACGGCCTCCTCCATGGAATATCCCTGGCCGATCAGGATCCCGGCCCTGCGGTTGCGGCTGTGCATACTGGCGCACGTTACGATCAGATCACCGATCCCGGAAAGGCCGCAGAAGGTCTCGAAAGCTCCTCCCATCGCGACTCCCAGCCTGGCGATCTCATGAATGCCGCGGGTGATCAGGGCCGCCTTGGTATTGTCTCCGTATCCCAGGCCGTCCGCAATGCCCGCCGCGAGAGCGATCACGTTTTTCAGCGCGCCGCCAAGCTCCACTCCCAAAACATCTGGGCTTGTATAGACCCGGAAGACGGGGCTCATAAATATGGCCTGGAC
>CANRGP010000029.1 GCA_947630085.1 uncultured Lachnospiraceae bacterium
AGATTTTTATGTCGCTTTGACGAGAGCCACAAGAGCAATTTATATTATTACAGATGATCAGAATATTGTCCTTGAAGGGCTAAAATGACAACTTGTAAACTTTAATAACACTTTCGATATAATGAGTGCTGGACTATGATCACTGAGGCATTTCGCTGCATAGGAAACTCCCCCGGAGAGAGTTGGGGGAGTTTCACAATTTAATCTGTCTAACTCAGAGAGCTAGAAGCTCAGTGAGTTAGCGATTTGATTTCTTAGCTACAAAGGCGGTAGCACCGAGGCCAAGCAGAGCCACAGCTGCAATTGTCAGGTAAGTGGCAATCGTATCGGCAGTGTTCGGGTTCTCAGCACCTTCACACACTCGATTATGTATTATACATTATCCATACAATAGATATTTTTTGAAATAGGGAGGAGGAAAGACGTATGTGCAAACTGAGAGAGATTAAGCCGAAGGATGCACCAACACTGCGCTCTCTGGCAGAGAAGTGTGCTCCATTGGACGTTCATACACCGTATACCTATTGGGTGGTGGCCAATTATTACAGAAAAGGGAGTTATATTTTAGAAGATGATGGATCCGCGGTTGGATACATTATGACGGTTGAGACGGACGAGTGCCTGTTTATATGGCAGATTGGCCTTTTGGAGTTGTACCGTGGGAAAGGCTTGTCTCAGACATTGATTGAGGCAGTATATAATTATGCGGTAAAGAGACAGAAAAATATGGAAGTGACGATTGCAGAAACAAATGCAGCCAGTTATTCAGCTTTTTCGCATTTTTGTACTCGCAAAAACGTGGGATTTAATAAAGCAGGATCAGTCGAGATCAGAAAGCCGGATGATTCGCCTTTTGAAGAAAATGAGATTATGTATAGAATTAAGGTAGTGTAAAGGCTTACGGTCATGTATTTCCGGACGGAGATGGAAGTGGACGGCCATAGAAAATACTTTCTAAAAACTTGTCAAAGAGTTTGAAACCAGTGAGCTGCACCTGATCGAAAATGCGGCATTGTTCCATCTGTAGTTTGAGGGTATTCATTCGTTTGTAGATGGTAGTGGCCGTATAGGACGATTGGTTTTGAATTTATTCTTAATGCAGAACGGATATCTGCCTATTAATGTGAAGTTTGCAGATTGAAAGGGATATGTGAGAATCATAGGAAAAGTGACTTTACAATCAGGATGAGAATGGCGTGGCTATTTTTATGCGGAATAAAGCAATTATAAAAAGCCGCTGCCGATTCATCTTGAAGCAGTTCTTCCGCATCTTCGCGCGTGATCGCTCTTCTTTTAATTTTACTTATGAAGAGGTGGTCTGCATTTTCCCAAGCTTTCGGAAGAAGCTCACGAGAAACGGAACCGCTACGACTGCGGAGATAAAATCGGCGAGGGCCTGAGCGGCCTGGATTCCTGTCAAGCCGGCGAAGTGGCTTGCCACAAGAAGGATGGGAATGAAAAACAGGCCGCTGCGGGTGCTGGAAAGAAAGATGGCCTGGGCGCTTTTCCCGATCGTTTGAAAGAGCATATTGGCGCTGATGGAAAGCGGCATGAAGATGAGAGACAGACACTGCAGCCGAAGGGCGGGGATCCCTGCGGATATCACTTCCGGATCGTCGCGGAAAACGGTGATGATACTGCCGGAGAACAGGAATCCCGCTATTGCAGCGGCGGTCAGCACAGCGGTAGAGAAGAGCCAGGTAAACCGCCACGCTTCTTTAACGCGGTCATATTTTCCCGCTCCGTAGTTAAAGGCGCTGACCGGCTGGAAGCCCTGACCGATCCCGATGGCGAGGCAGGAGAGGAAATTCATGACGCGGGAAACGATCCCCATTGCGGCGATGACAGCGTCCCCATAGGGCTGCGAGCATTGGTTCAGAGTCATTACGGATACGCTGGTAAGGCCCTGGCGGATCAGGCTGGGAAAGCCTGTGGCCGTGATATCGCGGATCAGAGGAATGTCCTTTCTCAGGTATTTTATGCGGAGCCCGGTCTGCGTCTTCTTTCTTAGGAAGGGGAGCAGAAGGATGAAGAAGCTTATGTACTGGGACACGGCGGTGGAGATGGCGGCTCCGGCGATCCCCAGATCCAGGATGCGGATCAGAAGAAAATCTCCGAAAATGTTCAGGATTCCGCCGGAGGTAAGACCGACCATGGCATAAAATGCTTTTCCCTCATAGCGCAGGATATTGTTCATCACGCACCCGGCCGCCATTGCAGGAGCGGCGATCAGGATGTAGGAGCAGTAAACTTTTGCGTAGGGAAGGATCGAGTCGGTGCTGCCCATCAGCCGCATAAGGGGAGTGAGGAACAGAAAACCCAGCAGGGCGATGAGCAGCCCGCACAGGAGGGAGAGATAGAATCCCGCGGAGGAGTAAGCCCGTGCCTCGTCGAGCTGTTTTTTCCCGAGCCGGCGGCTCAGGCAGCTTCCGGCCCCCTGGCCGAACATGAAGCCGAATGCCTGGATGACTGCCATCAGGGCGAAAACGATGCCGACAGCGCCGCTTGCGCTGGTGCCCAGCGTGCTGACAAAGTAGGTATCGGCCATATTGTAGATGTTTGTTACAAGCATACTGATCGTGGTGGGAAGGCCCAGCGTGAGGATCAGTTTGTGAACCGGTGTCTGCGTCATTCTTTCATACTGACGGTCGGATATTCTGTTTTCGGAAACCATTTCTGTCATCTCCATAATGAACTGTCTGCGAATTGAACAGTATTGTAGCACAGAAAAAAAGATTTGTCCAGATTGGAGGGGGCCGGACGCGGCTTCCCGGGAGAGGCGCGGAACGGGGATCCGCCTCGGATATACATTCCCTTTCGATACATTGTTGAAAAATCTTTTTGATTAATAGCTTATTTTTAGGCCCTTTTCAGCTGACATTTATTGCATTTTGCCGGTAATGGTGCTATAACTTAAACGTAAACAGTAAGAAAAGGAAGCGTGGTTACAGAATATTTTGACAATAACGGATATGTGGGTGTGAAGGATACGCCTGTTCCGGATGAGACGACCGTTCGCATCTACGGACAGGAGCATCTGCGGACCGGGGTCTTTGCCCTGCTGGCTCTGCTGGCCCTGGGGCTGATGGGAGTGTTCGGCGTATTGGCTTTCAGGAAAAAGAAAAAATAAAATATAAAACGGGGGGTTTTTATGGGGGATCTGGTTCTGAAGGAAGAAACATATGGACAGACTATGGACGGTGTGGTCGTTCCGTATCTGGAGGCAAGAAAGACGGCTTTTATGGTCCAAAGGGACGGCGGACATAAGCTGAACTGTATGAAATATATGGCGGACGATCCGGTGGGGGTGGTGATCATTTCCCACGGATTTACGGAAACCGCGGAAAAATATCTGGAGAATATCTATTATTTCGTAAAAAAGCACTATCATGTCTATATTCATGATCACTGCGGGCATGGGTACAGCTACCGGCTGACAAAGGACCTGTCCCTGGTTCATGTGGACAGTTACGGAAGGTATATCCGGGATCTTTTGGAGCTTGCGCGGAGGGCGGGGGAGGAAAATCCCGGACTCCCGCTGTATCTGTACGCTCACTCTATGGGCGGAGGCGTGGGAGCGGCCGCTCTGGCCGCGGAGCCGGAGCTGTTTCAAAAAGCGGTTCTCACGTCGCCCATGATCCGCCCGATCACCGCCGGGATACCGTGGCCGGTGACCTGTGCTCTTGCGGGGCTTCTCTGCGCGGTGGGAAGGGCCGAAAAGTATATACCCGGCGGCCATCCCTTTGACGGGAAGGAAACATTTGAGACCAGTCCGTCCTCAAACCGCGAGAGGTACTGGTATTATCAGAAAAAACGGGAAAGCATAAAGGAGTTCCAGATGACATCTCCCAGTTGCGGCTGGCTGTACGGGGCGGTGAAGCTGAACCGGTATCTGCAGAAGGAAGCATGGAAGAAGATCCGCACTCCGATCCTTCTTTTCCAGGCGGACGACGATACCTTTGTAGTGGGAAAACAGCAGAGAAAATTCGTGGATAAGATCAACCGCGCCGGGAACACATCGGCGGAGCTTGTATTTGTGCCCGGCACGAAGCATGAGATATTCAATTCGTCTACGGAGATCCTGGACCGATACTGGGAGACGGTTTTCGGGTTCCTGGCGGATTAAAAGAAGAGGTGCTCGATCAGGATCTTAATCCCGATCCCGATCAGGATCAGGCCGCCTGCCGCCTCAGCGCGGGATTTGTACCGGGAGCCGAATACATTGCCTGCCTTGACGCCGAGGACGGAGAGCGCGAAGGTGATGATGCCGATGAAGGAAACGGCAGGGAGTATGCTGACCTGAAGGAACGCGAAGGTGACCCCGACTGCCAGGGCGTCGATGCTGGTGGCCACTGCGAGCACCACCATTTCGGAAAAGGCTACGGAATCGCTGCATTTTTCTTCTTCCGGATTCAGGGCTTCCCGGATCATGTTTCCGCCTATAATGGCAAGAAGGATGAATGCGATCCAGTGGTCGAAGGACGCGATGGCGTCCTTGAAGCTGGTGCCGAGAAGATACCCCGCAAGGGGCATTGCCGCCTGAAAGCCGCCGAAATACAGACCGACGATCACGGCGGTCTTCAGATTCATCTGCTTCAGGGACAGCCCCTTGCAGACGGCTACGGCAAAAGCGTCCATGGAAAGCCCCACGGCGATCAGAAACAGTTCAGGCAGCGACATAGGCGGTTCCTCCTGCAGCACGGAAATCTAAGGTCAGATGTATGGCTGGAGCGATAAAAAAAGACCTATCTGCGGACAGAAGCCGCAGACAAGTCGCATTACTGCTCCCTCATCCGAGAGATATTGTAGCGCATCCGGAGATATTTGTCAATTCCTTCCTGCGCTCCTGCCGGGCCGAACGGGTCACAGATATTCCCGCAGATCCTTGCAGAGATTTTCTTCGATGGAAACCAGGCGTCCGCAGATGTCCCGCGACGTTTTGTCCGCACCCTTGTACTGATTCATATACTTGTGGAGGGACTTTACTCCCATATTGCATCCGTCGGTGATCAGATCAGCCACGGTGGCGTCGCTTTCGTCCATGCCCATTTTCATGGTGGTCTTCATCCAGGACATTCCTTTGGCGATCGGATTCGGATCCTTTCCGGAATCGTCGTAGCGGCAGAGAAGCGAGTGGATTTCCTGTCCCAGCTCATGGTGGTGCTCCTTGCTGGTGCACAGAAGATCCTTCATGTTGGAGTCCCGGATGCGGTCGATCACGTCGTCAAAGGACGCGACCGCCATTTTCACGCCGGCATCACATTCCTTGAGAAGTTCTATGGTATCGCTGTTGTTTGTCATAGGGTTACCTCCGTCTTGTTGAGATTTTCACGAATATTATGCCCGAAAGCACAGGGTTCATTCATCCTGCTGATCCCGGCGCGGAGGGCGGCGGACGCGGACGAACAGACTGCGGAAAAACAGAATAAAATCGGATATCGTCAGAAACGAAGGAGGCATCCGTATGGAGAGTTTAAGCACATTGTGTTATATACGGCGCGGGGAAAGCTGTCTGATGCTTCACCGCACAGTCAAAAAGAATGACTGCAACAAGGACAAATGGATCGGTGTAGGCGGGCATTTCGAGGCCGGTGAAAGCCCGGAGGAATGTCTTCTCCGCGAGGTAAAGGAGGAGACGGGCTATACGCTGACTTCATACCGTTACCGCGGGATCGTGACATTCGTCTCCGGAGACGGCGTGACGGAATATATGTCGCTGTTTACTGCCGACGGTTTTACGGGAGAGCCTGTCGAATGTGACGAAGGGAAGCTGGAATGGGTCCCCGTCGATCAGATCTGGAATCTGAATATCTGGGAGGGAGATAAGATATTTTTCCGGCTGATCGAGGAGGACGCTCCGTTCTTTTCTCTGAAGCTGGTTTACGACGGGAAGGGAAAACTGGTCACGGCGGCCCTCAACGGCGAGCCTCTGGAGCTGTTCGATATCCTGAACGCGGACGGGACAAAGAGCGGCGTCGTGAGGGAGAGAGGCGTGGCACACCGCGAGGGAAGTCTTCACGCGACCGCCCACGTCTGGCTTGTGCGGCCCAATGAAAAGAGCGGCTATGACCTTCTGCTGCAGAAACGGAGCAGGGACAAGGATTCCTATCCGGGATGCTATGACATTTCTGCCGCGGGCCATGTGGGTGCGGGAGAGGGCTGCACAGAGACGGCTCTGCGGGAGCTTTCCGAGGAACTGGGGATCCCGGCGGCGGAGAAGGATCTGGAACCGGTGGGAGTCCTGAAAATATTTCATGAAGAAACGTTTTACGGCAGGCCGTTCCGGGATGCGGAGATGTCCCATATTTATGTCTGCCGAAGGCCGGTCGGAGCGGAAGAAATGCGCCTCCAGGCGTCCGAGGTGGAGGACGTCGTCTGGACGGATTACCGGGAGTGCGTCAGAATGGCAGACGGATCGGGACTGCCGAACTGCCTGGAAAAAGAGGAGCTGAAGCTTCTGGGAGCCCATCTGGGGATCGAAGAAAAAACGGGGAAAATACCGCTTGACAACGCTGACGGCCCTATCTATAATATAGGAGAAATCGAGTGAGAGCAAAGACATGGACGGAGACAGTAGCCCTGTGAGAACGTTTCAGCGAGCCGGCGGCGGTGCGAGGCCGGTATCAGTATCACAGACCGTGAAGATCACTCCCGAGTCGCAGACTGAAGAGAAGGATGAGGGCGCACGCCCCGCTTTTTGAGTAGGTTCTGCCGTTTTTCCCACGTTACAGGGAAGTCATATGTCAGTATGGTAATCAGGTGGTACAGCGAAGTACGCGCAGGCTTTCGTCCTTATTCCGGGACGGAAGCATTTTTTGTTTCATGGGGGCGTGCCGCATGAGACAGAAACGTCCCGCGCCATAGGAAATTACGGCCTGTGAACAGGAACGCCCGCGGGAGGCTGCGGGTTATGAAAGTCGAAACGGAGGTTGAAAGAGATGCCCAAGTATGCCAAAGTCCCCACAGACTTAAAGTTTGTGGAGAGGGAAAAAGAAGTGGAGAAGTTCTGGAAGGATCATCAGATCTTTGAAAAGAGCCTGAAGCAGAGGGAAGGATGCCCCACCTACACCTTTTATGACGGCCCGCCTACCGCCAACGGAAAGCCCCATATCGGCCATGTGGAGACACGCGTGGTCAAGGATATGATTCCCCGGTATCGGACTATGAAGGGATATATGGTTCCCCGCAAGGCCGGCTGGGATACCCACGGGCTTCCGGTGGAGATCGAGGTGGAAAAGCTCCTGGGCCTTAACGGCAAGGATCAGATCGAAGAGTACGGACTGGAGCCGTTCATCGACAAATGCAAGGAGAGCGTCTGGAAATACAAGGGAATGTGGGAGGATTTCTCCGGGACCGTCGGATTCTGGGCGGATATGGACAATCCCTACGTCACCTATCATGACGACTATATCGAGTCGGAGTGGTGGGCCCTGAAGACCATCTGGGACAAGGGGCTTCTGTATAAGGGCTTCAAGATCGTTCCCTATTGTCCGCGCTGCGGCACCCCGCTCTCCACGGCGGAGGTAGCCCAGGGCTATAAGGATGTCAAGGAGCGCTCCGCGATCGCCCGCTTTAAGGTGAAGGATGAGGACGCATATATCCTGGCATGGACCACTACACCCTGGACGCTGCCCAGCAACGTGGCCCTGTGCGTGAACGCGGAGGAAACTTATGCGAAGGTCAGGGCCGCGGACGGCTATACCTATTATATGGCGCTGGCCCTTCTGGACACGGTCCTCGGGAAGCTGGCCGGCAGGCCGGCGGGCGCCGGGGCAGGAGCCGTTTCCGGGGAAGAAGCTGGCCCCGCCTACGAGATCCTGGAAACCTGTACCGGTAAGGAGCTGGAATACAAGGAATATGAGCCTCTCTTCGACTGCGCGGTGGAGATCTGCAGAAAACAGAACAAGAAGGCGTTCTATGTGGTCTGCGATTCGTATGTCACTCTGACCGACGGCACCGGTGTGGTCCATATCGCGCCGGCGTTCGGCGAGGACGACGCCAGGGTGGGCCGCGTCTATGACCTGCCGTTTGTCCAGCTGGTAGACGGCAAGGGAGAGATGACGAAGGAGACGCCCTACGCGGGTGTTTTTGTAAAGAAGGCCGACCCGATGGTCCTGAAGGATCTTGACGAGAAGGGGCTGCTCTTTGACGCGCCCAAATTCGAACACAGTTATCCCCACTGCTGGAGATGCGATACCCCGCTGATCTATTATGCCCGTGAATCCTGGTATATCAGGGAGACCGCCGTCCGGGACGATCTGATCCGAAACAACAACACGGTCAACTGGATCCCGGATTCCATCGGCAAGGGCCGTTTTGGAAACTGGCTGGAGAATATCCAGGACTGGGCCATTTCCCGCAACCGTTATTGGGGCACTCCGTTAAATATCTGGGAATGTGAGTGCGGCTATCAGCGCAGCGTGGGGAGCAGGCAGGAACTTGCGAGCTTAAGCGGCGATCCGCAGGCGGCAAAGGTGGAGCTCCACCGTCCCTACATCGACGAGGTGACGTTCCCCTGCCCGAAGTGCGGAAAGACCATGCACCGGGTGCCGGAGGTCATCGACTGCTGGTTTGATTCCGGCGCGATGCCCTTTGCCCAGCACCATTATCCCTTTGAGAATCAGGAGGTGTTTGAACAGCAGTTCCCGGCCCAGTTCATCTCCGAGGCGGTGGACCAGACAAGAGGATGGTTCCACTCCCTGATGGCCGAATCCACATTGCTGTTCAACAGATCTCCCTATGAGAATGTGATCGTTCTGGGCCATGTGCAGGACGAGAACGGCCAGAAAATGAGCAAATCCAAAGGAAACGCGGTGGATCCCTTTGACGCTCTGGAGGCGTATGGCGCCGACGCCATCCGGTGGTATTTCTATACCAGCGGCGCGCCCTGGATCCCCAAGCGTTTTTCCGGTAAGGCCGTGACGGAAGGGCAGCGCAAGTTTATGGGAACGCTGTGGAACACATACGCGTTTTTCGTGCTGTATGCGAATATCGACGGTTTTGATGCGACAAAATATACATTGGAATATGAAAAACTGCCTGTCATGGATAAATGGCTTCTGTCCAAGGTGAATACACTGATTAAGGAGGTCGATGCGAACCTGGATCAGTACCGGATCCCGGAGGCGGCCAGAGTGCTGGAAGACTTTGTGGACGATATGAGCAACTGGTATGTCCGCAGGAGCCGCGAGCGTTTCTGGGCCAGAGGGATGGAGCAGGATAAGATCAATGCCTATATGACCCTGTATACGGCTCTTGTGACCGTGAGCAAGGTCGCGGCGCCGATGATCCCCTTCATGACCGAGGCCATCTACCAGAACCTGGTGAGAAGCATTGATCCGGACGCTCCGGAAAGCGTGCACCTTTGCCTGTTCCCGGAGGCGAATGAGGACTGGATCGACGGACGTCTTGAGGAGGAGATGGACCAGGTACTGAAGATCGTCGTGCTCGGGCGCGCCGCAAGAAACACCTTCGGCATTAAGAACCGCCAGCCGCTGAAGCAGATGTTTGTCAAGGCTTCCGAACCGCTGTCCGATTTTTATCTGGAGATCATCGAGGATGAGCTGAACGTAAAGAACGTCAGGTTTACAGACGACGTCCGGGATTTTACCTCTTACATCTTCAAGCCGCAGCTGAAGACGGTGGGCCCCCGATACGGGAAGCAGCTTGGCAATATCCGCCGGGTCCTCTCGGAAATCGACGGCAACGACGCGATGGATACGCTAAAGGAGCGCGGCGCCCTGACATTCGATTTTGACGGAAACCAGGTGACGCTGACCGAGGAGGATCTGCTCATCGAGATGACCCAGAAGCCCGGATATGTCAGCGAGACGGACGGGGCCGTCACCGTGGTCCTGGATACCAACCTGACGCAGGAACTGATCGAAGAGGGTTTTGTGCGCGAGCTGGTGAGCAAGATCCAGACGATGCGCAAGGAGGCCGGATTTGAGGTTACGGATCATATCGTCGTCTATGAGCAGGGCAGCGGGGCCATCACCGCTATCTTTGCGGCCTATGCGGACGGACTGAAAAGAGAGGTCCTTGCGGAGGATATCGTTTCCGGAAGCATGGACGGGTACAGCAGAGAGTGGAACATCAACGGGGAGACGGTAACCCTGGGTGTGAAGAAATGTGATATTGACAGATAGAGGAGAACAGCATTGGCATGAACACAACATTTGACAAGGAAGAATTTAAGCAGTCGCTGATCTATGCCCTGAAGAGCAAGTACCGTAAGAAGCTGGAGGACGCTACGCCCCAGGAGATGTTCCAGGCCGTGGCGTTTGCGGTAAAGGACATTATAGTGGACGAGTGGATCGCCACCCACAAACAGTATGAAAAGCAGGATGTAAGGACGGTATACTATCTTTCCATGGAGTTCCTTATGGGCCGCGCTCTGGGAAACAATATGATCAACCTTATGGCATACGACCAGATCCGCGAGGTGCTGGAGGAAATGGGGCTGGATCTGAACGTGATCGAGGACCAGGAGCCGGATCCGGCGCTGGGAAACGGAGGGCTGGGACGGCTGGCCGCCTGTTTTCTGGATTCGCTGGCGACCCTGGGCTATCCGGCTTACGGGTGCGGCATCCGCTACCGATACGGAATGTTCAAGCAGAAGATCGAGAACGGATTTCAGGTGGAGGTCCCGGACGAATGGCTGGCTGACGGCAATCCGTTTGAGGTACGCCGCTCCGAGTATTCCCAGGAGGTGAAATTCGGCGGATATGTCAGGACCGTCTGGGAGGGAGGCCGCCAGAGATTCATCCAGGAGGGCTACCAGTCCGTCATGGCGGTCCCGTATGATCTGCCCATTGTGGGATACGGAAACAACGTTGTCAATACGCTGCGGATCTGGGACGCTCAGCCGATCAATATGTTCAATCTGGATTCCTTTGACAAGGGAGATTACCAGAAGGCGGTGGAGCAGGAAAACCTGGCGAAAAATATCTGCGAGGTGCTTTATCCCAACGACAATCATACCGCGGGCAAGGAGTTGCGCCTGAAGCAGCAGTATTTCTTCATTTCCGCCAGCGTACAGCGGGCGGTGAGGAAATACAAGAACCGCCACGCGGATATTCGCCGCTTCCATGAGAAAAATGTGTTCCAGCTCAACGACACTCACCCCACCGTGGCCGTGCCGGAGCTGATGCGGATCCTTCTGGACGAAGAGGGGCTCACCTGGGACGAGGCGTGGAACGTGACGACCAGGACCTGTGCCTACACCAATCATACAATCATGGCCGAAGCCCTGGAGAAGTGGCCCATCGACCTGTTTGAGAGGCTCCTGCCAAGGGTTTACCAGATCGTAGAGGAGATCAATCGCCGCTTTGTGGAGCAGATCCGTCAGACATATCCCGGCGATGAGGGAAAAGTGGCGCGTATGGCGATCCTGTATGACGGGCAGGTGCGTATGGCTTATCTTGCCATTGCGGGAAGCTTTTCTGTCAACGGAGTGGCGAGGCTTCACACGGAGATCCTGAAGAACCAGGAGCTGGCAGATTTCTATCAGATGACCCCGTGGAAGTTCAACAACAAGACCAACGGGATCACGCAGAGGAGGTTCCTCCTTCACGGCAATCCGCTTCTGGCAAAATGGGTGACGCAGAAAACAGGATCCGACGCGTGGATCACTGATCTTCCGCGGATCAGGGCGGTGGCCCAGTATGCCGATGACGGGCAGGCGCAGAAGGAGTTTATGGAGATCAAGTACCAGAACAAGCTCCGCCTTGCCAGGTATATCCGGGAGCACAACGGCATCGACGTGGATCCCAATTCCATCTTCGACGTGCAGGTAAAGAGGCTTCACGAGTACAAGAGGCAGCTGATGAACATTCTTCACGTCATGTATCTTTATACCATACTGAAAGACGACCCCAATCTGGATATGGTGCCGCGCACGTTTATCTTCGGCGCAAAGGCCGCGGCGGGATACCGCAGGGCGAAGCTGACCATCAAGCTGATCAACGCGGTCGCCGATGTGATCAACAATGATCTGTCGATCCACGGGAAGATCCGGGTAGTGTTTATTGAAGACTACCGTGTCAGCAACGCGGAGATCATTTTCGCCGCCTCCGACGTGAGCGAGCAGATCTCCACCGCCAGCAAGGAAGCTTCCGGTACAGGAAATATGAAGTTCATGCTGAACGGTGCCCTGACGCTGGGCACTATGGACGGGGCCAATGTGGAGATCGTGGAGGAGGTTGGCAGAGACTATGCTTTCATCTTCGGGATGTCCGCGGAGGAGGTCATCCATTACGAGAAGAACGGCGGCTATTATCCCATCGACATTTACAACAACGATCCGATGATCCGCAGGATCCTGAACCAGCTCATCGACGGAACGTATTCCCCGCAGGATCCGGAGATGTTCAGAGAGATTTACGATTCGCTGCTCAATACCAATTCCAGCGACCGGGCGGACACATATTTTATCTTAAAGGATTTCTGGTCCTATGCGGACGCCCAGAGGCAGGTGGATCAGGCGTACCGGGACCGCGCCTGGTGGACCAGGGCTGCCATCCTCAACGTGGCGGCCTCCGGAAAATTTTCTTCCGACCGTACCATCGAGGAATACGTCCATGATATCTGGCACCTGGAGAAGGTAAAGGTAGAAGTGGAGGCAGATGCCTGACGGGAACCGGAACTTTCGAGGCATAAAGAACATTCCCCTTCATAAACTGTGACAGCAGTTTGTGGAGGGGATTTGTTATGGAACGACGGGAAGGTGATTTGGAAGCAAAAAAGGCCGGACGGAGACGGTTCGCGCCATATCTGGCGGGGATTGCCGCGGCCGTCTGCATTCCCTATGCGGTCACGCTCTGCGTGAGCGGGGCGGGAGGAACCGACGGACTGTGGGGCATTGTCGGCGGAAAAACACAGTCAGGCGGATCCGGCGGCCGCCGGATCGTCTTTGACGACGGCCAAAGAGGGTATATGGATGCGGAGGATTATCTGGTGGGCGTGGTGGCCGGCCAGATCCCCGCCGAATATGAGAAGGAGGCGCTCAAGGCCCAGGCCATTCTTGCCAGGACATATCTTTACAGGCAGATGGGGGACGCGGATACGATCGGGGCCGGACAGGCAGGCGTCCGCTGCCTGGAACCGGAGATGCTGGAAGAGATGTGGGGGGAGGGAAGGTTTTCGGAATATTATGAGAAAATAAAGAGCGCCGTGTCGGAAACGGCCGGGATGGTACTGACATACGACGGGGAGCTGGCGGAGCCTTTGTTTCACCGTGTCAGCGCGGGGAGCACCAGGGACGGCGGGGAGCGCTACCCCTACCTGACGGCGGTTGAAAGCGAAAGAGACGTGGAAGCGGAAGGATACCTGACGGTGACGGAGTGGGAGCCGGAGGAATTCTGGCAGATGTTCGGCGCAGCGGAGGGAGAGAGACAGATCCAGCTTGTCAGCCGGGATGCGGGAGGGTATGTGGAAGAGATCGAGATCGGCGCGCATACCTACACGGGGGACGAGGTGAGGGAGCTGCTGGGACTGAAGTCCCCGGCCTTTGTCTTACAGGACAGAGAAGGCAATATCCAGGCGGTCACCAGAGGGATCGGCCACGGATTCGGCATGAGCCAGTACGGGGCAAGCCGGCTGGCGGCGGACGGATGGGACGCGGAAAAGATCTTAAAATATTATTATCAAAACGCCGAGATTATTTTGTCCGATCCGTGAATAACTCACCGGCCTTTGGTAAGAATATTACCGAGGTGATAAAAGGTGAAAGAGAAGCTGAACCAGCTGTTTAAGGACAAACTATTTCTTGTCATGTTGGTGCTTGGCCTGCTGACGATCGTCGCGGCAGCCGGTGTCATTACCATTCAAAGAGGAAATCTGCCCGGGGAGGAAAATCCGTACATTCAGATGAAGGACTCGGGTACGATGATTGCAGAAGAGGAGCAGGCGGAGGATATGACTCAGATCGCCGGAAGCGCGGACGCCGCGCGCAGCGAGACGGAGCCGGAGACGCCGTCCCCGGAAGAAAGCAGAAGCGTGCCTGCAGAGCCCGCGCCGACAAGCGCCTATGCAGGGAGCGGGACAAAAGAGGACAGCGCCGCCGTCGGAGCGGGAATGGATTCTGCCGTCCCGCTGGTTCTTGATTTCTCAGAGGGAAGCAGGATCGCCTGGCCGATCCGGGGAAATATTCTTCTGGATTACAGCATGGATACGACGATCTATTTTCCGACGCTGGCCCAGTACCAGTGCAATCCCGGAGTAGTCATCCAGGCGGAGGTCAGCGACCCGGTAGCCGCGCCAGCGGCTGCCCGAGTGGCGCAGATCGGGGCAAATGAAGAGATCGGGAATTTTGTGGTCCTCGATCTGGGCAATGATTATCTCGCCACCTGCGGACAGCTCAAGGATGTTCAGGTGGTGGAAAACGAGTATCTTGAGGCGGGCCAGATCCTGGGATATGTAGCGGAGCCCACCAAATATTATTCCATCGAGGGAAGCAACATCTTCTTTCAGATGACGTACGGAGGAGAGCCGATCGATCCGCTGGACTATTTTGAGTAGGAGACCGGGCGGAAGAAAGAGGGCTTTCGGAAAAGCGGACGGACGCCGCGGAGGATATCCGCGGCGTCCGTCCGTGCTATGTTTAAAAAATCCTAATAATTTGTTCACACGGATTTCAGAGTTTTATGTTATGATATAATTGTTAAGCTGATCGGGCAGAATTCCGCCAGGACGGCATACACATCACAGGATCCGGGGGGATACATAATGAATATATTGTTTTTCCTGACGCCGAAGAGCGAGGTTGCATTTGTTTACAACGACGAGTCTATCCGTCAGGCGCTTGAGAAGATGGAGAGCCACAGATATTCCGCGATTCCCGTCCTCACGCGCGAAGGCAGATACGCCGGGACCATCACCGAGGGGGATATGCTCTGGGGCATCAAAAATCAGTATGATCTGAGCCTGAAGGATGCCGGGAACGTACCGGTCTCCGTCATCGACCGGCGGATGGATTACGAACCGGTCTACGTCAACGCGTCTATGGAGGATCTGATCGAGAAGGCCCTGAACCAGAACTTTGTTCCGGTGGTGGACGATCAGAACTGCTTCATCGGCATCATCCGAAGAAAGCATATCATCGGCTACTATTATCAGAAGATGCAGGAGATGGAGGGCAAGCCGGACCGGTAGCTACCCGACGGCGTCCGAGACGTCGATCTGGCACATCTGCATGGTGGTGAGAGCCGCCTGATGGGAGTCCGGCGTTACCCCGGCACAGCATCCGGCGTCTGCGCGGATAACCGCATTCGGGAATGCGGCGCGCAGGATCAGGGCGTTGGAGACTACGCAGATGTCTGTACAGAGTCCGACCAGTTCAAATTCCGTTTTTCCGTCATCCGAGAATGTTTCTGCCAGTTCGCGGGCCATCTGCAGCGATCCGAAGGTAGTCTTCGGGAACTGCCTGGCCCCGCGCTTTTTCAGTGCGTCCGATACGGAGGGCTCCAGCTCCCAGCCTTCGGTCCCGCGGACGCAGTGAGCCACGGGAAGCTTCTTCCCTTCCATGGTATCAAAATAATCATCTCCGTGGGTATCCATGGTATAGACCACGTCCCCGTCAAAATCCAGGATCTTTTGGACTACGGCGGGTACGATGGCCCGGGCCTCCGCGGTTCCCAGGCTCCCGTCGATAAAATCCTTCTGCATATCCACTACGATCAACAGCTTTCTGCTCATAATTCCACCTCTTTCACAATGTTTTCCTGTATATGGGAATGAATGCGCGCGGCCCGCGTTTCCTGCCGCCTGCCTATGCGATCAATATAACCGATTTCGGCGCCCGCGTCAAGGAGCGAACATATATGCTTATTCGGAGCGAGGCACGGAAATTCCTCTGCGGCATAGATTATTATTATCAATCTCTTAGTCGGAAAGGAGCTTTCATGTCGATGGATTGTTCATACAGAAATCAGCCGCAGGCAGGCAATACGATCAGCTGCCCCAACACCGGCGCGGGGGGAATCGAACAGTTCCCCGTGGGAATGGGATATGTCCCGTGGCAGCAGTGGCGGCAGACTTATACGCTTGAGCAGGCGATCGCCCAGGGAACCATTTTCCCGGAGCTTGACCTGCCGTTTGTGATGGGAGGGTGCGGACTATGAATGAAACCTACAGCCAGTTTAACTGCGGACAGCTGAAAGCGATGCTGGATCAGTCCAGCTTTGCAATGGATGATGTGCTTCTGTTTCTTGACACACATCCGTGTGACCAGGCGGCCCTCGCCTATTATCAGTCGGTGTCCAGGATGCGCAGGGATGCGCTGGCGGCCTACCAGACCAACTGCGGCCCGGTCATGGTTGACGGCGTGAATTCGGCCAACGGCTACTGGAACTGGATCCAGGGGCCGTGGCCCTGGGAAGGAGGACGTTAGTGTATGTGGAGATATGAAAAACGGCTGCAGCATCCGGTCAACATCACGACCCCGAATCCGAGGCTGGCTCAGTTTATTGCCAGCCAGTACGGCGGGCCGGACGGGGAGATTGCCGCGTCCATGCGCTATCTCTCCCAGCGTTACGCTATGCCTTACGATATCGGAAAGGCGGTCCTGACGGACATCGGGACCGAGGAACTTGCCCATATGGAGATGATCGCCTCCATCATCCATCAGCTGACCAGGGGGCTGACGGCGGAGCAGATCGCCGCGTCCGGCCTGGGCCCATATTATATCGATCACACCAACGGCATCTGGCCCCAGGCGGCGGGAGGGATCCCCTTCAACGCCTGCGAGTTCCAGTCCAAAGGAGATCCGATCACGGATCTGTACGAAGATCTGGCCGCCGAGCAGAAGGCCCGCACCACCTATGACAATATCCTCCGTGTGGTGAAGGATCCGGAGGTCTGCGATCCCATCCGATTCCTGAGAGAGCGGGAGATCGTCCACTTCCAGAGATTCGGCGAAGCCCTCCGGGATGTTCAGGATCATCTGGACAGCCGCAACTTCTACGCGCTGAACCCGGCTTTTGACAACCCGGCGAAGGCGGGAGAAGCCGCGGAGGGGGCAAAGACCTGCTGATAAAGATACGGAAAAGAGAAGGGGGCCGGAGCGCCATGCCGGGCGCCGGCCCCGAAAAAGTGTTCAGTATGACGGAGATTTCATTTGTGAGACCGGATCTGTATATGCGGATCAGCTGAGATAATTCCGCATGGTCTTCAGCGCGTTTTTTTCCAGACGGCTTACCTGCGCCTGACTGATGTGGATCTCCTCGGCCACTTCCGTCTGCGTCTTCCCTTCAAAGAAGCGCATATCGATTATGTGCCGCTCCCGCTCCGGCAGACGTTTCATAGCCTCGCTCAGGGAAATGTCCTCGATCCAGTTCTCTTCAAGATTTTTTTTGTCGCTGATCTGATCCATGACGTAGAGGGGGTCCCCGCCGTCGGTGTAGACGGGTTCATACAGGCTGACGGGGGTCTGAATGGCGTCAAGGGCATAGGTGATCTCTTCCTTGCTGACGCCGATCTCATCGGCGATCTCCATGATGGTGGGCTCCTTGGCGTTCTTTCTGGTCAGTCCCTCCCGTGCATAGATGGCCTTGTAGGCCGTGTCGCGCAGGGAGCGGCTGACACGGATGGAATTGTTGTCGCGGATATAGCGCCGGATCTCGCCCATTATCATCGGAACGGCATACGTAGAGAATTTTACCTGTAAGGAGGTATCGAAATTGTCAATGGCCTTGATCAGGCCGATACAGCCGATCTGGAACAGATCGTCCACATTTTCCGCGTTGGAGGCGAAGCGCTGGATAACGCTCAAAACCAGGCGGAGATTTCCTTTTATATATTGGTCGCGGGCTTCCATATCGCCCTCTTTGATCCTGCGGAACAGGTCTTCCTTTTCTTCGTTGCTGAGCAGCGGAAGCTTCGCCGTATTCACTCCGCAGATTTCTACTTTGTATGCCGCCATACTCATTACCTCCGCATCTCATGATTTCTTCTACTTGGAATCATGGACTTTTTGCGGGGGATTTATACGATGGGAGGTATGAGAATAATTTCCTGAGAAAAAATAAAAAAATCCCTTGACAGCCATGGTGTCAGGGGATTTTTTCCGAAAAGGCGGTACGGATCAAGGGACGGTCATGTCTGATTTTTGCGGTAGAGGATCAGGAGCCCTTTCAGCAGCAGGTCGTCGACGTAGGTGATCGAATGACGGCAGAGCGGCGTGAAAAATCCGGCCAGACCGCCGGTGGCCACAAGGCTTGCGGGGCCTTTCAGCTCCTCCTCCATGCGGTCGATGATCCCGTCGATCATAGCCGCGGTCCCGTACATGATCCCGGAGCGCATACAGTCGATGGTGTTCTTCCCGATGATCCTTCCGGGAGTATCAAGACTGATATACGGAAGCTGCGCGGTCTTGCCGCTCAGGGAGTCCAGGGACACCTTGGGACCCGGAAGAATGACGCCGCCGATATAATTTTTATTTCCGTCGACTACGGAAACGGTGGTGGCGGTGCCCATGTCAATGATAATGACGGGGCAGGGAAATTCCTGGCTGGCCGCCACTGCGTCCACGATCAGGTCGCTTCCGACGGTTTTCGGATTATCCATCAGGATGTTCAGCCCGGTCTTCATCCCGGAGCCTACCAGCATAGGGGCGAACCCGCAGATCTTTTTTACGGCGGAGACGACGGTGGAATTTAACGGGGGGACAACGGAGGAGAGGATCGCCCCGTCGATCTTCCCGCGGTCCACCCGGTGCAGATCCAGGATCCCCCGGATGCACAGGGCGTATTCCATATCGGTCTTGGCGTGGTCGGTGGTCATTCTCTCCACAAAGTATGTTTTTTCTTCATCGATCCCCCCGACCACAATGTTGGTATTTCCCATATCAATCGTCAGAATCATGGCTTTCTCCTTTTTCCGAAAAACGTTCTTTCCAGAACCGTAAATCTGTGCTATAGTGTTAAGGGTAATTTACCACATTTTCGGGAAAAATGAAAGTATACTTTTGGGAGGGGCCCATGTTATCAGGAAAAACCATTGTTCTGGGAGTCAGCGGAAGCATTGCCGCCTACAAAACCGCGTATCTGGCGAGCGCGCTGAAGAAACTTCACGCCGATGTCCGGGTGCTTATGACATCCAACGCCACGCAGTTTATCACGCCGGTGACATTTGAGACACTGACGGGGAACAAGTGCCTGGTGGATACCTTTGACCGGGCCTTTCAGTACAGCGTGGAACACGTCGAGCTTGCCAAAAAGGCCGATGTGTTCATGCTGGCCCCGGCGACCGCCAACGTGATCGCGAAGGCGGCCCACGGCATTGCCGACGATATGCTGACCACCACGTTTCTGGCCTGCCGGTGCCCCAAATATATCTCCCCCGCCATGAATACACAGATGTATGAGAATCCGGTCACGCAGGATAACCTGAGACGCTGCGCTTCCTACGGGATCCATGTGATCGACCCGGCGGTCGGGTATCTCGCCTGCGGCGACGTGGGAGCCGGGAAGATGCCGGAACCGGAGGTCCTTCTGGATTACATTCTCCAGGAGGCGGCATATCCGAAGGAACTGGCAGGAAAAAAGATCCTGGTGACGGCCGGCCCCACGCGGGAGCCCCTGGATCCGGTGCGGTTTATCACCAATTATTCCACAGGAAAAATGGGATATGCCGTTGCAAGGGCGGCGGCGCGTATGGGAGCGGAGGTAACTCTGGTGACGGGGCCGTCCGAGCAGCCGCGTCCCCGCTTTGTCCGTGTGGTCGAAGTGGAAAGCGCCCGGCAGATGTTCGAGGCCGTCACAGCGGTGAGCGCCGCGCAGGATGCCGTCATCAAGGCGGCCGCGGTGGCGGATTACCGGCCGGTATCCGCGGCGGAACAGAAACTGAAGAAGAGCAGCGGAAAGCTCCTGATCGAATGTGAAAGGACGGACGATATTTTACAATATCTGGGAGAGCACAAGCCAAAAGGGCAGCTTCTCTGCGGATTTTCCATGGAGACGGAGAATCTTCTGGAGAATTCCAGGAAGAAGCTTGCACAAAAGAACCTGGATATGGTGGCGGCGAACGGGATCAACGTGGAAGGCGCCGGCTTCGGCACGGATACCAATGTGCTCACGCTCATCACGGCCCGGAAGGAGACGGAGCTGGGAATGATGAGCAAGGATGAGGCCGCCGTCTGTCTGCTCAGGGAATTGTTTGCCGCGGACAGAGGAGTACAGAGGCCATAAGGAGGAATCATATTGTCAACTATTTCGGAAGAGATCAAAAAACGGAGAACATTTGCTATTATATCCCACCCCGACGCGGGCAAGACCACCCTCACGGAAAAATTTCTCCTCTACGGAGGCGCCATCAATCTTGCGGGGACGGTGAAGGGACGCAAGGCAACCAGGCACGCTGTGTCCGACTGGATGGATATCGAGAAGGAAAGAGGAATCTCGGTCACCTCGTCGGCCATGCAGTTTGAATACGACGGCTTCTGCATCAACATTCTGGATACGCCGGGCCACCAGGACTTCTCGGAAGATACCTACCGCACCCTGATGGCCGCCGACAGCGCGGTCATGGTCATTGACGGATCCAAGGGCGTGGAGGCGCAGACCATCAAGCTGTTTAAAGTCTGCGTCATGCGGGGGATTCCCATTTTTACGTTTATCAATAAGCTGGACCGCGAGGCCAGGGACCCCTTTGAGCTGATGGACGATATCGAGAGCGTGCTGGGGATCCGTACCTGTCCCATTAACTGGCCGATCGGCTGCGGGAAAAATTTCAAGGGCGTGTATGACAGGAATACCCGGACGGTGACCACGTTCACGGCGGCTATGGGAGGCCAGAAGGAAGTGGCAAGCCGGACGTTCGACGTGGAGGGAAGCGAGGTGGAGCAGGTCATCGGGGAGGATTATCACCGCCGGCTTTTGGACGAGATAGAGCTTCTGGACGGGGCCGCCGACGAGTTTGACCTTGAGAGAGTGCGCAAAGGCGACCTGTCCCCGGTGTTTTTCGGATCCGCGCTGACCAACTTCGGGGTGGAGACATTTCTGAGGCATTTCCTGGATATGACGACGTCTCCGCTTCCCCGCAGGACCACCACCGGAATCGTGGATCCCTTCCAGGAAGATTTTTCGGCCTTTGTGTTCAAGATCCAGGCAAATATGAACAAGGCCCATCGGGACAGGATCGCTTTTATGAGGATCGTCTCGGGGAAATTTGAGGCCGGGATGGAAGTGAACCATGTGCAGGGAGGCAGGAAGCTGCGGCTTTCTCAGCCCCAGCAGCTGATGGCGCAGGACCGCAGGATCGTGGAGGAGGCTTATGCGGGGGACATCATCGGTGTGTTTGACCCCGGCATTTTCTCCATCGGGGATACGCTCTGCCTCTCCAATGAGAAATTCCAGTTCGAGGGGATTCCTACCTTTGCGCCGGAGCATTTCGCCAGGGTGCGTCAGGTGGATACCATGAAGCGGAAGCAGTTTCTGAAGGGTGTGACGCAGATCGCGCAGGAGGGCGCCATCCAGATCTTCCAGGAGTTCAATACCGGCATGGAGGAGATCATCGTCGGCGTCGTGGGGGAGCTGCAGTTTGAGGTCCTGACTTACCGGCTGGAGAACGAATATAATGTGGAGGTGAAGCTGGACCGGCTCCCCTATGAGTATATCCGCTGGGTGGAGAACCAGACCGAGGTAAATGTGGAGAAGATCCAGGGAACCTCCGACATGAAGAGGATCAAGGATCTGAAGGGCAATCCGCTGCTTTTGTTTGTTAACAGCTGGAGCGTGGGAATGGTGGAGGAACGCAACCCGGGACTCGTCCTGAGCGAATTCGGGCGCGCCTAGGGGCAATGCGGAACGGAGTTTTAAGGAGGTCACAGACAATGAAATACAGGAACGAGATCAGCGCCTATGTGGATTCCCACAGGGAGGAAATGCTCAGGGACATATGCACCCTGTGCAGCATCAACAGTGAGCGTATGCCGGCGGAGGAGGGAAAGCCCTACGGTCAGGGAGCCGCCCGCGCTCTGGAGGCCGCCCTTTCGATGGCGGAGGGATACGGTTTTTCTGTCCGCAGCTACGACAATTATGTGGGTACGGCGGATCTGAACGAAGGAGAGAGACAGCTTGACATACTCGCCCATCTGGACGTGGTCCCCGCGGGTGAGGGCTGGAAGGAGACGGAACCGTTTGTACCGGTGCTCAGGGATGGACGCATCTACGGCCGAGGCACTTCGGACGACAAGGGCCCTCTGGTCGCCGCGCTCTATGCGATGCGCTGCGTAAAGGAGATGAAGCTCCCGGTTTCCCGCAATGTCCGTCTGATCATGGGCTGTGATGAGGAATGCGGAAGCTCCGATATCGCCTATTACTATGCCAGGGAGAAGGAAGCTCCCATGACGTTTTCCCCGGACGCTTCCTTTCCGGTCACCAACACGGAAAAAGGCCGTCTGGCCGGGGAATTCTCGGCGGAATTCTCGGCGTCATACGCGCTGCCCCGCCTGGTAAGTCTGGACGCCGGCCTGAAAGTGAACGTAGTGCCGGGGAAAGCGTCCGCGGTGGTGGAGGGGATAGGACCCGCTGCGATGCAGGAGGCTGCGGACAGGGCGCAGGCTGCTACGGGCGTAGCGTATGAGATGAAATATGAAGGAGATACCGCTGCCGTTACCGCTCAGGGACGGGGAGCCCATGCCGCCGAGCCGGAGGGCGGGAACAACGCGCTCACCGGGCTTCTGTATCTGCTGAACAGCCTTCCTCTGGCACCCTGCCCCCAGACGTCGGCCCTTGCCGGGCTTCTGGAGATGTTTCCCCATGGGGATGTGCACGGGACGGCGTTTGGCATCGACATGGAGGATGAAGCTTCCGGCCGCCTGACTCTGGCGTTCAGTATGCTCAAGGTGAGAGAGGACGGTCTGGAGGGCTGCTTTGACGTGCGCTGCCCCCTCTGCGCAACCGACGGCAATCTTTTGGATCCGGCCAGGGAGAGGATGGCGCAGGCCGGTATTGTCCTGCACAACGATTCCTTCCGGCCCCCTCATCATGTGGACGGCGATTCACACTTCGTGAGAATGCTTCTTTCCGCCTACGAGGAATATACCGGGAGGGAGGGCAGCTGCCAGTCCATGGGCGGAGGCACCTACGTCCATGATCTGGAGAACGGCGTGGCCTTCGGGGCTTCCATGCCGGAGACGGATAACCGGATGCACGGCGCGGACGAGTTCGCCGTGTTTGACGAACTTCTGGTCAGCGCCAAGATATTCGCCCAGGTCATTGTCGAGCTGTGCTCCTAGACTGCGGCGCCTCGGCCCGGTTTTCCGGTCCGGGAGGCTGTAAAAAGCGACGAAGATAAGCAGAGGTTTTGCAAAATTTATGTACAGTTTTTTCTTGACAAAAGGAAAAAAATGAAATAATATAATTGCAAATCAAATGAATCAGACACCCAAAGACACAGAAGGGAAGAGTAGCAGGCGGAGGTTCTCACAGAGAGTTCCCGGCGCTGAGAAGGAGCAGAATGAAACCTGTGAACATGGTCCCGGAGTCGCGCGGCTGAAGGTTTTGACTTTTAGGCCGTGACGGTTGCGCCCGTTACCGCAGCAGAGTATAATCCGCCGTTGTCTGTGCGGACGTACTTGATAAGGTCCGGTATGCGAATGCCGGATGAAGTTAGGTGGTACCACGAAAGCTTTCGGCTTCCGTCCTAATCGGACGGGAGCTTTTTTATCTTATATATTGCAGAGAGGAGACAGATATGGGAGATCCGATTATCCAGATCAGGCATCTCGGAAAAGAATTCCGGACGGTAAACGGCCCGGTGAGGGCCCTTCAGGATATCAACCTGGATGTGAACGAGGGGGAGATCTTCGGAATCATCGGACTGAGCGGGGCGGGCAAAAGCACCCTGGTCCGATGTATCAATTATCTGGAGGTCCCCACGGAGGGAGACGTATTGTTTGAGGGAAAAAGCCTCGCGGGGATGACGCCCGCCCAGCGGCGAAAGACCCGGCAGTCCATGGGAATGATCTTTCAGCAGTTCAATCTGCTGGCGCAGAGAAATGTGATCCAGAACGTATGCTTTCCGCTTGAGCTGGCCCGGGTCCCGAAGAACGAGGCCAGAACGAGAGCTCTGGAGCTTCTCAGGACGGTGGGGCTCGAAGACCGGGAAAAGGCTTATCCGGCTCAGCTGTCCGGGGGGCAGAAGCAGAGAGTGGCCATTGCCAGGGCGCTGGCCACCAATCCCAAGGTGATCCTCTGCGACGAAGCCACCAGCGCCCTGGATCCCAACACCACCAAGCAGATCCTGGCCCTTTTAAAGGAGATCAACCGCACCATGGGCGTGACGGTCATCGTGATCACTCATGAGATGCCGGTGATCGAGGCCATATGCGACCGGGTGGCGATCATCGGAGAGAGCCGGATCGCGGAGGTCGGCACGGTGTCGGAGATCTTTGCGGGGCCGAAAACAAAAATCGGCAGACAGCTGATCCTGGGCGATGCCATAGATCAGGTCCGCTTCGGCCGCTCCAAAAGGATCCGCATCATATTTGACGGGAGAGAGTCCACGGAACCCATCATATCCAACCTCGTGCTCTCCTGCCGGGTTCCGGTCAATATCATGTATGCGGCTACGAGAGACATAAACGGAAAGGCAATGGGCCAGATGATCATCCAGCTCCCGGAAGATGAAAACGAGGCCCGGCGGGTGGTCCATTATCTGGACTCCATACAGATCCCCTATGAGGAGGTGGGCGAAAATGACATTTGATGCGGCAACCCTTGATATGCTGAAGACCGGTATTTGGGAAACCTTTTATATGACAGCCCTTTCATCCCTGTTTGCCTATATCATCGGGCTTCCGCTGGGAGTGATCCTGGTGGTGACCGATGACGGAGGGATCTATCCCATCCCCTGGCTCCAGAAGATCCTGGGAGTGGTCATAAATCTTCTCCGCTCGGTTCCGTTTCTGATCCTTCTTTTTATTGTTCTGCCGTTGTCCAAGATCATGATCGGAACCCGGATCGGTTCCCCGGCGATGATCATTCCGCTGACCATTGCCGCGGCCCCGTATGTGGCAAGGGTGGTGGAATCCTCTTTCCGGGAGTTGGATGCGGGGGTGATCGAGGCGGCTCAGTCCATGGGGGCGTCTACCTGGCAGATCATCTGGAAGGTGTTCCTTACGGAGGCCAGGCCGTCTCTGTTCCTGGGCGCGGCGCTGGCGGTGACCACCATTCTCAGCTATTCGGCAATGGCGGGATTTACCGGCGGAGGCGGCCTGGGAGCCATTGCCATCAATTACGGATACTATCGGTATAAGCCGTTCCTGATGTGGGTATCGGTTGTGCTTTTGGTGCTGATGGTGCAGATCTTACAGGAGGCATGGACGCGGCTTTCCAAGAAAGGCGACAAGCGTATCCGGTAGCTTCAGGAGAACAAAGCGGATCATTCTGGCGGAAACGCCTTTATGATAAAACCCAAAAAAGAGAGGAGAATTATTATGAAAAAAGCAGTATGTGTTTTGGCGTCGGCAGTGCTGGCGGCTTCGGTCCTTGCCGGCTGCTCCGGCGGACAGCAGGCATCGTCCCAGGAAACGGAAGGAACTGGACTGCAGGAGATCGTGGTAGGCGCAAGCCCTGCGCCCCATGCGGAGATCCTGCGGGCGGCGGCGGATATTCTGGCCGAGAAGGGATATGAGCTGAAGGTCATGGAATATTCGGATTATATCCAGCCAAACCTGGCCCTGGAGTCCGGAGATCTGGACGCCAACTATTTCCAGCATCTTCCGTATCTGGAATCCTTCAATGAAGAGAACGGGACGGATCTGGTATCGGCGGCGGCCATTCACTATGAGCCGTTTGGCATTTATGCGGGCAAGACCGCATCCCTGGATGCGCTTGCCGACGGAGCGGTGATCGCGGTCCCGAATGACACCAGCAACGAGGCGCGGGCACTTCTTCTTCTGGAGGCGCAGGGCCTGATCACGCTTAAGGAAGGCGCGGATCTCACGGCGACGGTCAACGATATCGTAGAGAATCCGAAGAATCTGGAGCTTTATGAGGTGGAGGCTGCGCAGATCCCGCGGGTGATCGAGGATGTGGACGTTGCGGTCATCAACGGAAATTATGCCATTG
>CANRGP010000030.1 GCA_947630085.1 uncultured Lachnospiraceae bacterium
TTAAAAATTTGACAAAAAAATACAGGCACTATGCGGCCTGCAAGTACTTTTTCATTTATTCAACTGTCAAACGCCCGATTTTATGCCAATCTCAGTATAATTAAATTAAATTTAAATATATTTCAACATTAAATTTAACATACATTAAATCACAAGGCGCTTTTGACGGGGACAAAAGCAGTGAAAATATAAACTTATTTACTAAAAATGCTGATCTTGCTGAGAGCGAAGGCAACGGGATCCGCGAAGGGGACGGATACAGGAGAAGAGAAGAGCGGAGCCAGACCCTTCCGATACGGAAGAAGATGCGATCGTGTTTTGTCTGTGGGGGGGAGAGCATGGATGAGAGGAGAAAATGCAGTTTGCTGAAGCGAGCCGCAAGCGGGTTTATGGCTGTACTGCTTGGGGCTGTTTCATTGCTGCATTCTTTTGGTGACATTACGGCATGGGCGGCCGGGGAGAAAGATCCTTCCCGGCAGAGGATCGTCTGCCGGCATGAGGAGGGCGGCGGTGTCCGGGTATTCGCCCTGCGCCGCGGCGCGGGGGACGGATTCGCGCTGGATATCGTTGTGCGCAGCTATACGGATGAGGCTCTGACGGACGGCAGACTGACCTGGAGCGGCGGGGAGTTCCTGACGGACGGCGGCTTTGAGGGAGGGACGCTTCCGGAGACGGAAAACGGAGCGGAGCCTGCGTCGGTCCCGGCCTCGCCGGCGGACGCGGATGGCCTTTTTGCCGGCCTGGGAACGAGCGGGCGGCAAACGCCGGAGCGAAACCGGCTGGACGGCATCCTCCTGGAGGCGCGCGGCTCCTACGAAGCCGTTTTCTCCGGGGAGATCGCGGACGGTATCCATGAAAAGGGGACTCTGCAGATCACTTACAGCGGTACGGCGCCGGACGGCCGGGAGGTATCGTGCAGCCCTGTATATGAATACGACGAGGATACCGCACTGAGGGGAATAGAGGTGGTGCCCGGGACGCTCAAGGCAGGCGGAACGGGGACCGTTTTGGCGGCTTTTGATTTTGGTTCTGCGGATGTCGGGACGGGCCGCACGGATATTCTCCCGACGGCCACGGGCCCGGAACCGTACGGATACGGGGAGCCGGATCCCGGCGAGGACGCCGCAGAGCGGGTGCGCTATGAACTGACTGTATACGGGACGGAGTTTCGGAACGTGGAGGCCCGGGCGAAGGAAACGACCGGATCGGAAGTTCTTTCCGAGATCACGTTTGCATTGCAGGAAGACACCGCGCCCGGCACATATTATGCCGTGCTGTCCGCTTCCGCGGATATCGGCGGGGAGGTGCGGAAAGCGTCGGAGGCTTTCCGGATCACGGTAGAGGGAGAGCTTACCCTGACGGCGGAGACGGCCGCCGGAGTGGTGACCGTGACCGGTCCTGCGGACGCATTTCCGGTCTGCGGTTCTCTGGAGCTGCAGGCCGCCGATGTGGAGACATCGGAGATCGACGGCCTGAAAGAGGCGATCGACAGGAAATCGGCGGAGGAAAAGGTGGTTTTGAGCCGGATCAATGCGGTGTCTCTGCGGCTTTTGGCGGACGGGACCGAGGCGCAGCTGAGGGGCAGCGTCCGCATCGAGTTCACGGGATTCGCCGGGACGGACGGAGACGCGGGGGTGCTTCCGGCTGCCGAAGAGGCTGCGGGGGTGTCCGCGGCTTCCGCGGAGGAAAGGACCGTCACTTATACATACAGCGGGGGAGAACTGAAAGACGCGGGCGCCGTTCTGGATGAGAACGGTACGGCCGCGATCGCCGCGGCGGACACACTGCCGGGGATCACCCTTCTGGGCGTTGCGAAAAACGCCGCGGATTACGGCGCTTATGTCTCATCCCTCAGAGTCAGGTCCGTGAAGGACGGAACGGCTCCGTTTAATGCGGATCCGAACGGCACGATCCGGGCGGAGGAAGAAAAGGGCGGCGGAAGCCATGTGCCGGGAAAGGACAGCGGGGAGAGCAACCATATCGTCCGCACGTTTGATTCCGTCTCCTATCAGCTGGAAGCGGTCGTGAACGTGACCGACCAGCAGGCGGGAAGCATAGGCGGCTGCGTTTATTTTGAGGCGGTCCTGGAGGGGGAGGCAGCGGATCCGGCGCGGGTGCGGTTCGATACGGAGATGATGCTCTCGACGATGGACCACGAGATCACGTATATCGCGGAAGACCAGGACGGGCAGGAATATGATGCAACGGAACAGATGAAGGACCTGAATATGTCCGCTTACGGAAGCGACCGGGGAACATCCTCCTATGGGAGTATGCCGCGGATCATAAAGCAGATCTTCAGGGGATACCGAAAGCTCAATGAAGGGGACGCCGGAACCATTTCGGCCGCTGTAGGGGTGAAGGTCTGCGCGGCCTGGGACGGACTGACGCTTCAGCCGACGTTCAGGGCCTGGTACGCGCAGGACAGCGACCGCCAGAACCTGGACAATATCGATGACAATGCGCTCCCGCATCCCGAGAATGTCGTGCGGGACACGACGGAGATGACGGTGTCGGCGAAACCCATGTACGATATCGAGGTCACTTCTGACGACGCCACCAACGCGACAGATACCTATCTCCTGGACGGCGGCACAACCTGCTACGGGAAGATGAAGAACGTAGAGATCAGCCTGATGCTCCGCAATGAAGAGGCGGGGATGAAGCTGAAAGGCATCGAGCTTCCGCAGGGGGATCTGGAGTTTGACCTGACATTTTATGAATCCTGCCTGTCGTCCGGGAGTACGCAGCCGGCGGGAACGTATACGCCCGCCCTGTGGGATTATACGGAGAATTCGATCGTATACGACGCGTCGGGAAGCATCCCCGCCAGATATACGGGGAAGGTTCCGGAGGCAGGTTCTGCGGTTCCCCATTACGGTCATCTGGGAAGAGAGCTGATCTGGAAAAACGACGTGAAGACCCAGTTCAGCACGGCTGCTCCGGGGGATCTGGCCGGCGGCACGCTCGGCGGGGTAGGCCGCGAGCAGGCGGTATATAACGGAGGGACATGGAGGCTTGTAAAGACCGGGGAAAGGACCGGTCAGAAGCGCCCGGTATCCACGAAAAACGATACGGATCCGACGGTGACGGACACACAGGAACGGATATTTGACGAGAGCAGCTACCATGTTACGGTCAGCGGATATGATTTTGATCTTGAGAGCTTCCTGTTCCCCGACCGGTTCCTGTCCAGAGGCGCAGCCAACATTCCGGATACGCAGGGGTATTTTTCCTCCGTTCATATCCAGGTGGTAATGCCGATCAAAGAGAAGCTGGACGACATCAGCGGATTCTGGCTGGTGGCGGCCGCCTCGAATCTGTCGGCGGCATCCTTAAGCGGAACGCAGGTGACCGGCAGACAGGAGGTGCTGCCCCTTCCGCAGACGGAATTTAGCGCGGACTGGTGGGAGGACGGGTGCAATAACTGCTATTCAACGGAGTACACCGGATACGTTCCCGGCACATTCAGCAAGAACAATTCATTTACCGCAAAGGATTCCGGACAGTTTGACCATAAGCTCCTTTCCACGGACGGCAATCTGTGGAGCGATAACAAGCAGGACGCTGCGGCCTTTCCGGGCGACGAGCTTCTGGCCTGGGGCGGAGTACATTTCCAGGGAAACGACGATATCATCACGTCGGTGAATCTTCTGCAGAAGTTCGATACGGATGCCTTTGAGGTTCTGGACGGCGAAGTGAAGGGCGACGGGATCACCTACGGCCTGAACCAGAACGGCGCGTCAGGGGAGACGATGACGGTTTACTACGGCGTGGATCCCAAACAGCCGGAGGGCTACAATACCCGGGACGACGCGAACGTCATCCGCATCAACGCGGCAAAAGAGGAGAACCTGGTCTACTTCAGGAGCATTGCGGATATCGGAAGGTACAATGAAGCCATGCGGGCGGCAAAGGGGAACGCATGGAAGGATTACGTCTGTACGGCGGTGCTGATCGAGGCCAGAAATCTGCAGTACAGGGCGGGAAGATATGTGGATTTCGGGATCCCGGTCAGGATCCGGGAGGATGCAAAAGAAGACCTGACGTATGCCATGGTCAATTCCGCCCGCGCCTGGGTCAAGTCGGATCCGGACGGAACTCCGTATCCGCAGCCGGGATCGTTCGGGGGCGACGCCTGGAAGCCGGAGAGCGGAGCGGCGGAACTGAACGAGAGGGTGAAGATCGATCTGAAGCCGGCGAATCACGCCAAAAAATACCGCAACGGAATGGTAGAGAACTATTATACGACCAACGCCGCCGCGCTGGAGGGCGTTCTGCCGCAGCCGCAGTATGAGGATCACTCGTACCGTACCAAAAATTCCGAAACCAAAGAGGAAAAATGGTGGTTTACCAAGAGGAAGGCCGGTTCGGCCAGTATCGGAGGCACCCAATACGGCCAGACTATGCTGGTCCTTTCCTGCCAGCCGAAGGTCCGGCTTGCCAACGACCCGCTGCACGTAAAGGGCGATCCGCCGCAGGCGACGGACGTATATGATTATGATTCAGGCGAGACGGAGGCATGGTTCCTGATGAACGCGGAAGCCTCGATCACCAGGAATCATTCAACCGGAAAAGAGCAGTTTGACCCGGACAGGACGACGAATCTGGAGGTCACGCGAAAGAGCTGGGAGTGGATCCGTCGGTCATCTATATCGAGGGATACGGCCCGCTTGATCTGAGCGGAGGGCCGAAGACGATACCGAGGTCGCTCTGCACCTATGACGGTTCTCCCTGCGGAGGTTCTGACGCGCAGGTAACGCTGTACTTTGACGGGGAGGGAAGGCTTCATATCGACGGAGTCCCCATAGGAGCCTCCATGCCGACAATCCGGCTAAAGATCGCGATCCGGGAGACAGTCGCCGATAACGGCTCTTACAATCTGAAAGCGGACATTGCCAAAAGCGGCGCGGCGGAGCAGGTCCCGCCTTCCGAAAAGGCCGGCAATACCAGTACCGCTACGATCCGCACGACCCGCCAGGGAAGCAGCCAGCTGTTTAAGAGCGTGGACAAAAAGGTGATTGAGATAGGCGATACGTTTACCTACGAGATCCGGTACTTCAATTCCGGCAATCAGAACAGCAAGATCCCGAAGCTGTATCTGTACGATATTCTGCCGTGGAACGGGGACGACGCGGGGAGCCGCTTTAACGGCACCTACACGGTGACAAATGCGGAGGTCTATTATTACGGAGCCGACGGTATCGACAAGGAGCCGTATGAGTGGAACGGATGGAACAAACGCCCGGACGGAACGATTGAACGCGGAACGGTGAAGAACGTGGATGTCCGCGTATGGTCCGACAATAAGCCGCAAAGCGGGGAGGAGGCCCCCAGGCGGCATCCGATCGGGAATTGGAACAAAAACCCGTTCGAGGGGATGTTCTCCATGACCGCGACGGAAAGCCAGGCGCCGCAGATCTCCGGAAAGGATATCCAGGGCTTCGTGGAGAATACGAGGGCCGTGGCCCTGACAATCACGAATCTGCCGGGACAGACCGGCGTCAAGGTGCGTGTGACTGTCCGGACATCCGGAAATAAAGGAAAAGACATCTACTGCAACCAGGCGTATGTCTGGGTGGAGAGCGAAGGCGCGGACAGCGCGGTTCTGGAAAGCCATCTCGTGGAGACGCGTGTCGTCCAGCGGAGCATCGGCGGCGTCGTATGGGATGACCGGAACCGGGACGGGATCCGTCAGACGGAGGAAGACAGGCTGAGCGGCGTGGAGGTCCGGCTGTGGCACAGACAGAACGCGGCGGATGGATACCGGCCGTATCGGTATGCCGCGGGAACTCAGGCGGACGGAGCCGTGGCGACGGACGCGCAGGGCGGATATCTGTTTGACGAGCTGCCTCCGGGAGATTATATAGTGACGTTCGGCAAGGCGGCTTCGGAGGCGGACGGGATCCTGGACGGATTCTACGGAGCGACAAAATACCGCGCCGCAAGCGGCACCGTTCCCGAGGGAGAGGACGGCACGGATACCAGCGATGCGAAGGAATCCGGCGGAGCGGACGTACAGGGGGATATCGCCGCGGGATCGAGGTACCTGATCGTTCAGAATGAAAAGGGCAGCCGCCTGCCGCAGCTGTCTTTCGTGCCTGCCGAGATCATGACCGCGGCGCTGGACGAACGGCCGAACCGGGACCTGGGGCTGATCCGGACGGAAAAAGCCGCGATCCGGCTGAAAAAGATTGTGAATCCGGCTGACGGAGATCTGGCGAATGAACCGATCGATTCCAGCTATAAATTTATGATCCGGCTGAGGGAGGTGACTCCGGACGGGAGCGGATACGCGGATCAGGACGGCCCTGTCGCCGAGGTTTCCCTGGGGAACGGGGAGGTGAGCGGCTGGCTGAAGCTGGAGTTCCGCTCCAAAGACGAGGTGCGGTATTTCCGGGTGGAGGAGATCGTTCCGGCGGAATATGACTGGATCCGGCTGACCGGGCAGCAGATCGATCCCGGCACGGGAGCCCCGGGAGAGGCGCTTGCGCCGGTCCTGGATTCCTCCGATCTGAAGGAACGGGTGTACGCGGTCCGCGCGGGAGAGACGCTCCAGCTGACGCTGACGAACAAACCGGAGCATAAGGATTATTTCCACAATACCGCGTCGGTCACCAATGTCGGGATCGGAGGAAGCTTCACGGAGCGGTTTGAAGGGCGTGTGACGGGGAGAACGGACGAATACAGGGAGGTTCCCTGCGACGAACCCGGCGGCGCGCGGACGTCGTCGGTCCCGGTCGAGATGAGGGCGGTCGTGGACGGTATGCATACCGGAGCCGGAGATAAGGAGAACGACCCGGACGACAGGCTTGTGTAGAAAGGGGGAGGCTTATGGAGAAAAAACGGATCCGGCAGTATGCCGCAGCCGGACTTCTGGCCGCGGCAGCGGCGGCTGTCGGGATTACCGGAGCGGTTGTGCTCCACGATATGACGCTGGACAATCCGATAAAGACCCCCGGAGTGACGGTCACGATCCGGGAGGATCTGAACCGGAACGAGAAGAAAGCCAGATTTGTGAACGACGGCGAGGCGGATGTGTTTCTTCGGGTAGGCTGCGCGGAAACGTGGGTATATACGGATCCGGTCACGGGGGAGCGGGAGATCCTGCCGAACCTCGCCAGGGAGGATGCCGGGGATCCGGCCAGCACGGTTCGGGTCGCGGAGTTTACGGTGGACGGGAACTACTGGGAGCATGATGAGGAAACCGGATGGTACTATTACAAAAGGATCCTGCCTTCCGGCCTCCGAAGCCCCGGAAAGAACGAAACGGAGCTGTTTGTGGATGCCGTGACGTTCCGCTGCCTGGAGGCGGCGCAGGACGGAAGCGGAGGATATGCTGCAAAGCCGGGATTTGAGAACGCGGATAAATATGCCGCTGCGGATTATCAGCTCCACTTCACGGTAGAGGCGGTGCAGGCGAGCGACGAGGCGGATGTCAGCGCCGACGCGGTCAGGGAGCTGTTCGGAAAAACAATCGTTCTGACGGCGCGGGGCGGGGATCCCGGCGAGGAGATCGGGACCGTAACCAGAGACGGAAGGACCGTCTGGAACTGGCCGGACGGAACGGATAAATATTCCGCCGCCGTCCGATGGTCGGACAGCGGAGAATAAGAAGGGGGGAGGACGGTATGAGTGGACGAAAACGGTCGCTGGGGAAGGCCGCCGCGGCTGCCGCGCTTACCGCGGGCGTGGCCCTGGCCTCCTTTGGCGGGACATGGGCGTATTATCAAAGCAGCCGTTCCATGGACAATCCGCTGTGGACACCGGGCAGCAGTGTGGCGGTCATAGAGGACTTCAACCCGAACCAGTCTTTCCTTCCCGGCGAGACGGCGGTGAAAACGGTATTTTTTAAAAACACCGGAGATATGGATCTGTTTCTCAGGGTGGAGGTTCCCCCGTCGGAGGGATGGTATCTGCCGGATTCGGCCGGCGGGCAGAGAGATCCTGCCCTGGATACGAAAAAGGTGATCAAGAACTGGACGGAGGCGTGGACGGAAAAGACGGCGGGAGGGTCCGATGATCCGGCCGCGTGGGGGGCCACAGACGACTGGACGGAGGCGATACAGGATCCGGATACAGGACGGCTGTACCGATATTACCGGCATATCCTGCGCAGAAAGGGAGAGAGCGGCGACCGGACGGCGCCGATCCTGAACAGCATCACACTCAGCACCGATGTTACCAATGACCGGCATATGCAGAACTACAGCGGCAGGATCTATCTTCTCAGCTTCGCCGCGCAGGCGGTGACGGTGGACGGAACATATACGGAGGGACCGGAAGCACAGCTGGGAGATCAGACGGGGGTACGGGCAGAGTGGAAGATGGATGTCCGCTTTGACGGCAGCGGGCTTTTGGAATGGACGTGGTATGAGCGGGGGGACGGCCGGGCAGGCCGGATCGGTCCGGATGAGTGAAAAGGGAGGGACACAGGATGAGGAGCAGAATGAAGATCACGGCTATGGCCGGTCTTTTGGCAGCTTCGCTGATCGGCGGGACGTTCGCGTATTTCACTCAGACGGATTCCGTGAAGAACCGGTTCCATTCGGGCATCTATGAGACGGAGCTGACGGAACGCTTTCACCCCGGGGACGGCGAGAACTGGGAGCCGGGGGCCAGGGTAAGCAAGGAAGTCTGGGTGGAGAATACCGGAGCCCTTCCGGTAGTGGTCCGTGTGAAGTTCGCGGAAGAATGGGAGTCCAGGGACGATCCGGGGAACCCGTACTACAGAGTGGATACCACGGATGTCCTGAGACGGCCGGAAGCGCCGGATCCCGCGGCCCGCAACAAGTTTGAGAGCGTCTACCAGGCGGATCCGAACGACGGTCTGGCCGGTACGGATGTGGACGACTCCGTGGTAGTGAAGGAACTGAATCTGGGAGAGGACGACCGCTGGGTCTACCGCCCGGAGGACGGCTACTATTATTACAGGGATATCCTGCCGGCATATTCCGAAGGCAGCGGGGAGTACCCCGCGACGCAGAAGCTTCTGGAGAGCGTGACCCTGGCTGACGACACGGACATGGGCCGATACCGTGAGGTCCGGTACTATTCGGTGACGGAATCCGGGACGAAACCGGCGGCGGACGATCCGGATGTATGGATCCGGTTCGATACCGACGAGGCTACGGGAGAATTTGTATCGGCCCGGGAGATGAGCAGGAGGCTGCGGGAGAAGGACCCGCCGCAGACCATTTATTTTATGAAAAGTCAGGCGGAGGCGGAGGAAGGCCGGCCGGGGTACAGGGATTCGGATTATACGCTGCTGATCACCGCCCAGACGGTGCAGGCGACGGACAATGCCGTATGGAGCCTGTGGGGGCTTTCCGAGGGGGACATCCGCGCGCTTGGGTGCGACTGGCCGCTTCTGAGCGAAGACGGGCTGTACAGTGGGGATGAGGCTGTCGGAACAGCCGAACCGGGAGAGGACGTGCAGGGAACCGGGGACACGTAATCCCCGGAAAATTAAAACGGGTAGTAATGGAACTTTTTACTATATCAAATCATGTAAAGCGTTGAAAGGAGAAAAAATGAAGGTGAACAAGAAAGCATTGGCAGTGGCAGGCGTAGCGGCATTGGCACTTGTGGGGGGATCATTTGCATACTACAGCCAGACCCTCAGTCTGGATAACCCTCTGGATACCGGGAAATACGGATCGGCGGAGGTCGAGAAATTTACGCCCCCGACGGACGACTGGAAGCCGGGCGAGAGCTGGGATAAGGACGTTCATGCAGAAAATACCGGAGATTATCCGGTTCTTGTCCGGGTGAAAATGGCGGAGAGCTGGTCGCCCAAGGAGAATGTCGACGGATCCGGCAGAACGGTCGGGACGGCGTACAAGACGATCGAGTCCTCCGGAGAAAATAAGAATTTCCTGGGAACGGACGGAACATACAACAAGGATACGAAGGCATTTACGGCGAATCAGGGCGGCGCGGCCGGCGATACGGACGGCCTGGTTCTGACAGACAGCACGGTCGTCTATAAGCAGATGGCTGAGAACAATATCTCGGCCGACAAGGATGCCAACAAGTGGATCTATAATTCAGGAGACGGCTACTGGTACTGGAACGGGGTCCTGAAGGAGGGAGCGGTGACGGACGATCTGCTGGACGGACTGGTGCTCGCGACCAATGTAGATATGGGGAAGCATATTGTTAACGAATATTACGCGTTCGCTTCGGAGGAACCGGAGGACGGATCCGACTCCTGGAAACCGGCGCCCTGGAACGACTTCAGAAAGGAACTGGAGGAAGGGTCGAAGACGGATGCGGATAAGCGCGCCGAGATGGCGGCGGAGATCCTGAAGTGGGTAGATACCACGGAAGCGGGGTCAGATCATTATAACAAGGATCTGCAGACGAATCTGAAAAACGGCGTGACCATGTGGCGCAAATCCACGTCCGAGCTGGATGGGAACGCTCCGGGATATGCGGATTCCTATTATACGCTGACGGTCACATCAGAATTTGTCCAGGCGAATACGGATGCCGTAGAAGCCGCATGGCCGAATACCGCGGATTGGAGAAAAGAAAACCTTACGAATATCACATCCGATTCGACGGATGCGAACATCCTGGTCAGCCAGGAATAATCATGTGCGGGAGGCGGCACAAAACCGTGCCGGGGGATTGCTGAAATGAGATACATAAAACGAATCGCCAATATTCTGTGCTGGCCTGTATACATATGCATCATCATTTTTCTTCTGATCGCCGCGCCGATACTTGCGGGGTACCGTCCGGTGGTGGTGCTCAGCGGCAGTATGGAGCCTACATACCGCGTGGGGAGCATCGTCTATTATAAGCAGGCTTCCTTTGAGGAGATCCAGGTGGGCGATCCGGTCACGTTCCGTGCAGGGGAAAATTCGCTGGTGACCCACAGAGTAGTGCAGAAGCTGGAGGTCAGCCGCGAGTTTGTGACACAGGGCGACGCCAACAACGCGGAAGACCCGGCCCCGGTGGCCTACAGTCAGGTGGTGGGCCGGACAGGGAGGATCAGCCTGCCGTATATGGGATTTTTTGTGGGATTTTGCAGACAGCCTTTGATCATCGGTATCATGGTCGGGATCCTGGCGCTTGGATTTCTGGCGGACCGGATCCCTGACGGCCGGCAACAGGAGACAGGGAAGGGGAGCGCGGAAAAAGACGGGGGCGGAAAGCCTGCCTGACATTCCGGGCGGAAGGTATGCGAAGTTCCCGCCGGGGGCGCCTGGCGCCCCCGGCGGGAAATAAAGACAGGAGCGGGCGGATCATGGGCCCGCGGGCCATTCTGACGCGGGGGAGATCGCGGTATGAAAAAGACAAGGATAATAATCGCAGGCGCTGCGCTGCTGCTGGCTGTCTCAGCGGTCGGGGGGACCTGGGCGACATGGTCGGCGACGCTTATAGCCAAAAACGAATATAAGACGGCAAAGTACAGTACGTTCCTGACGGAGCATTTTAAAGAACCGGAACGGTGGGCGCCGGGGATCACCGAGAGGAAAGAGGTTGCGGTGACAAACGACGGTACCGTTCCCGTCGTGGCTCAGATAAAAATGAAACAGCACTGGTACCGGGCGGAAGACCGGACAGTTGAAACCTATGAACCGTCCGAAGACGGCGGGATGGTCCGCAGGGAGATCCTTCTGGAAAAAGGAACGCTTGATCCTGTCTTTACCGGGGACGGCGGCGAAGAGCAGTACGCCGCCCAGTGGCATTTCAACGGCGCCCGGGGAGAAGAGGTATATGTGCTGGAAAGCGGCAGGGATCCGGAGACTCCGGGGCTGTGGTTTACCTATTCGGACGGGACGCCGCTTAAAACCGTGCGGGAGATTTCCGAGGCAAACGGACACTGGCTTTTGCGGTCCGAGCTGCCGGACAGGGCCGGATGGTTTACTTTTTATTATATAGGGGAAATCCCCGCCGGGGAACAGTCCCCAAAGCTTCTGGAGAGCGTGACGATGAACCCGCTGCTGGAGGCGACGGTGACGGGGAAGGAAACATTTTATGTGAAGGACGACGAAGCGGAGGACGGCTACCGCCAGGTGACGGCCGCTGCGGTTTCTTCCAAATACGGGGGGGAGGCCGGAGGATATGACGGCTGCGAATACGCTCTCGACATTACGGTGAAGACAGCGCAGGCGACAGAGGGGGGCCTGCGGTATACATATAAAGAATGGGATGAGATCACGGAATATCTCTCCGGATATATCACGGGGCTGGGATACGACGGATCGGAGCTCCCGGGCATGAAGAGAATGTGGATCGTGCAGAAGGGAAACGAGATCTCGTATGTGCCCACCCGGGACGCAGACGGCGAGAATATGCGGGATCCCGGGAACTGGTTTATGAGCTTTACCAACATGGTCCCGGGTGAAACCTATACGGATACGCTGAACATACACAATGAGAGCCTGTACAACTACAAGATCTATATGAGGATCGTGCCGAAGGCGGACGGTGAGCTGGATCAGGATCCCGAGCTGGAGAGGCTGAAACGGGAGCTGCTGGAAAAGATCCATATGGAGGTTTATTATCTGGATCCTGCCAGCGCCGATCTGGCGGAAGAGCTGGCAGCCGGCGGCGCGGAAAACGGAATGGCCCGGATGCGCGGAAGCCTTCTGTACCGCGGAACCTCTACCGGGATTTTTGACGGCACCGGCGCGCGGGAAGACGGAAGCGGTGAAGGAGACGGAAGCGGTGAAGGAGACGGAAGCGGTGAAGGAGACGGAAGCAGTGAAGGAGACGGAAGCGGAGGAGAGGACGGGACGGATGGGCAGGCAATGTATGCCTCGCTCCGCGACCTGATCCCTCTGGGACGTTACGCGAAGGGAAGCGAAGGAACGGTCTATGTGAAGCTGACGCTGGATCCGGACATCGGACTGGACAGCGAGGAGGTAAAACGGTCCGAAGACGGCAGGATCATCAAACCGGACTATCGGTACGCGGATCTGCTGACAAAGGTGGACTGGGAATTCATGATCCAGCTGGAGCCGACGCTTCAGTCGGAATACCCGCCGCCGGAGGATATCCCGGATCCCGGGGTTCCTCTTGCGGATATTCAGGACAGCGAGGTTCCTCTGATCTCCATTCCGGATCCGAATGTCCCTCTGGCAGCGGTGCCTGCTACAGGCGATGAGAGGCCGGTCGTCCCGGCGGCGGTGACGCTCCTGGCGGCGCTTGCGCTTGCGGTGACATTCGGGACAATGATCTGCAGGGAACGGAAAGACAGGAGATCGGAAGGCGCGGAGGATGTGCGGGACAGATGATCCGCGGAAAAGCGTGGACGGAAAACGGTGCAGCTGTTAACGAATCAAATACGGAAGGAAGGTTCGGTATGAAAGAGAGAAAGAAGATGAGAATGGAAAAGAAACGATTTGACTGGGGGCAGAGACACGTCCCTCTGCTCGGTGAAAGAAAGCCTGCCTGCCGTGTGCTCTCCGCCATTCTGGCTCTCAGTATGGTGCTGACGAATGTGAGCGTTTACGCATGGGCGGATCCGCGGACGGCAAATGACGGCGGCATCGAATACACAGCCGACGGTAAGACGGACACACTTCCCGACGGATTTCTGGGCGGTGCTTCTGAAGATACGAGCAGTGCCGGAAATGTCTGGACAGACAAGTCGGTATACGCGCCGAATGAAGAGTGGCCCTCTTCACGGGGAGGTCTGGAAAATAACGGCGGAGATTTCCTGATCGGATTTTCCGCTCTCGGCTCGAGCCAGAAGGTGACGCAGAAGCTGAGAAAGCCGCTGGATGTCGTGCTGATGCTGGATATCTCCACGTCGATGACGACTGACGATATAAGCTACCGTCAAAAGGGACACCATTATAAAGAAAGGGCCCGGATGAGGGACATGATGGACGCAGCCAATAAGCTGATCGACAGCCTGATGTCACGCCCTGAAAACCGCGTGGGCGTCGTCGTGTATGCCGGCGGTGTGCAGACACTGCTGGAGCTGGGGCATTACACTGCCATACCCTCTGACGACGATAAAAAGGAATATCTTAAATTTAATTATGATTATAACAGCAACGAGACAATCGATGGAACAAAGAATACAGATCTGATAACGGCGAAGCATTGGCCGAAGGTTTACACGAACGTCGAGGGGCAGGACAGTGTCTGCAATTCTCCGTTCTATGCGGATTCCACTTATCTGCAGGGCGCACTGTATGAGGGGATGGGGATGCTTGCAGGCCAGGACGAAGCAGATACCGTGTATCAGGACGAGAGCAGCGGGAAACTCATAGACAGGGTTCCGGCGATCGTGGTATTTTCCGACGGGGGGACCAACATCGTCCACGCGAATAAGATCAGGGGCGTTAATGGGAATTATTATGCAGAGGCCGGTACTCAAGGAATAACCGGAAGGGCGATCGAGTGGTACGAAGAGCCGACGACCGGCGCACTGCCGACACAGAGCGGCAATTATACGGTGAGCTGGGACACCGTCATGCCGCCTTACCGTGGAAATCCTTTTTATGTAAGGATTGACGACAACGATAGAAGCAATGAGCAGATACCGGGGCGCACACTGGTCAACCTGATGCTGGCCGGGAGGATGAAAAAGAAGATCGAGTCGGTATATACAGAAAAGCTGCAGGGGTATGCGGTAGCCCTGACAAACGGCCTCAGCAACACGGAGAAGGAGCAGCTGTTCGGGACCCTGAACCCGAAGGAGTATTTTGTAGAAAGAGACGAAGAAGACAATGAGTATTCTCAGATCAAGGCAGCCTATAATACGTTCCAGAAATATCTGAAAGGTGAAACTCCGACGATCACCGCGAATGCGCCTGATTGGGGAAGTATACCAAACAGAGGGGCACAATGGACATTCCGCCATCCTAATGACGATTATGACGTTACATCCGTCGAAGATCTGTACTATATCGACAGCTTTATGGACATTGAGGATGACAACAATATTGCCGAAAAATTTGAAGCGATCTACAATGAGCTTTCTTTTGTGGAGCCGCTGGTCAGCGAGTTCCATCCGGTCAAGAGCGACATTACCTATGTCGACCATCTTGGCCAGTTTATGGAGGTCAAGAGCTTCGGGACGATCAAGGTACCGGGCGGAGAATTTAGGGTCACGAAAAACGAGGACGGGACGTTCCGCGTGACGGGGTCCGGGGAGATTAAGACCGGATATACGCTTAAGAACCAGACATTTGGAGCGGACGCCATATCGATAACGGTCACGGACCACACAGAGGGAGGAAAGACGCATAAGGATCTGACGATTACGATCAAGGAGGAGGCGCTTCCCGTCCGGATCGCGGACGTGACGGTAGAGGACGGCAAAGCGAAGGTAGTGATGCCCGAGGATGTGGAGCCTCTTCGCGTATATTATACGGTTGGACTTGCCGACCGGTATAAGAACGGGGACGTTATTGATTTTGCCGCGATCGAGGCGGAGGACGGCAGCTATATTGAGAGCCATACGGAGAACGGACAGATACAGTTCTATTCCAATTATTCCGCCGACGAAGACGGAAACGGCAAGACAAATGCGCGCGCGGAGACAGTATTTACTCCGAGCGGGGGAAACAGATACTACGGCGACGAGGACGGAAAGGCGCCGTATTACAAGGACGGCGAGAAAAAGCAGGAGGGTGTCCCGAAGGATTCAACCGAGGCCCTGAAAGGCGATATCGTAGTGGGTGAGAACAACACGCGTACCGCTGAGACCGCCTTTACTCCGCGGAGGGGAGACGGCGGAAAAGTCAGCCACGCCCTCGGCAATAACGGATGCATGAGCGTAAAGCCGGCGGAGCTGGTGATCTCAAAGCGGGTGGACGGCGCTTCCGGGGCGGATGCCGGCGATGTATTCCGGTTTAAGCTCACGCTTGAAAAAGACGGGAAGCCGTATATCAGCAGCACAAAAGATCTGGTCGCGGTGAAGGGATCCGTTTCCGGAACGGGCGAGGCGTCGTTTGACAACCCGGAGGAGGCGGAAGTGGTCTACGACGAGACCGAGAAAGCCTACGTTCTTTTCCTGCACGCGGGCGAGGCCGTCGCTGTCCGGTACCTGCCGGCAGGCTATGCCTTTACGGTAGAGGAGTTCGGAGACAACTTCAATAACGGCAGCACATACCGACTGCTGAGCTGTGAGGGCGCCGGCACCGGAGGAACCGCGGCGAACGGGGCCGTTACGGGAACGCTGACGGGCGGCGGACACCAGGAGGCCCGCTATGTCAATCAGAGGCTGGCGGAGCTGAAGATCACAAAGAAGGTCGAGACCGCGGACCCGCTGGTGGAGATCGACAGGAGCAGGAAGTTCACATTTACGGTGAGGGTCAAGGGCCAGCCGGCAGGAGACGTGAAGGCGCTGACATCCGCTGCGGGAGACGGAGGTACGGCTGCGGGACCGGATACGGTACATTTCGACAGGGACGGAGAATACGGGGTCGCCACAATAGAGCTGGCGCACGATCAGACGGTTACGATCATGGGGCTGGTTCCCGGGGCATACAGCGTGACGGAGGAGGCTCCGGGGGCTCCCTACAGCGCGGTTACGGACGATCCCGAGAAGACATATGGCACGGAAGGGACTCTTGAGGCGGGCCGGGAGAGTACGGTTCAGTTTACGAACCGCTTTGATCCCGTCATCCGCGCGTCGCTGAGCGGCAGGAAGATCCTTGACAGCGATATTGTAGAGGGCGGCAAGAAGATGAAGGCCGGAGAGTTCACGTTCCGGATCGCGCCGGATGAAGTGAAGCCGTATGATCCGGTCGGGACACGGGAGATCAAGAACGACGCCGACGGCCTGCTGATATTCTTTGAGAATGCGGAATATACCGTGCCGGATACTTATGTGTATACCGTGCGCGAGACGGAGAGCTCCGGACGGGAAACGCCGGGTATCATACGGCAGGGTGAGGTGTATACCGTGACGGTCGTGATCACGCAGAATGAGACCGACAGGACGTTTGAAGAGCCCCGGATCACGGTCAGCGGCGACGGCACGGATATCCTGTTCACGAACGTCTATAATCCGGATGAGATATCCGTCCAGTTCAGCGGCCGGAAGACCATGGAGAACGCGGCCGTGCGCACGGGAGACTTCTCATTCAGACTGACGGCGCTGGGATACAGCCTGGCAACCGCAGCAAACGCGGATAAACTCGTATGGCATGAGACGGATGCCGGAGCGGCTGCGGCGGCCTGCAGCGAGCTTGAGACCGCGACGCCGGCCGGGCCCGAGAAGCCGGTTACCGTGACGAAACCCGAGCGCGGGCCGGAGGAGGAGATCACCCCGCAGGAACCGGACCGCCAGCCGATGCCGGAAATCACGGAGGTGACGAATACAGGAGAGTGGTTCTGGTTTGACGGCATTCGTTTTACGGAGGAGGGAGTTTACCGGTACAGGATCGAAGAGATCCAGAAGACGGATGATCCGGCCTTTGGCAATGTCATTTTTGACACGCACGTATACGACATTACGCTGACGGTAGACAGAGTAAAGGATGATGCCGGAAACTATGCGCTCTGCGCATCCTGGGATATTGTCAGAAAGGATCCCGCGGAGAACGGGGCCGGGGAGCCTGCGGAGGAGATCCTGTTTAACAACATTTATAACCCGCCGGAATTTGAAGTCAGCAAGGTGCAGGATATGGACGGCGACGAGCTGCCGGCCGGCACGGAACCCCTGGTCGTGAAAGACAAGGACATTGTGACCTACACGCTGACCGTTTCAAACGTTTCCGAGGATACCCGGGGCGATATGCTGGATGTGACGCTGTACGACAGGGTACCGGACGGTCTGACGCTGACGGACATCCGTGACGCGGAGGGATCCACGCACACCTACAATGAGACGACCCGGGTGATCACATGGAGCTGGGAGAAGCTCCCGAAGGGTACGGAAGCAGGCGTCAGCTTTACGGTGAAGGTTCCGGATACGGAGGACGATACGGTTTATAAGAACACCGACTACGCCTATTCCGGCAGCTTTAAGCCCGGCGATCCGCATAACCCAGGGCCGGAAAAGGAAACCGAAACGGTAGTGCTGGTTGAGGGCGTTCCGGAGATCGACATCGAAAAAACGCAGAAGACCGGTGAGGGAGCGCAGACAAAGGATGAACTGGCGGTCAAGGGCGGCGACATCGTGACATATTATCTGACGGTCACCAGCAGCGGAACGGAGGCGGCAGAGAATGTGACCGTCCGGGATACGGTCCCGTATGACCCGGCGCAGCTGGAGCTGATCCCGGATTCCGTTTCCGATAACGGGAGTTGGGAGATCGACGGAGACGGCCGCTATGTCATCACCTGGAACCTGGGAACGATGCGCGGAGCGGACTACGAGGAGAGAAGCGAGACGGCGGTCGAGACTTCATTTTCGAGGGAAACCGGGGAGATGAAGACCAAAACCGTAGTCTATATGACAAAGGTTCCGATCCCGCCTGAAGACGGGAAGCCCCACGAGGAGAAGACTGTTTCCTACTCCGTGAAGGTTCCTGACATGGGGAAGGATGCCAAATGGCGCAACATCGGACTTGTGGAGTATGACAATCCGCCGGGCGATCCCGGGGATCCGGAAGATCCGGAGAACCCGGAGAACCCGAAAGATCCGGGAAGAAAATATTCCAATGAAGTGGTCATTGTATCGGGGACGCCGCATATCTGGATCGAGAAGGAGCAGAAGGCCGGAGACGGAGAGATCACGAAGCTTCCGCTGACCGTTGATGCGGATACGATCGTGACATACTATCTGACGGTCCACAGCGACGGCATTGAGACGGCGGAGAATGTTTCCGTTACGGACAGGGTGCCGGACGGACTGGAATTTGTGGACGCGCAGAACGGAGGCACGCTTGGCGCAGACGGCAGAACGATCACCTGGGATCTGGGCGATATGGACGGAGTCGGGTTCAAAGAACTGGTGACCGAGAAGACTGAAGAATGGACGGACGATGACGGCGTGACGCACAGCCGCACGGTCAGGACGGTATCTCATGTGAGAAACGATGAGGCGGCTCCTTCGGTGAAGACCGTGACATTCCGGGTGAAGACACCGGCGGTGGACCGCTACACAAAGTGGGAGAACGTGGCGGCGGCGTATTATAGGAACCGACCGGATCCGGAGGATCCGGACGACCCGATCCCGTCGAATGAGGTTGAGATCGACGAATATCCTCCGAACGTTATCATCGAGAAATTCCAGTCAAGGAACGGAGGAGAAAAGACGAAGGATACGCTCCGCGTATCCGGCGGCGATACCGTTATCTATTACCTGAAGGTAACAAACAACGGAAAGTCCGCGGCAAAAGACGTAAAGATCCAGGATACGGTGCCGTATGAACCGGAACCGCTGCTCCTGGAGGATCCGAACGGAGGCGAGGCTTCGACGGATCCGGAGACGAGCCGAACGACCATCACATGGAGTGTCGGAGATCTGGCGGTCGGAGAAAGCAAAGAGGTGAGCTTCACGGTGTCTGTGCCGGACGGGAGCAGCGAGAGGATATGGAGAAATATCGGAAGCACCTATTATGAGAATCCTCCCGAAGATCCGGACGATCCGGACGGCCCGAAACCGGGGAGCAGAGAAAATCCTCTTCCGTCCAATGAGGTCGAGATTTACAGAGATCCGGTTCCTACACCGGAAGAACCGCCGCAGCCGCAGGATCCGCCGCAGCCGCAGGATCCGCCGCAGCCGCAGGATCCACCGCAGCCGCAGAGCCCGCAGAAAGAGCGGCCGCCGGTGCTGACGAGGCTCACAGACGATCCGGTCCCGCTGAAAAACTACGAGACGATCGAAAACGACGAAGTGCCGCTGACGTTCGCGACGCCGATGACAGGCGACGAGAGGCCGCTGGGCGTTCTGGCTGTATTGGGTGTGCTGGCGCTGGGAATGATGGGGATCTTCGGATTCCTGGGCAGAAAGAAAAAGGATGAGAATATGTAACAGCAAAGAGGGTATCCCAAAATGAGGGATGCCCTCTTTATCGTTAGTGTCGGAACCTTGCGGCGATCAGCAGTCCCGCCGCAAGGCAGAGAGCGGAAATGCCGATCAGGAGCCAGGCTGCGGGAGAGACAGTGCGTATCTCAGCGGAGCCGTTCCGGTTTTGCTGCCGGTTCTCCTGCGCGGTTCCGTCATTGAGCTCCGGAAGCATCTGTCCGTCCGTCATACGGTTTCCGCGTCTGCCGCCGAAGAATCCGCCGTCCGGCATCTGCGCGGCTCCGTCATTGAGCTCCGGAGGCGTCTGCCCGTCCGGCGCCTGTGCGGATCTGTCATTGAGTTCCGGAGGCGTCTGCCCGTCCAGCGCCTGCGCAGATTCGTCATTGAGTTCCGGAGGCATCTGTCCGTCCGGCGCCTGCGCCATCTGCCTGCCTGGCATTCCCCTCATGCCGAAAGCAAAAGCGGAAACGGAAGAATTGTCTACTGTAACCTCTGTTTCAGTATCTCCTATAATTAGTGTACAGGTTTCACCCATCTGAAGCTGCGGCGCACTGAGAATGATGGAGGAAAATGCGCAGGGTACTGTGCCGGAGAGCAGGACATCACCGCTCTCATTTCGTAATGCTACCTCCGTATTTGCATCGGCGGATGTGGTCTGCATGATAAAGCACTGCTCTGAGGAAGAATCGAAGCCTTCCGCCATATTGCTGCCGCCCGCGGCGATAACGGTTCCGCCGCTGATCCGGCAGACGCCGCCGCTTTCCGTACCGCAGTCAATGGCACAGTTGGAACCGCTTCCGTTCATGCTTATAAACAGGTTCCCTCCTGTCACATAGATATTCCCGTTGGAGTCCAGACCGTCCGCGTCGCGCCCGGTGGGATTGACGATGCGGATATTGCCTCCCGCTACGGTAATGGATGAGGTGCCGTAGCCGTTTGCGTTGATGCCGTCGTCCGTGGGGGAAATGTCGATATCGCCTCCGCAAACGGTGACGTCGATGGCCTCGATCCCTTCATAGCAGGAAGGGATCGTGACACTTCCGGATTCCATGTAGAAGTAGCCGGTGGCCTCATCGTTGGAGACCGTAATGCCGTCGTCTCCGGCGCGGATGGTCAGATCGGCATTTGCGATCCTTACGCTGTCGTTGGCGTGGAGTCCGTCCTGGGGCGCTGTTACCGTGAGCTGTCCTCCGGTAATGACCAGATCGTCATTGCAGACGATGCCGTGCCGGTACCCGGAGGTAACGGTCAGGGAGCCGCTGCCGTTGACGGTCAGATCGTCCCTGGAGTAGATCGTGCCGTCAATGCTCCCGCTCTCGTCCGACGCGCTGCTTTCTTCCTCCGCATCCGCTTCCTCCCATCCCGCGATCACATTTTCGGTTCCGTCTGCGAGCGTCAGGAACACTTTTTCTGCCTGCTCTATGACCATAGCGGCACCGTCACTGCACCGGAGGGAAGCGCCGTTCATCAGGATCCAGATCTTATCGTCCCCGTCGGCGTCTATGATCAGACTGCCGTCGGTAAGCTCGCCGGAGACGATATACCGGCCCGCGTATACAATATGGATATCGCTTCCGTAGACATATGCTCCGTTGCCGTTAACAGAAGCGGTGTCTCCGGACAGCACAATCTGCGTAGTGTTGTCGGCGCTGTCGGCCCAGTCCGCGCGCAGATCATTGGCCGTAAACTGGCCGTCGCCCGCATCTTCATCTGCCAGAACCGTGAGACCGATGGCCCGGCCGTTCATGAAAAGGATTGTCAGCAGCAGTGTAAGCACAGCTGCTATGGCGCAGATGACATCGATGTGTTTGCTTGTTGACATAACGTATCACCCCATATAATCCCCGTTATAGCTGACCAGTACGGCGCTGGTAATGCCGGGCATCTCTGCCAGAGCGTTAATGAAATCCGTGTTATCGTCTGCCAGACGGATCTCCAGATTCAGCTCAACCGTTCCCTTCTGGGCTGTCTTGCTCTTGACGGAGACGTGCCGGGTCACCTGATCCAGATATGACCTGGCTGCGGTCTCATACTCATGGCCGGCACACTGCAGAACCAGGATATAGGGATTTTCATGGGATTTACGGTTGACGAAGACCAGCAGAATCACACCGATGATCACGCTGCCGATGACCGCCAGAGGGATCATCCCTGCCGCCAGCACGATGCCGACCGCGATGGACCAGAACAGAAAGGCAATGTCGAGAGGCTCTTTAATGGCCGTGCGGAAACGGACAATGGAGAGAGCGCCGACCATACCGAGGGACAGGACCACATTGCTGGTGACCGCCAGGATGACCAGGGTGGTGATCATGGTCAGCGCCAGCAGCGTGACACCGAAGCTGGAGGAGTACATGACTCCCTGATAGGTTTTTTTGTATACGAGAAAAATAAACATCCCCAGGCCGAAGGCCAGGATCAGTGCCAGCGCCATATCGAGGACACTGACGGAGGTTACGTTCTCCAGAAAACTGGATTTAAAGATATCGCTGAATGTCATGGTAATTGTTTCCTTCCTTAATAAAATGTTCTTCGCTTATGTTTTTACCGAAATTATTTACCGAAGATTTTGTCGAAGATTTTTGCCGAAGAGTTTTTGGCTTTGTCAGCGGCCGGGGCCGCGTCATCCGTAGATCCTGCACTGGGCGTATTTGGAAAACGAGCCCGTCCGCCGTCCGGTGAGCCTGACCGCGTCCCGGATGATGTCCGGCAGAAATCCGTCCCACTTGACTTCCAGTATAATGGGTGCGTCGCCTGCCGGTATCATAACGCAGCGGGGATTTAAAAAATCGGTGCAGCCCAGACCGGTGCGGATATCGTGGTCCAGCGTGACACGGACGTTGCCGGGTGTGTAGATAAAGGGTTCGCGCGTATAGTCTACGATGGTTTTGGGTTTAAGCCCGCCGCCGCGCATTTTTGCGTACAGCTCCTGAAGCAGCGCGTCGCCGGAGCCGATCATCCAGCCGATGTCCCCGTCCACGATGGCCTGCGCCTGTGCCGCCGTGAGGACAGCCGTCTGTTTGCTGCCAAGTCCGCCGAGCTTTGTTTTTTTCTCCAGATGGATCAGGGACGGATCATCATTGTAATACCGGATCCTGAACTTTTCGCGCCGGCTGACGCCGTTAAGTTTGTCCCGGAGCGCCGTATCGGCCGGATCGTCGAAATACAGACTGCGTATCGTATAGCTTCCGTTGACGGTGTGGGCATCCGCGGAGGCGACGGCGCGCAGACGCTGCCGCAGCGTGATCAGGTCGGAAACGTTGATCTCATGCTTCCATTCGTGGCGGTATTCCATAAAACCTCCTCCTATCAGATAATATTCCGCAGTGTAAGGCCGCCGGGCAGCGTGCGCCGCTCCGCTGCGAACCCGCGGCATCTGTACTCCGCGAAGATGTTGTTATTGTAAAGTGCATTCTTGAAGAAAAAGGGAAAATTCTGTGAAGAAAGTGTGAAATCCTGAGAGAACAGAAGCAGTGGGCGGAATAGAAACGGAGATCCGGGGAATGATAGACCACGTACAGATCATGTGAAAGAAGAGAAAAGTTCACAAAATCTTCACAAAAAATTAGCACTCACCTATTGACAGTGCTAACAATATGTGTTATATTACACGTAGAACAAAGGAAGAGACCTTTGTCAGACAGCAAAAACAATATTTTCAATAGAAAAGGAGCGATGAGTTATGTTGATACCGAGCATTTTTGGAGAGAGATTATTTGATGACTGGATGGACGGATTTCCTTTCAACGACCGTGTGCCGGAGGTGCGCATGAACCAGCTGATGAAGACGGATATCCGGGAGCATGAAGGCGGCTACGAGTTGGATATCGATATGCCCGGCTTTAAGAAGGAAGATCTGAAAGCCGAGCTGAAGGACGGTTATCTGACCATCGAGGGCCACACCAGCCGCAGCGAGGATGAGAAAGACAAGAACGGCAAGTATATCCGCCGCGAGCGCTTCTCCGGTTCCTGCAAGAGAACCTTCTATGTAGGAGAAGAGGTCACCGAGGAGGATATCAAGGCGAAGTTCGAGGATGGGATCCTGAAGCTGTCCGTTCCGAAGAAACAGGCTCAGCCGAAGGTAGAGCAGAAGAAGTATATCGCCATCGAGGGATGATCTTCCTTCAGACCGGATGCGGAAAGGGAGATCCCGGGACATTGTCCCGTACACATACGGGCCGCCGCGAAAGCAGAAAAAAGCTGCTTCCGCGGCGGCTTTTGTGTATGGAGCAGATATATGATCCGAAACAGCAGGAAAAGATACTACTTCAGACAGGCAGAGCGGATACGGCATTTAAAAAGAAAAATTATCCAATTCTCCCCTTTACTTGAGGGCGAATTATGGTATAATAACGGGGAAAGCTCCGGCGGTGTTTGCTCCGACCGGCGTTTGACGGGCAGCGGCATTGCGGCGGAAGCCGGGATGCCGGGACCCGCGGCAGACTGTCCGGACCGCGTTGCCTTTTCCGCAGGAAGTACAGGAAAAGCGATGGGAAAGGACATCGGCAACCGTATCAAAACTTTAGGAGGAATGATTTTATGGCAAACAAGTGGGTCTATTTGTTCAGCGAAGGCGACGCCACGATGAGAAATCTCCTTGGCGGCAAGGGCGCAAACCTGGCCGAGATGACCAACCTTGGTCTTCCCGTGCCCCAGGGCTTCACCATCACTACCGAGGCGTGTACGCAGTACTATGAGGACGGCAGACAGATCAATGACGAGATCATGGGCCAGATCATGGAGTATATCGGCAAGATGGAGGAGATCACCGGCAAGAAGTTCGGCGACAAGGAAAATCCCCTTCTGGTTTCCGTCCGTTCCGGCGCGAGAGCTTCCATGCCGGGCATGATGGACACGATCCTGAACCTGGGTCTGAACGAAGAAGTGGTCGAGGTACTGGCCCGCAAGTCCGGCAATCCCCGCTGGGCATGGGACTGCTACAGAAGATTCATCCAGATGTTCTCCGACGTCGTGATGGAGGTCGGCAAGAAGTATTTTGAAGAGCTGATCGACGAGATGAAAGCGAAGAAGGGCGTGAAGCAGGATGTGGAGCTGACCGCCGAGGATCTGCACGAGCTGGCCGAGCAGTTCAAGGCTGA
>CANRGP010000031.1 GCA_947630085.1 uncultured Lachnospiraceae bacterium
GATCAGCATGATAAAGATCAGGATCGAGATCGCCGAGCTGTAGCCGTAATTGTTTGTGATAAAGGCGTTCTCATATGCGTACGTCAGAATGGTATGGAAATCCGATCCGGTCTTGGCTCCCGCCTGCTGGGTAAGCAGATACACCACGTCGAACTGTTTGAACGTTGTAAACACGGTGATGATCACCGCCGGGGCTATGATGGGCCGGATGGACGGGACCGTTATGTACCAGGCCCGCTTGAACCAGCCCGCGCCGTCCATGAGGGCGCTCTCGTAATAGCTCCGGTCAATGCTCTGGATCGCTCCGTCCATGATCATGATCATAAACGGAAGCGCCAGCCACAGGTTCACTACGGAGCAGCACACAAACGCCGAGACGCTGCTGCTCAGCCAGCGGACCGGCTCCAGCCCCATTTTTTCCATCCACTGGCTCAGGATGCCGAACTGGGTATTGAAGATCCCGGTCTTCCACAGCAGGATCGAAACGTACCCCGGCATCGCCCACGGGAACATCAGTATGGTCTTATAGAGCTTGCGCAGGCGGAGTTTCCGGATGTTCAGGAGAGAAGCCAGGGCAAAGGCAAGCACAAGCTGAAACACCATGCTCACCGCCGTCCAGAAAATCGTAGCCAGAAGGGCGGTGAGAAACCCGGAATCAAATACGAACAGCGCCCTCGCGTAGTTGTCGAAGCCCACCAGGCTGAAATCGAACCAGTGGTACACGTTCATATTGGTAAACGAAATATAAGCCGTGTAGAAAATGGGAAATACCACGATCAGCCCGATCATCAGAAGCGACGGGGCTGACCACAGATAGGAATACAGAGTATCTCTTTTTTGCTTTTTCATAGATGTCCCCTCACTGCATCGCGTCGATCAGATCATTCGCCTGATCAAGGGCCGACTGAAAGCTGGAGTCGATATCCTTTCCGGACAGGTTTACATCTGTCAGAAGATTTCCCGTTACCGTCCACATCACGTCCATCTCCGGAATGTTCGGCATCGGGACCGCGATCTGGGCGGTGGCCTTCATCGCCTGCACCAGCTCGTCCCCGGCCACTCTCGGATCGTCATAGCACTTCTGATTGGCGGGAGCACAGCCGCTGGCCAGCGCAAGGGCCACGCCCACCTCCGGATCCGTCAGCGCGTTCAGCAGGCGCTTCACTGCTTCGGGCTTGTTCTCCGCGGCAAACCTAAGCACATGGATCCCCTGGACCCCCGAATACGGAGCCAGATCCAGCCCGGTCTCATCCACCGCGGGCATCGGCGCAATCCCCAGATCGATCCCCGCGTCCCTTGCGGACGGAACGATCCACGGGCCGCCGATCGTGGAATCCGCTTTCCCCTCCAAAAACAGCGTATTCACCGTGCTGTACTCCGATTCTCCGGGCATCAGCTCCACAAATTTCAGGTGGTACCGCAAGGCATTTTTTATCGCTTCCCCATCCGGGAACGGCGTTCCGTCCCCGTCAATGATCTCTCCGCCGAACCCATGGATCCACGCCGCGCTGTAGTAGGCGGTGCTGTGCTGTTCCACAAATCCGTATCTTCCTCTGCCTGTATTGTCCTGCATATAAGCGTAAAGCGCCTCCGTAGAAGCCGGGACTTCTTCATCCTGCATATATCTCCGATTATACATAAAAAGCAGAGTCTCAAAATAAAGCGGGAGCTGGTACCGCGTCCCCTTATAGGACGCCGCCTCAAGCGTCATAGGGAGCATCTCGTCAAGCGCCTGTTCATCCACGAAGTCCGTGATCGGAGCCAGGATCCCCATCTCGGCAAAGACTCCGATCTTGTCGTGGGCGAAAATAAACAGATCCGGAGCCGACGACGGATCGTTCCCCACAAGCTTCAGGGAATCCGTCAGACTGGTTTTCTTCTCGAAAACGATCTCCAGATCCGGGACCGCCTCCTTGAGATATGCCTCAAGCGCCTCGATGACGGCATCTTCTTTGTCATGCCAGATCACCAGTCTGCCGGGCTCTCCGGCGGGCGCCGTCCCCGCCCCGCAGGCCGTCGCCCCCAGGAGCATGGCGACGGCCAAAATTATGGCAAGAAACCGTTTCATGGTCATAAACCTCCTGCCTTACTGCTTCTTTTTCTTCTTTACGGCAACCGCTGCCGCCGCGCCGCCCGCAACTGCCAGGACTGCCACGACTCCCACAACGGCTCCCACATTCGTCTTTGCGCCTGCGCCTTCCGCGACCGCCTCGGTCTGTGCGGGCTGTGTTCCGGCCTCCTCCGCCGCCGTGTCCGCCGCGGCATCCTGAGCGGCCGCATCCGTACCGGCCTCCAAAGAAGCGTCCTCATCATCCTGTCCGCTCTCTCCGGCGGGCGCCGCCTGCGCGTCCTCCTGCGGTTCCTCATAGAATACCTGGGCGTTTTCCGCGTCCGCCACTACGATCCACAGCTCTTTCCCCGGATCCACGGACAGATCCGACGTCTGCACGCCGCCCTCATTGGCATTTACGATCACGGAATTGATCCATCCGGGAACCTGGATCTCATACCAGTCCCCGTTTTGTGCGAAAGCCTCTCCCGGCCAGCTGGCGAAAGCATTCGTCCCGTCCGGCGCGGACCAGGCCCAGCAGCCCGGCGCCTCCCAGTCTGCGGGAACCTTCGCGTGAACGGTAATGTCCTCCACGGCCTTTTCAGGATCCTCATACGCCAGCTCATAGGTCAGGTCCTCGTAGACCGTGACCCACAGCTCCTTCGGCTCCACGGAGATGTCCTCGGTCTGGACGCTTCCTTCATTTCCGTTTACGATGATGGAGTTGATCCATACGGGCGCCTTCCCTGTAAACCAGCCATCCTCTCCCTCCGTCAGCGCCTGTCCGGGCCAGGCCTCAAAGGCGTTTGTCCCGTCCGGCGCGGACCAGGCCCAAAGGTTCGCCGTCTCCCAGGACAGCGGCACATAGGCGTGAACCGTGAATTTTTCCACGTACTCCGGGATCTGGCTCCCGGTCAGCGCCTCGTAGGAGACCTCCGCCGTCAGATCCTCGCCGACCGTGATCCACACCGGCGATCCGGCTTCCACCACCACGGCTTCCGTCTGGACTGTTCCCTCGTTGGCATTTACGATCACGTTCTGGACGAAAGAGGGCACATAACCGTAGTACCACCCCTCCTCAAGCGTTTCCATCTCTTCCCCCGGCCACGCCTCAAAGGCATTGGTTCCGTCGTCCGCCCACGCCCAGAGGCAGGGGACCTCCCAGTCCTGCGGTACGCTGACTACGACCGGGACCATGTCCGCCGGATCCGTGTCGGCGTAGGCTCCCATGGAAAACCCAACCGTACACAGTAATGCGGCCAAAAGCGATGTCAGTATCTTTTTCACGACAATTCCTCCTTCTCGTATTTTGTACTGCATTTACTATATCATTCGATTTTTCCGTGTGTCAACGAAGAATTGCGAAAGCAATTTCCCATCATGTTTTATTATTTTTTTACAATTTTTTCGCATAAAATTCGCTACTTTTACTATAAAAACCGGCCCGATTTTCAAATTTCGGTTCAAAACAATTTTTCCGGTGCGAAAACAGTTTCGCAATTTCCAAACACGGTCTGCTGCTTCGGAATCCTTTTTGTCAAGATAACATAATTTTTAAAATTATGGTCAACTCAGCAGATTGCACAAAAATTATGTTCGATTTTTCTTTTTCTCTCCAATCTCTTTTCTCGTTCAACCGTTTGCACTCCGACTTTTCCACAAAAAGAGGGCTCAAACTTGCGCAAAAAACAGTTATACACCGTTTTATCCACATTATCCACCGTTTTTCTCCAGAAAGGGCCGCACTGCAGCGAATTTGCGTCGAAAAAATGTTTTTTGTTCACATCTCATAAATTTTGCAATTTCGACAAATTTTTTTCTTTTTCAAATCGATTAACTTTTAATATTCGCCCGATAAATTGTCAAAAAATTTATACGTTATGGTTGAATATTTTGAATATGTATGGTATACTGAAAGCATCTCAAAAGAAGGAGTTGATCTTATGCGTTTTACAATTACCGGAAGAAATCTTGAAGTAACCTCTGGATTACGAGAAGCGATTGAAGAAAAGCTGGGAAAGCTGGAGCACTATTTTTCCCCGGACACGGAAGTCATCGTCACTCTGAGCGTCCAGAGGGGCGAGCAGAAGATCGAAGTGACCGTTCCCATTAAGGGCGGCATCATACGGGCCGAGGAAGCCAGCAGCGATATGTACACGTCCATCGACCTGGTAGAGGAAGTCATTGAACGTCAGATCCGCAGATACAAGAAAAAAATAATAGACAAGAAGCAGTCTGCCCAGTCCTTCTCCCAGATCTTTCTGGATACGGAAGAAGACGTGGAAGACGAAGACATCCGCATCGTAAAGACAAAGCGCTTCGGCATGAAGCCCATGTTCCCGGAGGACGCCTGCGTGGAGATGGAACTTCTGGGACATAATTTCTATATGTTCCTGAACGCGGAAACGGACCAGGTAAATGTGGTATATAAGCGCAGGGGCAATACCTACGGGCTGATCGAACCGGAATTCTGACAGGATCCCCGCAAAACCGACGGGAGCCGGCCTTTATGACCGGCTCCCGTATTGTCAAAGAGTTCCTTACTGCGGCAGCATAAGATACCGCTCCGCGGAGGTCACCGCATTGGCCCCGTCCGCCACGGCAGTCACAATCTGCCGCAGCGCCTTGGTCCGCACATCGCCGGCGGCAAAAATGCCGGGAGCGGAGGTCTGCCCGGTTTCATCCGCCCGGATAAATCCGTTTTCCATTTCCACCAGCCCGGCAAACGCCTCGCTGTTCGGCTGGATCCCCACGGCGATAAATACACCGGATACCGGAAGCGATACCGTCTCGCCGGTCTTTACGTTCCGAACCGCAAGCCCGCTCACCTGTCCGTCGCCCTCGATCTTCTCCACGACGCTGTCCCATACCATTTCCACATTGTCCAGCGCAAACAGCTTTTCCTGCAGGCTCCTGGCCCCTCTCAGCTGGCCGCGGCGGTGGATCACATACACCTTACGGCACCCTCTCGCCAGGAAGACGGCATCTTCAATGGCCACGTCGCCGCCTCCTACCACGGCAACATCCTTGCCCCGGAAGAAAGCCCCGTCGCAGGTGGCGCAGTAAGACACACCCGCGCCCGCCAGCTCATCTTCACCCGGCACGCCCAGTCTGCGGTGGACAGCCCCGGTGGCCAGGATCAGTGCCCTGGCGGCATACGAGGCGTTTTCACAGACGACCCGGTATTCCGTCTCCCCGCCGTCTTCGTTCCTCTCCACACTCCCGACACGGTCCGTAACGAACCTTACGCCCAGCCTGTCCGCGTGCTCGCGGAACTTCATGCCCATATCAAACCCGTTGATCCCGGGAAGCCCCGGATAGTTGTCCACCTCGTAGGTGTTCACCACCTGGCCGCCGCTGACATATTCTTTCTCAATGACCAATGTGTTGAGCCTCGCCCGCTCCGCGTAAATTCCGGCGGCAAGTCCCGCCGGGCCGGATCCGATGATAATAAGATCGTATTTTTCCATATGTATCCTCTCCTGCTCTGTCTGTTTTTCCGTTTTGCTTCTGCCGCCAGTCCCGGATGAGATGCGGATGCTTTTCCTACAGTCAGTTTACCACAATTTGTCTGAAATATACAGATGCTTTTCGTGTTGTTTTTTGTCTCATCACCTCCTTGCATTTTCTCCGTCTCCATGGTATCATGATACCGTGAAACAGAAACAGCTTGCCGGAAGGTGAATTTCATGTCTGAGCGGACCATCCTGGTGACCGGCGCATCCCGAGGGATCGGGAGGGCGGTCGCCTTAAAATTTGCCGAAAAGAACCGCAGGATAGCCATCTGCTGCCGCACGCGCGAGGACCTTCTCCTGGAGACGCAAAAAGCGGTCGAGGCCGCAGGAGCCTCCTGTCTGGCCTGCGTATGCGACGTGGGCGACTGGAATTCCTGTCAGGAGATGTTTGATCGGATCCGGCGGCATTTCGGCACGGTGGATATTCTCGTCAATAACGCCGGGATATCCCATGTGGGACTTCTCCAGGATATGTCGGCGGAGCAGTGGGACCGGGTCATCCGGACAAATCTGACCTCCGTTTTCTATCTGTGCAAGCTGGTCATTCCCGGGATGGTCGCCCGAAAGAGCGGAAAGATCATCAACATTTCTTCCGTATGGGGCCAGGCGGGCGCCTCCTGTGAGGCCGCCTATTCCGCGTCAAAGGGAGGGATGGACGCCCTCACCCGTGCCCTTGCCAAAGAGCTCGCTCCCAGCAGCATACAGGTAAACGCCCTCTCCTGCGGCCTTATCGATACGGAGATGAACCGTTTTCTGGGGGATGAGGAGAGAGAGCTTCTGACAGAACAGATACCCGCCGGGCGGATGGGGCGGGCCGATGAAGTCGCCGACACCGTTTTCCGCCTGACAGAGATAAACAACTATATGACCGGGCAGGTCATACGAATCGATGGAGGTTGGATCTAATGCCTACAACATATGCACATTACAAGTTCGGAACCGAAGTGTTCAAGCATCTCCCGCCGGAGCTGCGCGACAGCATCCGCCCCTATCTGGGTCTTTACGGGATCGGGCTCCACGGGCCGGATATCCTGTTTTATTATCACGTCATCGTCTCCAATCCGGTCACGCGCACAGGGTTTTCCATGCACGCGCGCCCCGGAAGGGAATTTTTTGAAGCCGCGGAAGAGATCGTAAACCGCCTCCCGGCCGGCGACGTCCTGCCGGCCAAGGCTTATCTGTACGGCTTTTTATGCCATTTCGCCCTCGACAGTATGTGTCACCCCTACGTCGAAAAGACGTCCCGGGAGACCCCTCTGTCCCACAGCATGATAGAGGCGGAATTCGACCGGGCGCTGATGGCCGAGGACGGATACGATCCCCTGCGCTACCGCCCCATCCATCATCTGTGGCCCACTCATTTTCACGCGCATATCATATCCCTCTTCTTTCCGACAGTCACCAAACGCCAGGTTCGGTCCTCTCTCCGCTCCATGCGTTTCTGCCTGAAATTCCTGGCCCCCCGCGGGCCGAAGGCGCGGCGCTTTCTTCTTCGCCTGATGGACGCCGTTCACTGCCCCAAAGGGATCCACGATATGGTGATCGCTCCCGAGCCTGCCGAAGGCATCGAACCGGTCTGTGAGGACATGAAAAAACGGTACAGGGAAGCCGTCCCCCTGGCGGTGCGGCTCATTGAAAATTACCGTTCCTACATGGAGGGTTTGACTCCCCTGGATCCGTATCTTGAACGTACATTCGGCGAGGAATAGGCTTTCCCGCCAAATAAAATGGTGTTCCTCAAGTCTTTTGACTTTTGGGACACCATCCTGTTTATTCTACCGTAACCGATTTTGCCAGGTTCCTGGGCTTATCCACATCCAGGCCCTTTGCGAGGGCCACATAGTACGCGAAAAGCTGAAGCGGTATCACCACAAGGCTGGCGGAAAAGCATTCCCATGTCTTGGGAACGTAGATCGTATAATCGTCCACATTTTCAATCCCGTAATTGCCGTAGCTGGTCACTCCCAGCACCCTGGCCCCGCGGCTCTTCACCTCTACCATATTGCTGACAAGCTTCTCGAACAGCTCGCTCTGGGTAGAGACGCCGACGACCAGTATCCCGTCCTCGATCAGGGAAATCGTCCCGTGCTTCAATTCCCCCGCCGCATAAGCTTCCGAGTGGATATAGGAGATCTCCTTCAGCTTCAGGGAACCCTCCAGCGACGAGGCATAATCCAGCCCTCTTCCGATAAAGAAAATATCGCGGCTGTTAGAGAACTGATTGGCAAGCCTCTGGATCTTTTCCTTCTCCTCCAGGACCCTCTCGATCTTGTCGGGCAGGCGCAAAAGCTCTTCCACCATTTCCTCTTCCTTCGTCCTGTCGATAAGCCCTCTGGCCTTTCCGAACGCGATAGCGAGGAGATACACCGCCGCAAGCTGTGTGCTGTACGCCTTGGTGGTCGCCACGGCGATCTCGGGCCCTGCCCATGTATAGAAAACGCTGTCCGCCTCCCTGGCGATCGAGCTTCCGACCACATTTACGATCCCCAGGACGCGGCAGCCTCTTTTCTTCGCCTCGCGCAGTGCGGCCAGGGAGTCTGCCGTCTCCCCGGACTGGCTGATCACGATCACCAGCGTATGATCCGCAAGCACCGGGTCCCGGTAGCGGAACTCGCTGGCCAGATCCACGTCCACAGGGATCCGCGCCGTCTGCTCGATCATGTATTTTGCCGTCATGCAGACATGGTACGCGGAGCCGCAGGCTGTCATCTGGATCCGGCTGATCCGGGCGATCTCCTCGTCGCTCATGCCCAGCTCTCCGATGACTACCCGACCGTCCTGGATGCGCGGATTGACGGTATCCCGCACGGCCTTCGGCTGTTCATAGATCTCCTTCAGCATGAAATGTGCAAATCCGCCCTTTTCCGCCGCCTTCGAGTCCCATTCGATCCGGGAAAAAGTCTCTTCAACCTCCTCCTGATCCACATTATAGAAATGGATCTCATCCGCCGTCAGACGCACGATCTCCAGATCCGGTATAAAGCAGACGTCGCGGGTATAGCGAAGAATGGCCGGCGCATCGGAGGCGATAAAGCTGCCCTCCTCCGACCTTCCCACGATCAGAGGGCTGTCCTTGCGGACCGCGTAGATCTCCCCCGGTCTGTCCCTGAACAGGATCCCCAGGGCATAGGAACCTCTGACGCGGAAGACCAGGCGGCTGATGGCCTCGATAGGGTCGCCTTTATAATACTTATCCAGCAGATGGGCCGCTACCTCCGTATCCGTGGCCGACTCGATCTCATATCCCTCTGAGAGCAGACGTTCCCGAATGGACTGGTAATTCTCAATGATCCCGTTATGTACAAGAGCCACTCTCTTGTCCTTCGCATAATGCGGGTGTGCGTTGAGCACGGACGGTTCCCCGTGGGTGGCCCAGCGCGTATGGCCGATCCCGCAGACTCCGGGCACAAAACGTCCCTCGTCCGTCATCTCCCGCAGCACCTTCAGCCGTCCCTTGGCCTTAACCACCTCGATCACCGGCTGTCCGTCCTTATCGGCGGACGACACGGCGATCCCCGCGGAATCGTAGCCGCGGTACTCCAGCTTCTCCAGACCGTCCAAAAGGATGGGCGCGGCCTGGCGTCTTCCGGTAAAGCCTACTATTCCACACATACCTACGCCTCCTGATAACCTCTTGCAATAATGGTGTCTACCACCTGATCCACGTATTTCCGGCACTCCTCCAGCGTTCCCGCCTCCACCATAACCCGGATCAGGGGTTCGGTGCCGCTTTCGCGGACCAGGATGCGCCCGTTCTCTCCCAAAGCCTCCGTCACCCGCTCGATCACAGCGCGGACCTCTTCATCCTTGCGCACGGCATTTTTGTCCTTCACCCGGACGTTCTTCAGTACCTGGGGATAAATGGTCACGGGCTGGGCAAGCCGGGAAAGGGTGGTCTTCTTTTCCAGCATAACCTCCATCATCTTGATGGCCGTCAGAATGCCGTCTCCCGTGGTGGCATATTTGCGGAAGATGATATGGCCGGACTGCTCCCCGCCGATGCGGTAATTGTTGGACACCATATTTTCATATACGTACTTGTCGCCCACAGCGGTCTTCTCATATTCAATCCCCGCCGCATCCAGGGCCTTATAAAGACCGAAGTTGGACATAACGGTGGTAACGATGCGGTTCCCCGTCAGCTTGCCGCGTTCCTTCATGTAACGCCCATAGATATACAGGATCTTGTCTCCGTCCACGACCTGCCCGTTTTCGTCTACGCACAGGCAGCGGTCCGCGTCTCCGTCAAAGGCAAATCCGACATCCAGATGATTCTCCTTTACGTAGTCGCACAGCTTCCCGATATGGGTGGAGCCGCAGTCCTCGTTGATATTGAAGCCGTTCGGCTCGTTCCCGATCACGTAGGTTCTGGCGCCCAGCGCGTCAAAAACGCTCTTGGCGATCATCCAGGCGCTTCCGTTGGCGCAGTCGAGGCCGACCCTTTTTCCGGAATAAGAGCGGGTAGCCAGAGAGATCAGATAGCCGATGTAGCGGTTCCTTCCCATGGCGTAATCCACGGTCTGCCCCAGCTTCTCCCTGGTGGCAAAGGGGATCTCGCCGGAATAGCCGTCCAGATAGGCTTCCACCTTCAGGATCTCTTCCTCCTCCATCTTCTCGCCGTGGCGGTTGATCAGCTTGATCCCATTGTCATAATACGGATTGTGGCTGGCGGTGATCATGATTCCCCCGTCGAACCCCTCCGTGCGCACCACGTAAGAGACGCTGGGAGTAGTCGTCACATGGAGCAGATAGGCATCCGCGCCGGAAGCCGTCAGCCCCGAGACCAGGGCGTATTCAAACATATACGAAGAGCGCCTCGTATCCTTGCCGATAACGACCCTGGCAGGACCGTCCTCCTTCTTTTCGCCGTAATACCATCCCAGGAATCGGCCGATCTTATATGCGTGCTCCACATTCAGCACCACATTGGCCTCCCCCCGAAATCCGTCGGTTCCAAAATATTTAGGCATATCTTATCCTCCTCACAGCTATTCTGCCCTTATCCTTTTTTCCGAAGGCTTCCGATCATATCCCCAAAAAAGAATATGAGGGAGCCTAACGCAATACATATGTCAGCCAGATTAAAAATAATCCGGTTTTTCTTTTGCTTTCCAACGGACAGGTAATCTACGACATATCCTCTCTTGAGGCGGTCATAAAGATTGCCGATCCCTCCGCCTATCGTCAGAGCCAGTCCCAGCTTCTGCATCCTGTATCCCTTTTTCGGAAGCAGCCACATAAAAATCCCCGCAGCCGCGCTTGTCACAGCCAGCGGGATCTGTATGACCAGTCGGGGAAACCGGCTGAGATGTCCGAACGGAAGCCCCGGATTGTGGCTCTTGTACAGAGTAAAAAGCCCGCCTCCCGGCTGAAGCTCTCTCGGGAAACTGTCCGTATCCGTCTGTTCGACGGCATCCTTGACCGCCTGGTCAACAAGCACTATGAGCAGAATCAAAAACAGAAGCAGCATGGCGGATCCTCCTTTTCAATGCGGCGCTTTGTATCTTATCATACACCAAATATCTTTTTCCGTCCAGTCTGTATTCATGCATTCCGCATACAAATATATAGAGTTCCCGTTCATACGGCGCGTTTTTCCGCGCGGCCTTTGGCGTTTTGCCTCCGTGTCCGCGGCAGATGCGGGCGCCGTCCGAGATTGCAAGGGGGTATAGTCAGAATATGATCACCTGTGAGGAAAATGTATCCGGCGAAAATTACGGCGATTTCATATACCGTCACGGAAACAGCAGCCTTGACGGACTTGCCGGGATCCTGGGCAGCGACTGCTTCAGCTATGTAAACGACGAATTCGTGATCTTCCACGTCCCTCTGGACCAGGTCCCTCCCATTTCGCCGCAAAATTATCCGTATTCCACTATTCCGCACCTCTACGGGCTCCTTGACAGCACCAGCATGGAGCAGGCCGGGATCCTTCCCACGTTCCGGCAGCCTTCCCTGGCCTCCAGGGGGGAGGGGACCATCATCGGCTTCATAGACACCGGGATCGACTACCAGAATCCTCTGTTCCGGAACACGGACGGCAGCACCCGGATCCTGGGGATCTGGGACCAGACGGTAGAAGGGACTCCTTTTGAACTCCTTGATCCCGTCGGATTTCCCTACCGCTTCCTCTACGGAACCGAATTCACCGAAACGGCCATCAACGAAGCTCTCTCCTCCCTGACCCCTCTCTCCGTAGTTCCCTCGGAGGATTCCATAGGTCACGGAACGTTTATGGCCAGCATCGCGGCCGGAAGCACAATGGAGGGAGAAGACTTCACCGGGGCAGCACCCTCCTGCTATCTTGGAGTGGTGAAGCTCAAACCTGCCAAGCAATATCTTAGGGAATATTACCGGATCCGTGACGATGCCACGGCCTACCAGAGCAATGATATCATGATGGGAGTGATCTATCTGATCCTTCTGGCCTACCGCTATGAAATGCCCCTGACCATCTGTCTGGGGGTCGGGAGCAACCAGGGCGGCCACGACGGATTTTCGCCCCTTGCCCTCGTGCTGAACAAGCTGCAGATCTTTCTCGGCGTCTCCGTAGTCTGTGCCGCCGGCAACGAGGCGGGGCGGCAGCATCACTATATCGGCTCCATCTCGGACAGCGTTTCCTATGACGAGGTGGAACTCCGGATAAGCGAAGGAGGCCGCGGGTTCGACGTGGAGCTGTGGGCCAACTTCCCCGAAGTCTATACGGTGGGATTTGTTTCCCCGACAGGGCAGGCCGTGGACCGTATCCCGCTGCGTATGAGGGAAGAATCCACGGTGCGCTTTTCTCTGGAACAGAGCTCCATCTCCGTCTCCTACGAAACGATCGGAGGCGGTCAGAGCAGCTATCTCGCCCTGATGCGCTTCGTGGACCCGGCTCCCGGCATCTGGAGGATCCGCGTCTACCCCACCGTCACCGTCACGGGAGTCTATCATATGTGGCTTCCTATTTACGGCTTCGTGGAAAACGGCACCGCTTTTTTGCGGGCGGATCCCTTCACCACCGTGACCTCCCCGGCCAACGCGCCGTTTCCGATCACGGTGAGCACCTACAACCACCTGAACGGCAGCCTTTATATCCACTCCAGCCGCGGCTACACCCGGGACGGCCGGGTAAAGCCCGATCTTGCGGCCCCCGGAGTGGACGTGTACGGCGCGGGTATTTCCTCCGTCCCGGGCATCTACCCCATGGTCCGCTCGACAGGCTCCTCCGTCGCCGCGGCCCACACGGCAGGAGCCGTAGCGGATCTGTATTCCTGGGGATATGTAAACGGAAACGAACCGTATATCAACCACAATACCATCAAAGCCTACCTCACCAGGGGCGCGAACAGAAGCTCAAGCTACATCTATCCCAACCGCGAATGGGGATACGGAACGCTGGATCTGTACCAGTCGCTGCTTTCGCTGCGAAACTGAGAGGATCCGCCCCGGCGGCTGCTGCGCTTCCGCGCAGGTATGCTCAGCGCGCCTCCTGCCTCTCAGACACGCATACCGATCCGGGGGCCCCCGCTTTTTTCCAGGTACTGCCTGGTAATGGCAACCGTGCCGATCCCCGGATCCTTGGGAACCTCATACATGATATCCAGCATAAATTCCTCCAGGATCGCCCGCAGCGCCCTGGCGCCGGTATCCCTGCGGATGGCCTCCTCGGCGATCCATTCCAGGGCGTCGTCCTCGAATGTCAGCTTCACCTCATCCATCTCCAGAAGCTTTATGTACTGCTTGATAATGGCGTTCTTCGGCTCCCTGAGGATATCCACCATCATCTGCCTGGTCAGCTTCTGGAACGTGACCTTGATGGGGAGGCGGCCCAGGAACTCCGGGATCATTCCGAAAGCGCGCAGATCCGCGTTGGTCACATACCGGAGGATATTTTCGTCGTCGTCATAGCGGTCCTTCAGCTCCGCCTTATATCCGATGGAAGCGGAGCGGTTCAGTCTCTCCTTCACGATCCCTTCCAGATCCGGGAACGCTCCCCCGCAGATAAAAAGGATCTGGTCCGTGTTGACCGTAGCCATCGGAGAGAGTGCATTCTTCTGATTGGTTCCCACGGGGACCTCCAGCGTAGTCCCTTCCAGGAGCTTTAAAAGCTCCTGCTGCACGGATTCACCGCTGACATCCCTTGTATTTGTATCCTTCTTCTTGGCGATCTTATCAATCTCGTCAATAAAAATAATACCATGCTCCGCTTTCTCCACATCGTTCCCTGCAGCGGCCAGAAGCTTGGAGACCACGCTCTCAATGTCATCGCCGATATATCCCGCTTCCGTAAGCGCCGTAGCATCCGCGGCGGCAAGAGGGACATCCAGAAGCTTTGCCAGCGTCCTGACCAGATACGTCTTTCCGCTTCCCGTGGGCCCGATCATCAGGATGTTGGATTTTTCGATCACCACGTCGTCGCCCTCTTTTTGATTCTCCTTGGCGAACACACGCTTATAGTGATTGTAGACGGCTACGGAAATGACCTTCTTGGCCTGCTCCTGTCCCACCACATACTGATCCAGGGACGCCTTGATCCGGTGAGGGGCCGGAATGTCCCGGATATCAAAGGACGGCTTGGGTTCCCCGGTCTTTTTGCGGATCTTCTGCTTCTCGGGGATCTCTGCCTGGGGGACGTTCAGCTTGGAAAAATCGCTGAAGTTCAGATTCATATAAGGCATATTCTGGATGCCGGACAGATCTATCCCGCCATTCTTCAGGGAATCAAACGCCTTCTGCATACAGTCATGGCACATACAGATCCCTCCGGGCAGATCGAACATTTGCCCCGCCCTGCTCTCCGTCCGGCGGCAGACATGGCAGATCTTCTCATATTCCTGCTCGTTTCCGTTCTCCTGGTCTTTCTCTTTGTCTTCCAATTTCTTCTCTCCTGTCTCCGGCGGCCCGGGCTGCCGTGTGCGCAAACCGGGGCTTCGGCACAAGTCCAAAACCCCGATCCTGATTCCATATAGTTTCCGTTATAGCCGTTATGAATTTGCCTGGGCCGCCAGAGTGACCGTAACGGTCCTCTCCACATACGCACCCATGTCCAGTGACTGAACCGTCAGATCCACTGTCTCCCCGATCTTATAGTATTTCAGGAGATCCTGCAGTTCCTGCATCGACCGGATGGTCTGGCCGTCAAATCCCGTAATGATATCTTTCTCCCGCAGATCCGTCTTGGATGCGGCTCCGCCGTCCAGGATCCGGTATACGTAAACGCCCTCCGGCATACCCAGCTGCTGCTGCATACTGCTGTCTACGGTAACTCCCTGAATGCCCAGATATCCCTCTTTGCCTTCCTCTACCTTCTCGCCGCTGCGGCGGGCCATCAGCGCATTGATGACGTCCTCAACCTCGGAGATGGGGATCGCATATCCCATTCCCTCCACGCTGGTATCCGTGTATTTGCCTACATTGATGCCGATCACTTCCCCGTACATATTCAGCAGAGCGCCGCCGCTGTTTCCGGGATTGATCGCCGCATCGGTCTGCAGGAGGTTTCTCTTTACACCACTCTCCGTGTTCACTTCCCGATCCAGCGCGCTGATATAGCCGACGGTGACGGACTGTCCGTATCCCAGGGCATTGCCGATGGCGACCACGCCCTGTCCGACCTCCAGGTCATCATAATTGCCCACCATGGCGACGGCGATGGCGTCCTTTGTTTCCTGGGAAATATCATCCAGCGGAATGGAAATAATCGCCACATCGCTCTCCGAATCCGTTCCCTTCACCGTGGCATTTACCGCGGTCTTGTCAATGAACGTAACCGTCAGCTCCGTGGTATCCTCGACAACATGATTGTTCGTCACGACCAGGAGCTCCTTGTCATTCTCTCCGATTATGATCCCGGACCCGCTTCCGGTGGCCTCGTACGTCTGGCGGCCGAACCAGGGGTTCACGGATTCATAGACCACCTTGCTGTCAATGGCGACAATGGAGGGCATGGCGTCCTCCACGATCCCCGATACATCCAGGAGCACAGCCTTTCCGTCAGTGCCTTCCACGCTTCCGGTCACCCTCCGGGCAATTCTCTGGATCTCATCATCGGACAGGGCAGCCTGTGTGGAGATCTGCGGCACTGCGGCATCCTCCTGCTTCTCCTGCATCCGGCCGGCAAGAAGATTCATGCCTGCCATCACGCTTCCGGCTATGACTCCGAACATAAGGGCCGCCAGAGCCACTCCCGCGTACCGCTTGATCACTGCGGACTTCTTCTTTTTGCCGGAAGGTCCCGAAGGTCCGGCCGGCTGCGGGCTGACGGGATCGGGGCGGAAGCTTCCGCCGTACCGGCTCCCTGTCTCCGGGATCGCCTCCCGGATACGGCTCCTCTCCGCACCCGCTTCATCCCTCTCCGCAGAATACGCTGCTTCTCCGGAGATGCGGGCCTGATCGTCCTGATAGGACGGCTCCTCCCGGCTCTCTCTATAGGACGGCTCTTCTCCCCGACTCTCCAGGTAGGACGGCTCTTCTCCCCGGCTCTCCTGAGGATCCCATCCGTTTCCTATATTCGCATTTCTGTTTTCTTCATCATACATGATACAACAACCCCTTTCCACAAGCTTGGATATCTTTCATCTTCAGCACCTACTATATCAGTATTTTGTGACCAATGTGTGAAAGATATATCATAAATCTGTGAAAAGAAGGAAACTCATTCCCCCGGTCCTCCGGGTATATTTGCGGGTCCCGTGATCACGCCGTTTTCTCCCCCGCCCGAGCTGCCGGAGGATGATCCGGGTCCGCCCGTATTGCCGGAAGGAGTTCCGGGCTCTGCATTCTGGCCGGGCGCGGGTCCCCCGTCGGAACCCGTCGAACCGCCAGGACCCGTCGAACCGCCAGGGCTTGTCGAACCGCCGGGACTCGTCGAACCGCCGGGGCTTGTCGAACCGCCGGGACTCGTCGAACCATCGGAACTCGTCGAACCGCCGGGGCTCGTCGAACCATCGGAGCTCGTCGAACCGCCGGGGCCCGTCGAACCGCCAGGACTTGTCGAACCGTCAGGACTTGTCGAGCCGGAATCGGAACTCGGGATTCCCGGTCCCCTCTCTTCCGTACTCTCCTGGGAGGGAGAATTCGCAGTCGGCCAGCCGGGGCCGTTCGGGTATTCGTTCGACTGCTGTTCACCCGGGCCGTCCGGGTTCTGTCCCGGCAACATCCCCGGATAAGGGCCGTCCGGCTCCGGCGGATCGATCAGCTCTCCGTTCTCATCTGTCTCACCGATGCCGGGCGGCAGAATGATCACGCCGTTCTCGTCCGTCTCCGTCATACTCTCTCCGCTCTCCGTCTCATCCTCCGCAGGAGAAGTTTCTTCCCTTTCCGCTTCCGTCGGAGCACTTGTAGTCTTTCTCTGCGCGGCATACATTCCCGTATCCGCCGCAACCTTCTGGCTGATCTGCTTTACCGTACTGCTGGGTTCATATGCCTCATCTCCAAAGAGGAACTGATGGAGCTGGCTCACATTGGACTCCAGCGTCTGCGGGATCACGCAGGCTCCCACGGAGCCCATATTGGCGTCGCCTTTATCGAAAGGAAATCCGGCCGTCTCACCGATATGGTATTTGGTAATGCTTAAGGCCATATTGGTCAGATCCACGAAATCAAGATTGGTCATGACCTGAGGCAGGCACTCCACCAGGATCTGGTTGAGGACCGCGTAATCCGCCTGCTTCGCCTTGGCAAATGCCAGCTCGATCACCTTTCTCTGGCGTTCTGTCCGCTTGTAATCATTATCCATCAGCCTCAGACGCGCATAGGCCACCGCCTGGATACCGTCCAGATGATTCATTCCCGCGCTCTTCAGCTGATAGGAGCCCACTCCCGTCTCCTTCACCGTTTCCGTGATAAACGCGTTGATAAAGCGGAACTCGGATTTGGTGATATCGATATCGACGCCGCCCAGGAAATTGATCCCGTCGGCTACTGCTTTCCAGTTAAAGGTAATGTATTCGGTAATATTCAGATCGAGGTTTTCGTTGAGCATCTTCAGGGCCTGCTCCGGGCCGCCCTGCGCGTATGCATAATTAAATTTGCGGTAGCTGCCCTTATCGTTCACCTTCAGATAGGTATCCCGGTACAGCGAAACCAGCTTGATCTCTCCCGTGTCCTGGTTGATACAGACAATAATATTCACGTCGGAAGAGTTTCCGCGGGCGCTGGATGTCCCCGTCCCGGAATCCACCCCAAAGACCGCGATCATCTCGTATCCCTTCATCTTGGTAATGGTTTCCAGAGAGATATTGGAGTTCTCCACGTTTCCCACGTTCACGTCGGGTCTCGGCATCAGATTCCAGAGCCTGCTCACATACGCATAGGCAAAAATGCACGTCAGCACCAGGCATTCGGCGATGATCATCACAATAATGCGCCGGCGGATCTTTTTCTTCCTGGCCCGCTGCGCCCGCCTCTGTGCAACCTGCTCCGACAGAGAAGTCCTTTTTTTCTGCTGCGCGCTTCCCGACGCCGCGCTCCGTGCTGTCTGCCGTGTGGTTCCCGACGCCGCGCTCTGTGCCGCCTGCCGCGTGGTTCCCGCCGCCGCGCTCCGCGCCGTCTGCCGTGTGCTTCCCGCCGCCGCGCTCTGCGCCGTCTGCCGTGTGGTTCCCGCCGCCGCGCTCCGTGCTGTCTGCCGCGTGGTTCCCGCTGCCGCGCTCTGCGCCGTCTGCCGTGTGGTTCCCGCCGCGTTCTGCCGCGCCGAATATACGTCCTCCCGGAAGGAAGGATCGGCAGACGGAGAGCCGGTCCCGGACCGGTCATCCCTCATATATCTTCCGCTTTCTTCATCCTGTTCCCAACTCATTGCTTTTTCTCGTCTCCATCCCTATATACTGAAAAAAGTCTAATACGCGTTTTTATTGATAAATCCCCTGAATATCGTCATGAACATGATCTTAAAGTCCAGTCCCAGCGTCCAGTTCTCGATATAATACAGATCGTGCTCGATGCGTTTGGTAATGGAAGTATCTCCCCGGAAGCCGTTGACCTGCGCCCATCCGGTCATGCCGGGGCGAACCTGATGCTTGATCATATATCTGGGGATCTCCTCCTTGAACCGCTCCACAAAAAAAGGTCTCTCGGGCCTGGGCCCTACAAGGCTCATGTCTCCCTTCAGCACATTAAAAAACTGGGGCGTCTCGTCAATGCTCAGCCTGCGGATCAGCTTGCCGAAGGGGGTCACCCGCGGATCATGGGGGGTTGTCCACTTGTCCTGCTCGTCGTCAGGCTTCTGCACCTCCATAGAGCGGAACTTGTACATCCGGAACGTCCTGTTGTGCAGGCCCACCCGTTCCTGGCTGAAGATCAGCGGGCCTGGCGAAGTGATCTTTATCATCACCGCCGTCACCAGCATCACAGGCGAAAACAGAACGATCCCCGCCAGGGAGCCTACGATATCTACCAGGCGCTTCACGGCCCGGTTAAAGAAGGAATTCAGGGGGACGTACCGGATATTGATCAGCGGAAGCCCCTGCAGATCCTCCGTATAAGGTCTTGTGGGAATCAGATTGTTGTAGTCCGGGAGAAACATGGTGTGGACGCCTGATTTCTCACAGATCGCCACGATATGCTCCAGCTTGGCATACTCTTCGATCGCCAGCGTGATCGCGATCTCGTCCAGTGTGTTCAGATCCAGAATGGATTCCAGCTTGTCAATGGAACCGATCACCGGTATCTTTCGGTACGTGTATCCCTCTTCCAGGTTATCATCCAGTATGCCCCAGATATGGCACCCCCACTCAGGATTTCCCGCGACCCGGTCAATAAAGCCCTCCGCCGTGCGGCTGAAGCCCACCAGGAGTATATGCTTCTGATTGTAGCCTTTGGCCCGCATGGCGCGCAGCAGGACGCGGATCGCCGTGCGCTCCACCGTACTCGCCGTGGTATTAATCGCAAAAAAATAGAGGATCATCCTGGATGAGAAGACCTGAAAATAAGGGTTCTGCCGAAAAAGGAAGAAGATCATGGTCAGGATCATCATCCCCAGCAGATTCGCCTTAAATATATTGGCAAATTCTATGCGTCTCATCTGCCTGCGTTTGGGCTCATACAGGCGGAAGCAGGCATACAGTGTCAGATATAAAGGTATGATGCCGATCAGAGCCATAAAATAATACTCGGGGGCCAGAAGTCCTCTGTCCGGCGAAAACAGCCGGTTTCCCACGACCAGACAGACCCACGAAAACGCATATGAAATCGTGATCACCAGCACATCCAGAAAAACGTGGAGGCGGTTCAGCATCTGCTGATTATTCTTTATCATAAAAGTTCACCTGAAAATAATGTGATATCACGTCCCATCCATTATACATGAAAATCGTCCCTGTGATATTAACATTCTCTTAATTTTTGGTAATTTTTCCAAATTGCCTTCGGGTAAATTCATATATATAGAGAAAAGTCCCGGCAATCAGCTCCCATTGTATGGACAAATAATCGGACAGGCAGCCGGGATCGTACGGAACCTTCGCAAGCTTCCTGCAGCCGGCGAATCCCTCCTTTATCCCAGACAGGTATTCCTTCCCGAAACCCAGCTTTCGGAAAAACGCGTATTTCACCAACATTCCTGCCGCGATGGGAACCGCGTTCACCGCCAGCTGAAGGGCCGGCATATTTTTGTAATTCAGATAGACGCTGTTGCGGGCGGCCAGACGGACCTTGAACGGATTGTACCGGGAGCCGCTGGTCCCGCTCCCCACATGATAAACAACGGCCGAGGGGCAGTAACGGTTGTGATATCCACGGATCTTGGCGCGGTAGCAGACATCCATGTCTTCCAGATATGCGAAATGGTTCTCGTCAAAAAGCCCGATCTCGTCAAAAACCTTTCTCCTGTAAATAGCCGCTCCCGCGCACGCGGAGAACACCTCGGACGGGCGGCCGTAGCAGCTGACCGGGCGGCCGACGCCCCGCTGGTACGCCCATCCCATCAGGCTGTACATATCCCCGGCATCATCCAGAAGCTCCCGGTGGTGCATCTGGATCATCCTGCTGCTGACGGCAAATATCCTGCCGGACCGCCGAATCTCCTTTAAAAGCTCTCCGACAAATTCCGGCTCCGGCTCCGTATCATTGTTCAGCAGCAGCACATAAGGCGTGGAAGCCGCGCGGATCCCGGCATTCACCGCGCCTGAAAAGCCCTCGTTTTTCTCCAGAAAGATCGTCCGGACATCCCGTGCTTTCAGGTAAGGAACGCTTCCGTCCGAAGAACCGTTGTCCACCACCAATACTTCAAAGCCCTGGAACGTCTGCCGCTCCAGAGCAGCCAGACAGGGCCCGAGAAATTCAAGTCCGTTGTAGTTGGGTATGATAACCGTTACCTGTTTTTGCGGCATTTTTCTATTCCTCCATCAGCCGGGCGATCGACGGCCCCAGCGGGTACGGTTCCCCGATTCCTTCCTTCTGCAGATCGCGCAGGGCAAAATTGGATTTGCGCAGGGTGAGGTTGGGATTGTAATACGGATCTCCGTCGCGCAGGATATCCGGCCATTTTTTGGCGAAACGCGCGACCTCACGGTTAAATCTGTCTATTTTCTCCGGCGTATCCTCCAGCCCTCTTGATTTGGATTCATAATGATACAGGACCGCATACGGCGCGTAGACGATCAGCTTGCCCAGCGCGCGCACCTTCATACAGTAATCGATATCGTTAAAAGCTACCGCGAGCTCCTCCGAAAAGCCGGACACCGCCTCAAAAACATCTCTCCGGGTCATGATGCAGGCCGCCGTCACGGCGCTGTAGTCCTGAGCGCACATCGCCCGGTGAAAATAACTGTTCTCCGCGGAGTGGAGCCCGATAAATGTGTGGCCCGCGATCCCGCCGAACCCCACCACGACGCCCGCGTGCTGGATGGTGCCGTCCGGATACAGAAGCCGCGCTCCTACCGCTCCCACGTCGTCCCTCTGACAGAATCCCAGCATTTCCTCGATGAAATTGTCCGCGATGGGTTCGATATCATTGTTCATAAACAAAAGGTACTGCCCCGACGCATACTGTACGCCGAAGTTATTGATCGCGGAAAAATTAAATTCGCGTTCCCATTTCACTACGCGCACTCCGGGAAACTCCTCCCGAATCCTTTCATAATACCGGAAAGTCTCCTGATCCCGGCTGTTGTTCTCCACCACGATACATTCCAGATTGCGGTAGGTGCATCTGGTAAACAGGGCGCGGATGGCAAGATCCAAATCCTGCCAGTGATCCTTGCTGGGAATGATCACCGATACAAGGGGATCGCCTTCAATGGCAAACGTGGTATGGTAGATCCCGTAGTCCACGCCTTTTTCGACCTTTTCGGCCCGGATCCCGCACCGCCGGTAATGGTCCATAATGGCACGCGAACCGGCTTCAAAAGCATACAGTTTGCTCTTAGGATCGCTGGCCGTGGAACCCTGGTGGCACCTCCAGTGATACAAAATCCTGGGAATATGAACGATCCCCGCGGCCTTTTCCGTGCACCGCAGGATCAGATCGTAATCCTGTGCGCCGTCAAATTCCTTCCGGAACCCTCCCACCCGATCAAACAGCTCCCTCTTCACCAAAAACTGATGGCAGATATAATTTACGCTGCGCAATAGATCCGGATTAAAGTCGGGCTTGAAATGCGGATCAAAAAGAGCGCCTCCGTCCATATCCAGCTTGTCCTCGTCAGAATAGATCACGTCGCACTCCGGGTGCTCCCGGACAGCCCTGGCGCACTCGTACAGGGCCTCCTGCGGCATCGCGTCGTCCTGATCGGCCAGGACGATCCATTCCCCCGAAGACATCCTGACGGCCGCGTTGGTATTCTCGGAAAATCCTCCGTTTTGTTCCAGCTTCCGGTACCGGATGCGTCCGTCCTTCTCCATATACGTCTTCAGCAGCTCCTCCGATGTTTCTCCTCTCGGGCTGCCGTCGGCAATACACAGTTCCCAGTTCCGATACGTCTGCGCCAGGATCGAGTCCACCATCACTTTGAGATACTTGGCGGGAGCCCTGTAAACCGGCATTACGATGGAAAAGAGGGGGCCTTCCTCCCAGATCTCCTTTCTCTGGCGCTCAAGCTCCTCCTCTGTCGGTTTCGTAAGGTCATACCATTCCGCATACTCGTAGTCGTTATCAATGCCCTGGAGCTTATGGCGGGATTTCAGGAGCAGGGCCTTTAATCCGTTCTTCTTCCCGAAATCCAGCGCCACGCGGACCGTCTCCATATTCATCAGGTCACGGATCTTCTCCAGCCTCTTGTGGGCCACGCTGGCCCGCCTGGCGATCAGCTTCTCGTTGAATTTCACCCGTCTGGTCTTCCCGTCGCACCGGATCAGCAGATAATAATCCTTTCCCCGCTCATACGGGAACTGAATATCAAAGCCGAAATCCCTGTCGCAGATCTTCTTAAAATAGATCTGGCTCACATCGTCCCTTCTGGTCGGAACGCAGCTGCTGTCTATCTTCTCATGGTGCTTCCCGACAACCCGGAAATCCGTTTTCGATTCCGGAGTCCTTCCGATCACCCATCCGTTTATCTGTATAGAATTCTCGCGTATACGCACCACGTCAATCTTATATTTCATCGCCCGGTTCCGTCTTCTCCTCTTTATCCTGCCTGTCGGTTTTTTTCGCCTTCCCGTTCTTTTTGTCCTTGTGCTTTTTGCCCTTGTCCTTTTTCTTATCGGGGAAATTGATGCGCTCCTCCTCAATTACCAGCGGCCTCTTCATCACCCTCTGGTTGATGGAAAGCACATACTCCCCCACCATGCCGATAAAGAAGATCTGCACGGAGCCCAGAAACAGCATACCCAGAAGCATGGGCGCCATACCTGCGGGAAAACGGTCCCACCAGATCAGCTTCATGATCAGATACACGATCGCCACAATGAAACTGAGCAGGCAGCTGAAAGCTCCCACAAAGGTGGCCAGGCGCAGTCCCGCCTTGGTGTAGGAGGTAATGCTGAGCATCGCCGCGTCATACAGTCTGTAGAAATTGTTGCTCGTCTTGCCCGCGCGCCGCCTGGGCTGCTCATAGGGGATCTCCTTGCGCCGGTATCCCAGCTCCGCCACGATCCCGCGGAGAAACGGAGTCGGATCGTCCAGGTTGCGGAGGATCTCGATAAAATCTCTGTCATAAAGTCCCGATCCCGTAAAATGCTCGATCTGCTCCACGTCCGACAATTTGTGGATGAGTTTATAATAACAGCTCCGCAGCCAGTACATCAATCGGTTTTCCTTGCTGCCGGTCTTGATCCCGATAACGATCTTGTACCCCTCCTCCCAGGCACGGACATACTGGGGGATGAGCTCGACCGGGTCCTGAAAATCCGCCACCATGGAGATCACGCAGTCGCCCGAAGCCTGAAGCATCCCGTAATACGGAGAGTTGAACTGGCCGAAGTTCCGGGCGTTAAATATGGCACGAATCCTGGGATTCTCCGCGCACATCTCTCTAAGGATAGCGCGGGTCCTGTCCCGGGAGTCATTATCTATGAAAAGCAGCTCGTAATCGTATTCCGGCAGATCGTTTTCCATGGTCCGGATCACCGCCTGCGCAATAGGCTCCACATTTTCTTCTTCATTATAGCATGGTATCATAATACTGATCGTCTTCATACGTCCCTCCGTGCGGCAGCACTGCTGACTGTATCCGTAAACAGTATACCATATCCACTAGGCTCGTAAGCACCTCGCCAAGTGGCTAGGTATTACTCGCAC